>CAZBUU010000032.1:0-26854 GCA_964495125.1 uncultured Rubrivivax sp.
CGACGTCCACCTCGAGGTCAGGAGGCGATTGGTGAACTCCCTGCTGGAACGCCTGAGACTCAGACTGCGCGAGCTCGGCCGTCCCCTGCGCGAAGGCCCGTCCTCTGACGGCGGCCGGCACTCATCTCGCGCCGACACAGGTGATGCTCCTCAGCGCCGCACCGAGATCGAACCCACCAGCCGTCGACAGGCCTCGGATCGAACACGGGCGGGCGAGGAGGCCCGGCTGCCAGCCCAACAGCCCCCACCTCCCAAGTCGACGCGCCTGAAAGCCGCTGTCTTCTCGAAGAAGCGACAACCTGGTCCGCAGCGCCCAGCCGGTACGATCTGGGGACCGACTTCCTTTCTGGATGTGGGCACGAATGCGACGGGTGATGACAAGGGCGACCGGTCGCCGCTCGCGCTTTTCGATACGGGACCCGTGGGTACCGGTGCCGGCTCGACCCCGGACGGGATGTCATGGCCGACGCGGCCGCCACCAGCCACAGCGCACACTTTCGGAACCAACGTCGACTTCGCGAACCAGCCCTGGTGGACGCCTGAACAACCCCAGAGTCAAGCCAACATGTCGGACTCGCCCGCGCCGACCTTGGGTGGTGCGACACCACTGGAAGGCGCTACTGCACTTGCGTTGAACACCGAGACTTCTCGGCGCATGCCCGACGCGCCGCAACTCGACCCGGACTTCGGGAGTGCACTGCACGCATTGAGTCCCTGGCGCCGGGACTGACCCTGCTGGATGTGTGCCGCCTAAGTGAACACGAGGCGCACTGAGAAGGGTCAGTCACCGAGATGGAACCACTGATCCTCGGGAAGTGTCGCGAGGAACTGGCGCACCTCGTCGAGGGCGCCGTGACTTGCGGCCCACTCGATGTGCTCCCGAAACCGCACGCCCTTTGCCATCGCCGTGCTGTCGTGCCACGCCGTTCCACGGCTGCGGCATCGAACAGACCCGCTGGTTTTGTGTCGCGATCGCGAGAACGTCGTCTTGGGAAGCCTGTGAATCAGTCATGGTGTAAGCGGAGGTTGCGGCCGCCGACATCGAGCCACTAGGCACCGTCCGCTGGTAGGTCCAGATAAGTGCTTGATCCGGGCCGCACGGAAGCAACAATAACTGCATCCGGTACACTACTGGAAGCTCCAAAACAACTGCACCTACTGCCCTCAATCGCCGTGACCGTAACTGCTGTCATCGTCACCAGTTGTACCCAACGAAAAGCTGGCCGTGATCGCGTGGACGTGGCACAACTGCCCGAGTGTGCCGCGCTGGTTCGTTTGGCGCAGGCGTGGCGTCGGGCGATCGGGAAGGCCAGTTCCGACACAGCGGCCCAAAGCCTCTACCAGGGGCGATCCATCGTGGACGCGGCGGCGGCCGCGGCAGCCCTGGACGCTCCTTGGTATGTGGTGTCCGCAGGCCTGGGTCTGATTCGCTACGACCAGCCCGTCCCTGCCTATGAATGCACTGTCGCGGTGGGTACGGATCTAGATCGCAGGTTGAGAGCCTTAGAAAGAAGTGCTGCACAGTGGTGGAACGCGTTGACCGACACTTCGCCGGCTCCTCTGTCCAAGTTAATTGCCAAGGCGCCGACGCTACTGGCGCTGCCCAGCGGCTATCTGCGATTGGTGCATGATGACCTAGCGCAGGTCACACCCGCTAATGCCAGATCCCTGCGGATCTTCACATCTGCCGCAGGTGCCCAGTGTTTGCCGAATCACCTGCAGGGCTGTGTGATGCCCTATGACGACCGTCTAGAGTCGGTGCGAGGCTATGCAGGCACGCAGTCGGACTTTGCTCAGCGCGCCTTGCGGCACTTCGTGGAAGTTCTGCAGGCGACGGATAGACCGCTAGAGGAAGCTCATGAGGCCGTGGCAACAAGCCTGGCAAGTCGTCGGCGGCGACAGCGTTCGATGGGCCAGCGCATGACCGATGACGAAATTCTGAAGGTACTAGAAGCGGAGTGGAGCCGCCACTCGGGTAGCAGCACAAGACTGCTGCGCTATCTGCGCGATGAAGCTCGGATCTCCTGCGAACAGAAGCGGTTCAGCCGACTTTGGCAGGGTCTGACCGCACAGATGAGAGCGTCAAGATGAAGACAGCCAAGAAGACGACCTCCTCTCGCAGGGAGTTGGTCGTGCGCGCGCTGCACACCACGCAGGGCGAAGGACTGGACGTCTACGCGTTCTTCATCAAGGGCGGTGACATCGTCCAGGTGGCAGACATTTCGCGCATCGAACGTGACGCGGCTGATGAACTCAAGGGATTTCAGCGACCGGAGATCCGTCAGCACGTCAAGGGCATCGTGGACTACCTCAACCAGGGCGACGTCCTCTTTCCCAACGCCATCATCCTGGCGCTGGCGCCGGACGTGAAGTTCGTTGCTTCGCGTGGCAGCAAGCCGGCGGGCGATGCCAGGGTGTCCGAGAGCGGCACGTTGACCCTGCCGATCTATGCAGAGGGCCGCCGCGTCGCCTGGATCGTCGACGGGCAGCAGCGATCGATTGCTCTGTCGCAGGCGCAGCACAAGGAACTGGCAGTGCCCGTGATTGGCTTCGTGTCCGACAAGCTCTCTGTGCAGCGTGAGCAGTTCATTTTGGTGAACAAGGCCAAGCCCCTGCCAACCCGCTTGATCAATGAGTTATTGCCCGAGACCGCGACCTTCGTACTACCGCGAGATCTGGTGGCGCGTAAGGTGCCTGCGGAGTTGGTGAGCACCTTGAACCAGGATCCAGCCTCTCCGTTCTTCCGCCTGGTCAAGCGCGCATCAGATCGAGGGGCATCAGAGGCGGTGGTCACGGATACAGCGCTGCTGTCTTTGATCAAGAGCAGTCTGTCAAATCCGTTGGGGGCCCTGGCGCCGTTCAAGTCGCTCGGACGCGAAGGCGGCGGTGATGTGACAGGGATGTATCGCATCCTGACAACCTACTGGTCGGCGGTGAAGGCCGCATTTCCCGACGCTTGGGGTAAGGATCCGAAGCAGAGTCGATTGATGCACAGCGCTGGCTTGATGGCAATGGGCTTGCTCATGGATGCGATCTATGCGCGTCTCCCCCCCAACTCGGAGGTAGCCGCCGTACAGCGCGAACTCGAGAAGGTCGCACCGTCTTGCCGTTGGACGAAGGGAACTTGGGAGACGCTAGGGTTGGCTTGGAACGAAGTGCAGAACACCCCTCCCCACGTAAAGAAGCTGCAGGACGCGTTGGTGCGCGCCTATGCCGCCAGCAAGATCACCTCGAAATAGCATGAAGTTTCTGTACTCGGATACGCAGGACTACGTCGACCCTAGGTACGACTTCCTGAACGATCGCTCCAGTGCGGGCCGTGAGCGCTACTGGTCAGACGTCTATGCACATGAGTTCATGGATCCAGCCCCCTATGACGGGCTGCTTGTGTCGATGAGTGCCGTGCGGCAGGCCACGGGCGTGGCGGCATCAAAGGTACGCTACTCCACGAGGGAGGAGCAGCGCTTGTTGCGAGACGGCGCCCGGCGGTTCCTGCGCTATGGTGGGCCGAGGTTCAAAGACGCGATGCTACTGGGTGACTGCGGCGCCTTTGCCTATGTGGAGCATCCTGTCCCAGCCTACGCTCCCGAGGAGGTGGTCGAGTTCTACACCGAGGCGGGGTTTACCCACGGCATCTCGCCGGACCACATCATCTTTGACTGCGACCTTGCCAACCCTTCGGAGCGGGCGGTAAGTCCCGAAATCCGGCAGCGGTTCGCCATCACGCTGGCCAATGCCGAGGTATTCCTAGGACTTGTCAAACGCGAGGGGATGCCCTTCGAACCGCTCGGTCCCGTGCAGGGGTGGTCACCCAAGAGCATGGCCGAGGCAGCGCATCGACTGGAGCGGATGGGCTACCGATATCTGGCTATCGGGGGCTTGGTTCCGTTGAAGGTCGACGCAATCAAAGCCGTTTTGACCGCGATCCGGGAACGTATTAGCCCAGAGACAGATATCCATTTGCTGGGCTTTGCAAAAGCCGACAGCATCCACGAGTTCATGGGCTTTGGGATCACAAGTTTCGATTCGACATCGCCGCTGATCCGTGCATTCAAGGACGAGAAGGCGAACTACTACAGCGAAGGATCAAACGGTCGACTTGAGTACTACACCGCTATCCGCATTCCTCAGGCCACGGAGAACGCACGCCTGATGCAAGGCATCAAGCGCGGTCAGTTCAGCGCAGAAGATCTGTTGCGGCGAGAGCGGCGAGCGTTGGATGAGGTACGGGCATATGACCGTGGGACATCGTCGGCGGAGGCAACGCTGCACGCGGTGATGGACTATCACCAGTTCCTCCTGCGCGGCGATGGTACAGGCGCCGCGCAGCAGGACAAAGCGCTGAACAAAACCGCTGCACTTGTGCAGCGCACACTGGAACACCAGCCGTGGAAAAACTGCGACTGTGCGGTGTGCCGTGACATCGGCGTCGAAGTGATCATCTTTCGGTCCAGCAACCGCAACAAACGCCGGGGAATGCACAACCTCGGCGTCTACCACCGTCACCTAAGCAAAACAATCAAGGAGGCCGCGTGACCACGTACCGATTCAAAGCAGTCCGGGCACAGCAGGCGCCAGGCCACGATGTCTTTGTGTTCGCCGCCCACCCCTCGGATGTGCTGACGTTTGCTGCGATCGAGCGCGTCGCACGGGCCGATGATGGGCAACTCAAGGGGTTTCAGCGGCATCAGGTTGCCTCTCACATTCGCGACATCCGCGATTACCTGACGCGTGAGGACGCCCTGCTGCCCAATGCTGTGATCGTTGCGTTTATAGACGGTGTGAAGGTCAGAGACCTTTCAGATGGGCTGGTACAGGTCCAGATCGATGTGCCGCACGGCCAACCGCCCGGGTTCGTCGTCGACGGGCAGCAGCGGCTCTCGGCGCTCGCAGGCATCGACAAGCCGGACTTCCAAGTCTTTGTGTCGGCGCTGGTCTGCAAGGACTACAACCAGTTGCGCCAGCAATTCGTCCTGATCAACAACACGCGCCCTTTGCCCAAGACTCTGATCTACGAGTTGTTGCCCAACGTAGAGGGCTTGCCTGAGCGCTTTACTCAGCGCAAGTTCTCGGCACGCATCGTCGACATGCTCAACTTCACGCGTGGAAGTTCGCTGCACGGCGAGGTGCGGCAGCACACGAACCCGACAGGCATGATCAGCGACACCGCGATGCAGCGTCTGATCATGAACTCGGCCTCTGACGGCGCGATTCGCAGCCTGATGCACTTCGATGACCGCGAGGAGCGGGCGTTTCAACTGGTCAGCGAGTTCTTCCATGCGGTGGCCAAGGTTTACGGGTCAGCCTGGTATGGCATGGCGCCGCGCTTTTCGCGACTGCGACACGGCGCTGGGATCGTGGCCATGGGCTTCGTCATGGACCACCTGTACACCCTTGAGGGGGCAACCGAGCGGGACCAATTCGAGCCCGGCTTGCGCCTGCTGGCGCCGCACGTGGCCTGGACCAGCGGCCAGTGGCCCCTGGAGCCATGGGATACGCGTCCGTGGAACGGCATCCAGAACACGCCGAACGACATCGATCTGCTGACGCGCTACCTGGTCAGCTCCCTCAAGAAGGCGCTGCGTAAGCCGCGTCGCATTGCGAACGGATGACGTCATGGAACGCAAAGCACTGGTGCTGTTTTCCGGTGGGCAGGACTCCACTACCTGCCTGGCCTGGGCGCTGGATCGATACGCCTATGTGGAGACGGTCGGTTTTGACTACGGGCAGCGTCATGCGGTGGAACTCGATTGCCGTAAGGTAGTGCTGGATCGGCTGAAGGCAGACTTCCCGACCTGGACGCACCGCCTGGGCACCGATCACATGCTCGACCTGGCGTTGCTTGGCCAGGTCAGCGATACCGCCCTTACTCAGGACCGCGAGATTCAGTTTGCGTCGTCCGGGCTGCCGACAACTTTTGTGCCGGGGCGCAATTTGCTTTTCTTCACCTTTGCCGCCGCGGTGGCTTTCCGCCGTGGCCTTTCAGTGCTGGTGGGCGGCATGTGCGAGACCGACTACTCCGGCTACCCGGACTGTCGTGACAACACACTCAAGGCGCTGCAAGTGGCTATCAGCCTGGGGCTGGATGCGCCGATGGTAGTGGAAACACCTTTGATGTGGCTGGACAAGGCCCAGACCTGGAGCATGGCGAAGGATCTAGGAGGTGCATCTCTGGTGGAGTTGATCCGCACGGAGACGCACACCTGCTATCTGGGCGACCACACGACGCAAAACGCATGGGGCTATGGCTGCGGCAAGTGTCCCGCCTGCGACCTGCGGCGCAAAGGCTATGAGAACTTCAACGCCGCGGAGGCCGCATGAGAACCACACCCATTTCGCTGTCGATGCTCCATGCCGCCAGCAGTCGGTTTGAGGCTGCCCGGCAGGTCGAAATGCTTCCTGCTGGGCATCGATGCCGCAACCTGCATGGTCACGGTTTCGTGGCCACGGCATATGCCAGTGTGCCCGCGGACTGGGTGACCTACCCTGGCGGTGAGGTGGCCGCACTGCAAAGGCAGATCGATCGCTGCGCCGGTTTGCTGAACTATGGGTTGCTCAACGACAAGGTAGCCCAGCCGACCGACGAGAATCTGGCGCGCTGGATTCGTGACCGGATGGATGCCCCCGGTATCGATCGGGTGGCCGTGCAAAGCACGCCTCATCAGGGCGTCGAGGTTGACGCCCGGGACCATGCACATGTGTGGCGTCGCTACCGATTCCAGGCTGCACATCGCCTGCCGCACGTTCCGCTGGGCCACAAGTGCGGGCGCCTGCATGGGCACGGCTTTGAAGTAATCGTCCATGCCGACCAGGATCTGGCGGGGGCCGACCTGAGCATCGACTACGACCATCTGGACGATCTGTGGGCGCCGATCGCAGCGCAGGTCAACTACCGCTGCCTGAACGAGGTGCCCGGTCTGTCCAATCCCACCAGCGAGATGATCTCCTCATGGCTGTGGGAACGCCTAAAACCCGAACTGCCCGCGATGTCGTGGGTGACGGTGTACGAAACGGCCTCGTGCGGGGCAACATACGACGGCGCCAACTACCGTATCTGGAAGGACTTCACCATCGACAGTGCGGTGCAGTTGCGCCACGCTCCGGCCGACGATCCACGGCATCGGATCCACGGACACACCTATACCTTGCGGCTGCACCTCGGGGCACCGTTGGACCAAGTCATGGGATGGACGGTGGACTTCGGGGACGTGAAGGCAGTGTTCGACCCGATCTTCAAGTCACTGGATCACCACCCGCTGCATGAACAGGCTGAACTGGCCGACGGGGATACGACGACTATTGCGCGCTGGTTGCACGAGCGTACCCGGCGCGAGTTGCCCCAGTTGACCCGGGTCGATCTGTTCGAGTCCGAAGGCTGCGGCTCAATGGTGGGTGTCGATCTAGCAGGCCCGGCCTTGCCGGTTTAGGAGATGACGTACTCGGTCAAGGAGATCTTCTACACGCTGCAGGGCGAAGGCCTCCAGGTGGGCATGCCGGCGGTGTTCTGCCGCTTTGCAGGCTGCAACCTGTGGACAGGGCGCGAGGAGGATCGAGCTTCGGCGGTCTGCCGCTTCTGCGACACGGATTTTGTCGGGACCGACGGAACGCTGGGCGGGAAGTACGAGACGGCCGACCGCCTGGCGGACCGGATCGCAGCGTTGTGGCCCGAGGGCGAGAGGCGCCACAGATTGGTTGTGGCGACCGGCGGCGAACCGCTGCTGCAGATCGATCGTGCACTCATCGATGCACTGCATGCACGGGAGTTCCGGATTGCCGTCGAGACCAACGGAACGATCGCGGCTCCGGAAGGAATCGACTGGGTCTGCGTGAGTCCCAAGGCTGGAGCCGAGTGGGTTCAGCGTGGGGGACACGAACTCAAGTTGGTATTCCCCCAGCCGGGGCTTATGCCTGACGCCCTACCCTGGTCGGAACTGCAATTCGAACACTTCCTGCTGCAGCCGATGGATGGCCTGGAAGCTGCACGCAACACGGCGGCAGCGGTGGCCTACTGCCAGGCGCATCCTCAGTGGCGCCTGTCGCTGCAGACGCACAAGATGCTGGGGATTCGCTAGGTCGAGGTTCCTTGCAGGAATTCGACGGCTGCAGCCACCAAGCTGGTGGTCCCTACGCCGCGGGCCATAACCAGGTTCTCCTTCTGGCTGCTGGCCTTTACGCAGTAGTAGGCAGCGTGCTTGCTGCATCGCCAGGCGAAGACGAACACGTTGGCTTTGTGGGCCAAGGCCTTGAGCCTGTCTGTACAGACTTGGTCCGCGTTGGTGACGATGACCCAGTGAGGGCGCAGCGACTTCAAAATCTCCACGGCACGGCGTGTGGCCGCCTCATCGAGGCTGTAGATCGCGACCCGGTAGGAGGTCTCGTCGAGCGCCTGCGTCTCGTCGCCGTCCGAACTAGCGGCCTCGGGCAACTGAGGCGGTTCAAGTTGGGCCTCCCTGGCCAGCAGGCGTAGCTGGTAGGTTTGGAGGGGGTCGAGTCTGGAACTGAACTCCTGACACGCCTGGATGACCTGCGTGAGCAGCCTCAGGCGCGCGTCGGCATCGCGGACCCGACGCTGAGACAACGAGTCGCAGACATCGAGGGCCCAGCCCAGTGCCTGTGGGGATCGAATGGCCCCGAAGACCTTGGATACCGTGTCCACCGCCTGCCGATAGGATTCGTCGTCACCGCTGTCGACGATGGCCACAAGGATCTGATGGATCAGTTCCTGATCCGTTCGCTGAAACACATCACGCGCCCGAAGTGCCTCCAGCAACTCGAGGTAGACCTGCACCAGCAGCGGGTTCGGATCGATGCGCTCGATGAACAACTCGTGCCACAACGGGTAGAGCCGCTCAAACAGAACCGGTTCGTCAACGGCATGGTGCATCAGGCACTCGACGGCTGAGTCGACCAGTCCCTTGTGTGCGAGCAGCGCTGCCGGCTCGACCGAACGCGCAAACTCTGCCCAGCGCTCGATGTAGCGCTCTTCGGGTTCCCCGGGCCAACGGGCGAAGGGAGGAGTCTGTTCAGGTGGTCCGGCAGGGGGACGGTAGCTGGCACGAAGATTCGCCAAACGTGTGGCCGATGCCGACTCGACGGGCGAGCGGATGGAAGCCTCCGCTGCGTCCAGTCGAGTCAGGACGGCCGAGGCCTTGGCGGGATCAGCCGACTCTCGAGCACAAGCGATGAGGCCCCGCAACACGTCGATGCTGTCTGGCAAGGCCCACAGCAACTCCCAAGCCCGGTCGAACTGTTCGTTCGCTAGTGCTGCCCGGGCGGCTTCAATGTCAGCTGCTCGGGGTGTCTTTGCGCATCGCTCACGCACCAGGGCGTCGACCGCACCAAAGGCGCCTGCTGGAAGCTCCTGAAGGATTCGCTCACAGACGGTCCATTGGGGCTCTTCCTGTAGCAGTTCGTGGAGAACAAAGGCCTTGAGAACAGCCGGGCGGCGTGAGGTGCGTCGGGTCTTGAAGAGCGGCTGGGCCGGGATTGCGATCTCGGCTTGGAACTGCTCAAGGAGTGGCTCGAGCATGGGGCCCCTCTCGAAGACCTGGGCGTGTGAGCGGTACAGCGCCTCCATCAAATCGCCGTAGGTCTCGGGTGGCAGCTGAAGGTGAATCAGTCTCGGCAGCAGGGTATGCTGAGCGATGGCGTCCCAGCGCTCGAAGGCCGCGCTAAGTCGAATCTCAAGGTACAAGCGGTTTTCTGCCGAGACCCCGAATCGCTCGCGCAGCGCCGCGATGGCAGCCTGGGCTGCCGCCTCGTTGCGGGCCAGCAAGGCTCGATCGAATGAGGAGCGAAGTTGGTGAAACGTTCTGGGCACGTACGACGGAGCTTGAGGACGGCGGCTGAGCAGGTCCTCATAGAGGCGCCACTGGTTCAAAAGCCGGGTGTCGCTGCGCAGATCAGGCGAGTCCAAGCGCAGAGAGAACCAGCCTGCTGCTTCGATCAGAGGCAGTGCATGCTGGTCCGCAGCGTCCTGAACTCGACGCTGCGCCCTCTCCTCGGCGAAACTCGGCCCAATGAAGGCGCGCACTTCGTCCTGAAGTGCCCGCAGCATCTGCACCGTGCTGGCGCAGACAAACCAAGCTGTAGGACCAGTGGCCGATTCACGGAACGGCAAGAGCACGCCTCGGTCAACAGCGCCAGAAGTATGGCGCTTCAGGCAGGTCTGCAGCGTACCCTGCGCCTGCTGGTCGTCACTGGTGGTCGCAGGGTCGCAGCAATTGGGCGACGCAAAGAACGCAGCTTGCAGCGCCGCAGCCCTTTGGCGGTGGACCTGGGTTTCAGTGCTGCTCATAGAGGGCAAAGTGCACCCGTGCTGCAGCGATCTGCTCGGGATCGAATGAGACCGTCACGGCCTCTTCGTTGAGCGCCACGCCGCTTTCTGTCAGGTTCATCGAGCCGTCGATCAGAACCCGATCTGTCCAGACGCCTTTAGTGTGCAGCAGGGCATTGCGATCGGTCCAGCGCAGTTGGTCGAGCAGCCCAGCATCCCCTAGAGCTTCTTGAATGCGACGCTTGAAGACTTTATTGTGGTCGTCCGGGCGTGTGTGCATGTGCAGTGTGGTGCCGTTGGCAGCGATGGCGACCAAGACCTCGATCAGACGAATTTCGCGCTTCGCCCATTCGGGATTTAGCGTGGCATATTGGCCGATCTGACTGTCGAAGACGACAATGTTGCTGATCCAGGGAGCGACGATGAAGACTTCCTTGCTGGGCGCCAACAACTCTTGGGCAAACACCATCGTCAGCACCTCCCTGACGGCATGCTGAGAGGTCACCGCGCCTTTGTAGATTTTGCGGGTGCCACTCATGCCGTGGCCTCCAACTCGAAGTGGAGCGCCACTGCTCCCAGTGCACGGACCACGGATGTCAGTCGAGGGTAGACATTCAGGTACTCAAGTTGCACGGGCACAGTGGCGGCCAGGCAGATCACCCGCTGGATCTGCGCCGGGTCTGGGCTCGCCGAAACGATGGCTTGACCGGTTCGTCTGAGTTGCTGGTGCAGTTGTTCCTGCAGATCGGCGGCATCGGCGGCCAAGGGGCGTTGGGGTGGTGACAGCCAAGGCGACAACAGGAGACGGTCCGTGATCATGGGCGTCTCGGCGAATCGCTCCGTGACCGGCAAAGCGTGCGCACGCAGCCCGTGACCCCTCGCCCAGAGCACTCCCAGCAGCATGCTGAACCGCCACGTCACGATCTGGTTCGTCGGAATCTGGAAGTCAGCGGCCGCGAAGGCTGCATCGATTCGGGCATCCTGGCTGAACACAGCACACATCACGCGTGCATCGACCTCGACGCCCAGTCGCATCTCAAGGGCCTCCCAGGCCTGCAGCAGTTCAGCAAGTAGTTGGTCCAGATCCGGAGGACTGTTCGGACGAAGGAGTCGATTGCTAATCGCTGACACGTAGCCGTGAAAGACACAATGGCCCCGAGCCGCCAGGAACTGTCTCAATGACATCAGGCTTGCCTGAGCCTCTTGGGTCGACGATGCCGAACGGACCGCCTGGGTTGCGTCAATCCAGGCTGTCTCGGGCGTCGGGCCTCCGATGCGTTGGACATAGTCCTGCAACTGGATGTCGATCTGCTCGAACTCCGAGGGCCCGAGCGCCGCTTCAATTCGGCGGTAGAAGTGATCCGTCCGGGTGGCAATGGCTTCGACCACTTGTTCGATGAGCCCATTGCCGCCAGGGTTGGCCTCGGTGATCCACAACTGGGCTTCGAAGCGCTCCTCAGCCTCCTCGGTCGGACCAGGATCAGTGTCGACCATGAGGTCGTCCGGGTCCACCTGTGGGCAAGCCTGCTGAATTGCGTCCATGAGGGCCGCCGAAAATGTCTGGAGCTGGGCCCGCCGGAGCCAGCCATCCCACGCGGCATCAATGGGCTCGGCCAGGATCTGGTGCGCCAAAGTGGCGAGGGCGTCCCGGGTCGTGGCGTCAGCAAACGCCTGCGTCAGTCTGGCACGAAGTCGGGGTTCCCTCCCCGGTGCTGGCTGATCGTCGTCGTCAGGCGCATCTGGGGACTGGAAGATCGTGACCAATACGTCCCGTAGTCTGGGTTGCTCTGCTGGGAGTCGCAGCAGTTCAATGGCCTCGCCCAGCGGAATCTCTCGCTCCTGTGCAAGGGCAACAGCCGCCACCTTAAAGATCTGGGCGAGCCATCCGCGGAGGAACACGTTGCCCACTGTTCCAGCCAGTGCCGGGCCATGCTGGGCTTCCCATTGGAAACGCGCGCTGCGGGCGGCGCGGAGTATGGATACATCGCCCTGCAGCAATGTGGCGCTCGGGGACGCCGGCAGGTTCATGTGGAAGCACAACGCATCGGCCTCGGCTTCGAATCCGATGCCGCAGGGCTTACCGCCCCGGGTGAAGTCCCACAGGGCTGCGTGGTCAACCGTCTGGTTGCCTACCGCAACACGCAGATTGACGCTGGAAGCAACCGCGTAGCGTCGCACCGTTGCAGCCGACTGGCTGGCATGGGTGTGTACTGAGACTCGCTGTACCAGTCGGGCTATGCCGACCCGGTCGGACGGGGCTTCGAAGACATTGCCAATCCGCCGCCCAAACAGTTGCGTCCGCCAGATCAGACGTGCATTGGAGGTGTCACGAAGCTCCGGGCGCCTTGGGGTCGGGGTCAGTCGGATCGCCGCAGGGCGAAATGCCGCGCAGGCGCTCACCTGCCCGTTGTCGGCACGTTGGAAATCGAACTGGGGATCGAGGTCGTACCAGAGTCCAACGTCGACATCGCGGGCCGTGGTTCCGGCAGCTAGATCGGCCGCGAGCTCAGACTCTGAAAGTCCAATCCAAAGCGCCTGGTCAAGGCGCCGGGAGACTTTGCCTGGGGCCATCTCGTTCAATGCTTGCAGCACGGGCAAAGCCACGTCGTCGAATGGACCGCCTTGAAGTTGAACCTCCGGCAGCGACAGGTCACTAAACAGGGTTCCCGGAACGAACTCGGGAAGCGGGTGACTGTTTCGACGGTCGGCGGCAACTTGGCCATGCGAACGCCAATTGGTTACCAGACGCCTCAAGGCTGTGGGCACGACGGTCAGCAGCAGCGGACGAGGGTGTTCCCACAGCAGGGTGTCAACGTCCTCTCGCGGCAAGGCCAGCGCTTGGACCAGGAAACGCGCGAGGTCTTCCGACTTCACTGGATCTCTGAGCAGGTTGACCAGTTGCTGTGTGATGTACGTTCTGCGCAGTCGCGACTGCAGCCAGTTGCTTCCGGCGTATTGGTTGGCGGGAGGCCCAATTCGGATGGCGTCCCTCTGGACCGCTCTCCACTGGTCTGAGCTGAGCGGAAAGCTCGCCTTGTTCTGCTTGATCTGGGCTTCTGCCGAAGGCGGCCAGCCATCCAGGCGCGTCGGATGCGGTCCCGAAAGGTCTCGCCACACTGAGCCCACAGGCTCGCCTTGCTGCATGGCGACACCGAGGTAGTCGATCAATGCATAGGCCGCCTGCATCCGCCGGATATAGCGGTTGCTCAGCGGCAGTTCACGGGGCGGCAACTCCGGGTCGAAGAACTGTTCGTAGGCTTGATATGCCAAACGATCGCGTCCGTAGTCGGACAGCACCATGATGGTCCAAGGACGCATGTGGCGCGTGCGGCCCGCTCGGCCCTTGCGCTGCAGAAACTGCGCCATGTCCCGAGGGGCCTTGTGCTGGAGGACGACACCGACTGCCGGGTCGTCATAGCCCACTTCGAGTGCGGCGGTGGCGACCACGATCTCCGCATCGTGGCTGACGCCGGTATCGAGCGCCGTCGTTCGCTCCACACGATGGCGGATGGACAGGTCATGACCATTGGCTTCCAGAGCCCTCCAGTCTTGCCCTCCCTCGTAGCGGCGGAGGCTCCCACCGGCGCGGCGTAGGTGGGCCAGGCCGCCGTTGGGGTGCCGACGATTTGCGGGGTGGCCCTGTTCGGTACGGCCTTCCGCATCGCGGAGGTCGTAAAAGAGACGGTTGGTCGCGTCCAGCTGATCCGTGAATGCAAAGCTGCGCCAGCCAGAAAACGGCTTGATCCCCTTCGTAAACCCCTCCCGGGTGTCCAGCAGCCGCGAGGCCAGCATCAAAGCCTGGATCGATGTCGACAGGAGCGCGGCCTGGGATACAGGGTCGCCTCTCAAGGCGAGCATGTATTCGGCGCCTTCGCTGACCATGTGCTCAGGGTTGGGCGCTATCTCCTCGACAACGCTGCGATCCAGACCCACCAAGGAGGCGAAAAACGCGGCTCCGTCGGCAATGGTCGCGGACAGGCCGACAAACTGGGTCTGGCGCCGACTCAGGTGCGACCAACGCCGCAAAAGGTGGGCCGTCTGAGCGCCAAAGGTTCCGGTGTACAAGTGCACTTCGTCCAGCAACATCAAAGCCGGTGCCCTTGGGGCTCTAGGACCAAGACCGAAGAGGTGCCTGATCTGCGAGTCGGACAGTCGCTGGTTCATCATCTCCACGGAAGTGAAGAGGATGTCGGGTGGATCCTCGATCATCGCCTTGCGTGTGAACCGCAGTTGCAGCGATTCGACGACGTGCCCACACTTCACGCAGGTCAAGCGGCCCTGGTTCTCAGGACCGGAGGCGCCTGCGAGACGCAGGCCCCCTGCACAGCCAGGCTGCGGGCAGCGAAAGAAGGGGCACTCGCCTCGTGTATCCCGCCACAACTTCTCGATGGAGTTCAGCGTCTGTGGGGTGTCCCCGTAAAGCACGCCGATGCTGAGCGTGGTGCCAACTTTGCCCAATTCCAAATCGAACTTGCGGGCCTGTTCGTAGACCTCCGCGAGTTGGTCCTTCAGGAGTTCATTGCGGGGATACAGCGCCAGGACTCGAACACCTTGAGTACTGGGCTGAGACTTTCGCTCAGCAGCCAACCACGTTAGCGCCGGCAAGTAGAACGCCAGCGTCTTGCCGCTACCCGTTCCCGCTGACACAAGCGTGCCTCGTGCGGCACGGTTCGTAAGGCCTTCAAGAATGCGGGCTGCTGCGTCGATCTGGAAGCGCGCGAACTTCCAGTGAGGATTGCCGCCACCGAACCACGTTGCAACAGCGGCCAACACTCTGGGATCGGAAACTCGCGAAGCAATGATCTCCTGGGACACAGCAGTCGTCAAATCCCGCGCTGGGTACTTCCGTGGGCGCCAAAGCAATCGGTAGTCGGCCACCAACGTGGGGGCGCTCACCCAGCTTGGCCCCTCGTGCTGGCGAGGGAACATCTGCCGCAGGCGCGCAAACAAGCGCACGCCCTCAGCCATGCGTGTTCGAAACCTCGGCGGCGCACCTGGGCGTCCAGGAACGGCAAACAAGTGACCGAGATCCGTCAGGCGCTTCTGAAGCGCGGCCTCCGTATCGATCGTGCAGTCCGGATCGGCGGCAATGTCTTGGCGGTCATTCAGGATGTCCCGCAACGTGTCTTCAACTTCCGACGCGCTGAGCGCACTGTCGACGAGGCCCCAAACCAGAACCCGTACTTCCAGTCGCTCCAGACGATCTAGCGCCACTTCGGCCAGTGCCAAGTCGGGTGGAAGACTCACTGACCCGCACTCCGGACGCGAAAGCGTTCCAATTGGCCCTGCTCGCCAAGCCACTTCGCAACGGTCGGTGTGACGTGAGCCAGGGTGGCGGTACCGGCATAGATGGCGTCATAGAACGCCTTGACCTCAACAGGCAAGTCGAAGGTGAGGCGTGCGAAGGCCTGGCGACAAGACTCCACATGGGCCGAGACCTGCACGAGGTCGTCATGCGATCGCGGGAGTCCAAGCCGTGCGATCGCTGCAAAGGCGGTATAGCTGATCTGGTAAGCCCGCAGAACCTCGTCATTGGAGGGCGTTGGGGGAGTACGCAGGCGAAGTGTGCTCGGATCTTCCAGCGTGCCGAGTTGCTCCAGATGGGCCTTCCATGCTCTGCGCCCCGCCCCATCGAGTTCTTCGGTCAGGCCTTCGCAGGCATTGAGCAGTCGCGTCCATGCTGCATCGCGCGTGAGATCCTTGACGTTCTCGTTCGCTCGCAGGCGAGACAACACCTTGTGGGCGTTCTGACGAAGCGCGCCCTTCTTCGTGGCCACCTTTGCCGCGTCCTCGCTCAAGAGCGTCAAGGGGGCGGTCTGGGTGCGCAAACTCGCTAGCTTGGATTGGCGGATCTGCCACTCGCCAGTCCGTTGCTGTATGTGCTTCAAGTCATCAGCAAGGCTCTTGGCCTGCGCCAGGGACTTGATCTTCGCCTCGAGGGTCTGACAACGCTGCAGGAGTGTTGTCATTGCTCGGACTCCGTGCTGATCGCCTCAAGATCAGCCTGCAATCCTGTCAGCATGGCCTCAATGTCTCCGCCACCGAGATTGCCGAGTTGCGTGTCGGCGGCCCGATCCAGATCCGGCAAGACCTTCTGTAGCAAGGTCAAAGCGTCCCCTACTGCAATAAGTTGCTGCATGTTCAGCGCTGACCAGAGCACCAGGCGAACCTCTATGGATGACTGCGGTTCGGGTTCTTTGAACGCCAAAACCTGGCGGATCAGGTGGCGCGCCTCTTCACCGCACAGTGTCTCCACCGCCCGCTTGGATTGCTCGAAACTGGCAGACGAGATAAACGCAAAGAGGCCAGCTTTATGTGCTTGTTGCAGTTGTTCCAGGAGCAGTGCTGCGGGACTGGCGCCCTCCCAATCGCCGAGCTGCTCGCGGATTCTCGGCAGGACGACTTCCGTAGCCGTCGAGTATCTTTTCAGGAGTGCTTCAACGCGGGGGACATTAAACAGCTCATCAGCAGCGGTCTTCGCGTCGCCAAGCATCGCGCTGATGAGCATCGTCCCCGCCTCCGGCAGCGGCTGACGCCAGGCAGACTTTGTTCGCCTGAGGTCTATTGCCAGCACGGTATCGCCTTCGCCTTGGAAGCACCCTACAGACTTGGCGACGATCCCGGACACCATTGCGCGGGCGGCTTCGGCTCGACTGATGGTCCGGGCAACTACCGCCGCGGGTCGGGTGTCCTCGGCGTCCGGATTCCAGGGCGGATGGGGCAGACTGGAGTAGTAGTCAGACAGCGGAGGCGTACGGGGCTCCACAGCGCGACTCAAGCGCAGGAGGAGCGCCTGGCGCTGAAGGACTTTTAGGGCCACGCCAGCCTGTTGCTCTGCCACGGCAGTGTGCCAGTTGATGGCCTGTGCCTCGATGCGATCGAGCAACTGCTGAGCGATCGCATAGTCTGCCTCGGCATCACCATAGTCCCACGATTTCTTGTTTTCGCTCCAACGTTCCAGCGCGGCGAGACCCGCCAGCAGCACGGGGTCTAGTGGTCTTGCTTCGGCGGCCACCACGAATTTCGGCTCGTTGCTCGGATTGCCGACGCTCGCGAAGGGCAACCAGAGGTGAGCCGCTTCAATCGGTCTCGACTTGAGACGATAGACGGACCAGTCGATGCGGTCCTTCAAAGCTTCGGCCAGTAAATTGCGAACGCGCCTCGCAAACCTTTGATCGATACTGCCCTTTGACCACGCGTTAAGGTACTCCAGTTCAGGAGCTGGTGGCGCGGGCTGCGGAGGCGGCTGTTGCGACACGGGCTGCGGCGCTGGTCCTCTACCCGCGCCTTTGCCGCCGCCTACGGACGGTCCCGTCGCGATGTCCAGTTTGGTGTCGAAGGGCCACGGAAGGTCGAAAGCGTCGAACACGCCCTTGGCTGCTCGCGGCACATCGTTCAGATTGCCCGGATTGCCAGCCCAGTAGTCCAGCACGGGGGCCAGCCGCTGGAGCTGCTCTTGCGGCATCCCGCGTGCCTTGAGCGCGATCTGCACGGTGGCGTTGGGAGCGGCGCCCTTGAAGTTGGGCGGGGGAAAGGCCTTCATCTCGTAGAGCGAGCGATACGAAAGCGTCTGCCGCAGGACCGTGTCGATGAAGGCCCGAGGATTCATGCGAAGTTCCCCGCCAGGGCTGAGCTCGCGGCGTGCGATCGCTTCGATGGCAAGGGAAGACAGGGGGAACAGTGGATAGCCCTGGGGGCTGGTGCCAAAAGCCGACAGTCTGCGATGGTCGTCATCGGGCAGTTCTGTCGGGAACGCCTTGACCCAGCCTTCGATCTCTCCGGCCGGATCGACCTCGAACTGCTCGCGCAGGGCCTTTGCTCCCCAGCGGGCAGCGTTGAGATACCGGCCCGCCAGCGACACCATGCGATCGATGATGGCTTGAGGCGTGGCCGCCGTATTGGGGATCAGCCATTCTTGCTTAGCGCGCGTCAGGATGGTCTGTCGGCTGGGCAAGAAGCCGTCGGTGACCGCTAGGGCTGTCCGGATGGGGGCCCGCACGCGCACCCCGCCGTGATCGCTTTCAGCGATCATCAGGTTGAGCAGAGGTTGCTGGATGCCCGCCAGTGCAGCGAAGTCCTCGATCAGGAGCACCAGTTCCTTGCCGTCTGTGAGCAACTGCTGGCGGATGACATCAACGATTTCCTCGATCGTGCGCTGCCCCAGGGCCCGAGAGAACTGAAAGACATCGCGTAGCGCCGGATCCAGGGCGTCCTGAAGAATCTCGGCGGCGAGGGGGCGACTGGCGCCGTCGCTGCGTGTCAGTTGTTGAAGCGCCGCCTGAACCGTGCGCCGACTGCCGTCGGGGGTGTATGACTCAGGGGGGTCCAGGTCGGCTGGCACGAATCGGCGCTGTTCCCCTGTCTGTTGCTCGCTGCCGCCCTCGATCGTTTGGCGGACAATGCGCTCGAGCGGGTTGCGAAACCACTGATCGAAGACTTCGGGCTCGCGGATCAGGTCCCGCAAGACACGAGTCAGTGCCAGTCGCTCTCGCAGTTCCCGGTCTTCGCGGTCGGTCGACTTCAGCGAGGCCATGCCCTCGGTGAACTTCTGCTCGAGCACGAGGCTCAGCGCCGTGCACAGCATCGCTGCTGCGTGACCGGGTCTGAGGTGATCGACCGTCTGGCTGAGTTCAGCCAGAAGTTTCGAGTAGGCCTCGCCCTGGAGAGGTTGCAGGATGCGCTCAACAACCTGTCGCAAGCTCGCGGTCTTGGGGACCAGCACGATCACCAACTGGGCGCGTCTCGGATGACGTTGCAGTTGGGCATGCAGCCAGCGGACAAGGTGTGACTTGCCGGCGCCCGATTCACCCGTGATGGCCACAAGCACGGCACTGCCATCGCTGGCGTCTCGCATGAGTGACGCCAGCAGTTCCGCCTCAGTGGCGGGTCGTTCCACTGCGCCATTGGCCGTGCGCGTGATCAGCGGCCCAGGTTCATGAACCGCAAGCAGCACCGCGTCGTCGACGACCTCGGCCTCGGTACGGATGCACTCGGCGATGTTCTGTGGACTGGGCCAGAAATCACTGAGTGAAGTCATTGCGCTCCCTTGCGCGGCCGAGTGACCCAGGTATACCGATGGCTCGTCTGCGGCCCGTCCCTGCCCGTCAGCGTGATGCTGCTTCCCACATCCGAAAGCGAACTGAAGTGCAGGGTCTGGTTGACCATCAGGCAATGCAGGGCCCGGGACAACGAAGTCGACAATTGGGTGGCCTGCAGAGGTGGCAAGGCGTTGTCCCGCAACTTGTCCAGCACCGCCTGCCGATAGCGACCGCCGTCAATGACAGGCAAGGCTTGTGCGAGTCTTTCGATCAGGTCTCTTGCCGGCATCTCCTCGCCGGGGCTGATGCAGTCTGGCAGAACTTCCGAGATGGCCAGCGTAGGATCGATGTCGATAGCTCTCGGGTGACGGATGAAGCCCAGAAAATGCCCCCAAGACCGTAACCCGGTCACGCGGGCCTCGTTCTGCATGAGGGTCAGCCCAGTCTTCTGAATGTGGTCGTCTGCAAGCGCGAACAGGTTGTCTGCGCCTTGGCGGTAGACGTCCAAGGCCAGCAGCCAAGCCAGTGAGCGAGTCAAATCGGCCGCTCGGGCCTCCTCGCGGGCCCAGAGGTCACCATTGTTCGCCTCAGACAGTGCGATCAGGCGTGCCTCCATCCGAACCGCCCGAACAATGTCGGCCTCGCTCTTCATGTCCGTTGGGGGGGGGCGGTGAAGGGAAATCACCTCTGTGTCGGTATCCGCCCCAAACAAGCCCAGTTCTGTCCAACGATTCAGAGTGGTTCTTGCAATTCGCGGATCCTTGACCACTGACTCGGGCGCAACAGCCTCGATCAACTCCTTTGCGGTCATCGGCGCGCGCGCCTTGGCGATCGTCGCGTAGAGCACGACCAGTATGTTGGGCAGACCGTCGCTGGTGAGGTTCAGCAGGCTCATGGATTCAGCATCTGCAAGAAGTCCCTGGCCAACGTGTAGGGTGTGGTGTCAATCAGTCGGCGCATCGGGTGATGGGGATGGGGCAAGTCTGACGGAACGACCAGGATTTCCAGTTGGGCGGGCGACAGCTTCAAGTGATTCCAGAGTTCAGCGGTGTCATTCTGGGTCCAGATCAGGATCCGCACTTCGCCCTCGCCGGAGGTCAGATGACGCAAGGCGTCCGGTTGGACCGTGTCGAAGAACGTTCGCAGTCTCTGATCCCTTGGGATGTGCTGCATGACCAGGGCCCCGCTTGCCGCGGCGAAGTCGGGATCCCATGCGACGGTATGGCAAGCCACCTGCGGGGCCAAAGTCGCGAGTAGTAGGGAGCACGTCTGAGTGAAGTCCTTGTCTCGAGGTGCGGCGATTACCAGCAGGTTGCCCATGGCTCTCAGCTGGGTTATGCGGTCCACGGCGGCCAGCGAACGAGGGGCGAACGCCGGCAACCGGACAGCAACAGGCGCTGCGTAGTGAACGGTCTCGCGACGGTTGTCCCAGTGAAAGGCGCATCCGCCACAGCATGTGGTGACCGGAACCCAGGGATCTCCGTGGATTGAGTACATCTGTTTGAGAGCCACGGAGATCTCCAGGCGACCTGCTGCCACATCTCGCATGGCATCCAGACCTCGCAGCGACGCCTTTCGGACATCGTCTCGGGCACGAGCCATAGCGCTGGCAAAGATGCCGGGATGGCGATGGCCATCGCTCAGAATTCGCACTGCCGCCCGAGTGGCATCATTCATGTTCAGGGGGGTCTCGTCTTCCAGAGCCTGATCTGAGTGCATCGCCACCAGCTCGATGAGTTGGGCTCGCGCCATGAGTGTCAGGGCTCGAACACTCCAGTCCACGCTGGCCTCCGACTTGACCTGAAGATGGGACGGCAGTCGCGTCAGATCGACCCAGTACACCTCCGGCGTCTTGAGGTGAGGTTGGGCTGCATCGAGCATGCCGTTCCAGCGCTCGAATGCCTTCTCATCGCCGATCAGTTTGGGCAAGGCCAGACTGCTGGCCTGCTCTTCGTCGCTAACGGTGTGAAGCAGCAGCGCAGCCCCTGCCCGCCCGTCACGGCCCGCCCGCCCGACCTCCTGGTAGTACCGATCGAGAGATTCCGGCAAGGTGGCATGGATGACAGTCCGAACGTCGCTCTTGTCCACGCCCAGGCCAAACGCCGACGTGGCCACCATGCCATCGAGTCCATTCGATCCCCATGCTTCCAAGAGCTTCTTTCGCTCTTCAGGAACCGTGGCGCCGGTGAACTTACTCAGCCGCGTCAATCCGGCCTGCCGCAGTCGATACAGCCAGGCGTCGGCTTCGTCGGGGCGTGTGACATACAAGATGAAGGGCCGTGGGGCCAGTTGTATGGCCTCAAGCACCCGGTCGACCCGCTCCAGATCGGCACAGGGTACGCAGGCATATCGGATTTCTGGGCGCAGGTGCACCGCAGAGACGACATGGACCTGCTGCTCAGGCCCAAACAACTGTCGCAAATCGCGAAGGGTTGTGTCAGTGAGCGTGGCCGATGCCAGGACCACGCGAATGCCGTTGTGTGTCGCACGAGACCGCAGCATGCGCACCAGCGCGGGAAGCAACTGGAACGCTGGCCGGAATCCATTGCCCCAGCCGATGACCAGATGGGCTTCGTCGATGAAGACCCGATGAAGTCGGGCTTCCGATGCGGCATGCTCCAGGCTGTCTCGCAGACTGCCAACAGCGTACTCGGGTGAGGCAAAGAGGATCGGCTGGGTGCCTTGACGAATGGCCTGGTGTACCTGGGCCCGCTCCTCCTTGGACAGACCGCCATGAAAGGCCAGCGGCGGGAAGTCCCGGTAGGGAAATCGCTGTCTCAGCAACTCCCTCATCCGCGAAGCCTGATCCATGGCCAGTGCGACAGTTGGCACGATGGCCAGCGTCATCTGACCTTCCTGCTCGATCAATGGGGGCAGATGCGCCAGCAGACTCTTGCCGCTGCCTGTCGGCAGGTTGGCAATCAGCGTATTGCCCTCGGGCAGGTGCAGCAATGCACGCACGGCCTCTCGCTGCCCTTGACCGGTATACGTGGGCAGGCCCATGGATTCGAGGAGCAGCGGGTCGGCGGGAACCTCGTACTTGGGTCGGGACTGGACGGACCTGAATACGTCGTCAAACAAGTCTGCCTGTGTGTCCAGGAAGCTCAGACGGGGCCATCGCGGTTGCACGTTGAGCGAAGTGGGACCTGGCAAGACCTCAAACTGCGCCTGCCGCCACTGGTCTGCCGTTGGCCATCCAACGCTGAGAGGCACTCGCAGCCATGGCGCCTGACTATGCTGTGGCGCAACGCGCAGAAGCACATGACGAATCAAGGCGATGCAATCGGTCTGGGAAGCTGAGATCGGGTGCCGACCCATCGCCATGAGTACCTGTCTCAGTCGCTCAAGTAGGGGGTCCTTCGCGGGACCGGGCGGCACCGTGAGTGCAGGCCATTGGCTGCACACGTTCATTAGTGTGGCAACGTCAAAGTCCTCGCTGTCCACGGAGTTCATTGAACGAACGGTGCGCTCGCAGAAGCGAAGATTGCGCCGGCGACGTCAGTGCGTACAGAGGGCGCCCGAATCGCCTCGTTGAGGCGCGAAAACAATACCTCTTCTTCGTCCAGATCGCGCTGCTCCATGCACTGGGCCAAACCCGTGAGCCGCGTCAGTCGAGACTCGATCTGTGCAACGCGCGTCGCGTGCTGACTTCTCAAGGAAGCCAGGCCTCGGGCCCGTTGCTGGTGAACGAGGTCGTGGCCGGTTATGTAGGCAAGAGCGCTGGCTGCGGCGTTCTGGCAGTGGCGTCGCCACTCTAGCAACCAGGGCACCGAGTCGACTTGCATGTGCAACGTTTGCCACCGGCGGGGGTTGAGGTTGAAGTCGCGGCCGTGCATGTGCTCCGAGTTGCGATAGACCTCCAAGAGAACATCTGGGGGTTGCAACGTTGCGCCATCGACCGCACTAACCCACACGGTGTAGAACTGAGGCGCGAAGTGCTGCTCCGCTCTGCGCTTCAGGGCACGTGCGGCGTCATCGCCGGGCTCTGTGAGATTGGCCTCAACGATAAAGTCAAAGCGAAACCAGAGATCACAACCGCTCGCGTCACGCGCTTCGAAAGTAGGCCGATGGCGCCACATTGCGAAGGCCCGTCCGCGATCGTCAGACTGACAGAACGCCGTCAATGACTCCACCAGCGGATCGCCGTATCTGAGCGATCGGAGTCCTCTGGATTGTCCCTGCTTGGACATCACGGTGTGACGGCTGTAGGCATAGGGATAAGTGAGGGGCGATCTCGCCGTGCTGTGTCGTGACTCCGTATCAATGGTTCCAAGGAATTGACTGACAAAGTCCGGCAAAGACAACAGAGTCTGTCGGTTGTTGTCGCGGGTGTAGTTGAGACGGAACACCCGCTCGCCTTCCGGCAGGTTTCCAGTCCAAGCCTCTGGGCGACTATGAAACAGCAGCGCATTGAAGGCAAAGCCGTCAAAAGCGGATCTCCAGTCCCGCCACTGGCTATCGACGTCTTCCAGGTGTTCAAACTCTTCGCTCTGGGGATCACCCATGGCATCGAGGCTGTCTTGCTGGTCGATGCGGCGCCGCTCCCGCGCGGCCCAACCCGTGGAACCCGCCAACTGATCCCGCCACCGGAGCAATCCGCCAACGCCTTCGTTGCACCAGTCTTGAACAGCTGTCTTGAGAGTACCTTCGACCAGGTACTGCAGGCTGGCTATTGAGACGTTGAAGACCTGCAGGCCTTCGGCCAGGCACTCGACCCACGCCACTTCTGCGGCATCGTCCCTGCAAACCGGAGCCAAGGATCGGATCGCATTGCCAACGCCAAACCGATCTAGACGTCCAAGGCGCTGCTCGATTCGATTGGGAGCGGGCGGAAGGTCGTAGTGGAATGCCACTTTGTGGCCACCATGCAGATTGAGGCCCTCCTCGGCTCGGGCATCACAGACCAGCACCCGGCAGCGATCGGGTTCGCTGAGAAACCGTCGCCAAGCCTCATCCTCCTCTTCCTCATCGGTGTCGTTATCGGGGTCGTTGGCGGTGCAGTCGTGCCGAAGCACTTCCACGGTCTCGCTCAGTGCAGCGCTGAGGGAGGCGGTCAGGCGATCCGCCGTGCCGGACTCGTCGCAGAACACCACCACTTGGACGCCGGCCGTCGACAGGCAGTCGCGAATGGCAGCGTGGGTAACCTGATCTCGTTCGCCGGCTTCGTCGGCGCGGCGCTTAAGTTCGTCGGCCTGTTGGGCCAGATCCCGAGCGCGCGAATCGTAAGTGCCCAGGGCCACGAGCGCTTTCTCAAGTGATTCTGAACTGCCCGCGTGCACGGCGCTCGAGAAAAGCGCCCGGGCTGCAACTGGCGCTTCGTTGGTATTCAACAGATGGACACGCAAATCGTCGATCACCCGCTGGCGCTCGGATTGCCAGCGGCTGGCGTAGCCCAGCGTCTGAAGTCCCTTGCGCTGCGGGGTGGCCCAGGGAACTGCCTTGCGGCGGTTCCGGAGAACCCGCCGATGCAACTTGTAAGTTTCCGACAGATGCGCACGAAGATCGCCCAATACAGCTAGAAAGTCCTCGTCATCTTCCTCGGGCAAAGACTGCACGATGGGCCGTAGGGCATCAACGCGCTTCATGAGCGTCGGGTCGTCGCCAAAGGTGTCACGCAACCGGTCGAGGTCGTCCTCCATGGCCAAAACGTTCTCAGGCTGAAGCGACGCTGCAATCTCCGCCACCAGCTGCCGTGATTGCACGCGCCGCTCGAACCCCGCCAGGTCGTCGAGCGGAAAGACAACAGGGTCGAGAAGATGGAGGATCCGCAAGAAACCCTCTGTGTCGGCGAGCACCGGTGTGCCGGACAGCAGCAACAGCCGAGGCACCGATGGCGCATGCTTGCGCAGTAGTTCGTAAAGAGGGTGAGCGCTCTCGGCGGACTTGCGAGACAGGTGGTGAACTTCGTCGATGACAACCATTCCAGCCGTCTGAATACGCTCATTGACACCGCTCAAGTCATCGCTAGGAAGGACCCAAACGTGGTCGTCGAGCCAGTCACGCAGTCCGAAGCGCTGGATGAGTTCTTGTCGCCACTGCGTCACCAGCGACGGTGGCACGATCAGCAGAATCTGCGCGTCGGCGACGTCCAGGGTGCACTGGCGAATCAGCAGGCCAGCCTCGATGGTCTTGCCCAGACCCACCTCGTCAGCCAGCAAGTAGCGCTGGACGGGGTCCTGCAGTACCTTTCGCACAACGTTGAACTGATAGTCAGCCAGTTGGACCGACGACGACAGTAGTGCGCCGATTCCGCGGCAGGCGGCCCGTTGGGTAGTTACAGCACGCACGAACTTTGATCGAGCGGCTGCGAAGAGAGGGGTTTCTGTGACGTGGCGGATCAGAAATTCGGTCGGGTTGGCAATAGGTTTGCGCCAACGCACCTGCAGTTCTTCTCGGGGCACGTTGGCGACCACCCTATTTGGGAACGCCACCAAGCACGTCGGGCCATCGCCGTCGGCGATTCGACCCACCTGCCAGCGACCGGTGTCCTCATCGCGGCGGAAGACACGGGTTTGCTCCGGCAAGGAAACGACTCGTACCTCTGCCACGGGGACGCTAATCTGGAGTGCCGACTCCTCTCCCGGCACGTCGAAGTAGGCCACAGTTGCATTGCGGCCCGACAGATCAACGACTTTTCCGATCCCTAAGCCACGGGCTGCCTGTGCTGCGACAACGGCAAACGCACCTAGGGCTACCTTTTCGCTGGTGGTGACCAAGCGTGCCTCCCTCCCCCTACATCGCTGCGGGAAATGTATCTGACGGAGTCTAGACGGTTCTTGCAGCGGTCCTGGCGAGGTCTTCCAGCCATCCCACCAACCCCGAATTTCCCCTTGCAGACTCGCCCATTCCGCGGCGTCGCGGCCCCTGCCGGCTGCTACGCGTTCCGTCACGCGCTCGACAAAGCACGGCCTTTAGATCCTGAAGCCACCGAACTGGGACCCCGCCACGTACTCTGCATGGCCCGCTGACCGCTGCTGCGTCGCCACCCAGGCTGGCCACTCAGGCCATGGCGCCCATGGCAAAAATCACCCGAAGACCATCGAGACTCGAGTCTGGCTCGAGGAGCACGACTGGCTGTTCACGGCGCTAAGCAGCGAACGCTGCGTTTCACCGACCTTCCGCTTCCCGGACCTGATCAGCGTCCGCTGTAGCTGGTCTCACGCCAGCGCCTCGTGGAACTCCTCGAACAGCTCGCCCTGGCTGGGGTACCGCACGGTCAGGCGAGTGCGCAGGGACTCGAGGGAGGGCTGCCCGTGCAGGCCATGGCGCTGCCGCCATTGCGATCGCCGCAGGATCTCATCGACCCGAGCCGACTGGCCCTTGGCCGGCTGGACCAGGCCGAACGATAGGTAGGTTTCATAACCGGCGGTCCAGTAGCCATCTTTCGCGCGGTGCTCGGTGAGCATGCGGTCGAGCTCGAAGTCCAGGAACAGCCAGGCAGCCTCCTCGTCGATCTCGCTGTCGCCCTCGACATCGATGACCGCCCTCCCGTTCGCGAGGGTGCGCAAGCCGGGTCCGCAGGTCACCGCGAAGTCCTCCC
>CAZBUU010000033.1:0-26520 GCA_964495125.1 uncultured Rubrivivax sp.
CAGGAAGTACTTGTCGGCGCTGTCGCCGCCGACCTGCCGCTTGCGCGCGTTGTAGACCAGGAACTTGGTCACCTCGCCCAGGGCGCGGCCTTCCTTGCGGCTGTAGGCGATGAGGCCCACGCCGCCGGCCTGCGCGCCGCGGATGCACTCCTCGATGGCGTGCGTGAGGTAGGGCCGGCAGGTGCAGATGTCGCTGCCGAAGACATCGGAACCGTTGCACTCGTCGTGCACGCGGGCGGTGAGCGTGACGTCGGGGTTGGCGAGGTCACGGATGTCGCCGAAGACGTACAGCGTCTGCCCGCCGATGGGCGGCAGGAAGACGTCGATGTCGCTGCGCGTCACCAGCTCCGGGTACATGCCGCCGGTCTCTTCGAAGAGCGCGCGGCGCAGGTCGGCCTCGCTGACCTTGAAGCGCGCGGCCACGCCGGGCAGCCACCAGACGGGCTCCACGGCCACCTTGGTGACGCTGGCGCTGGCGTCTTCCAGCAGGATCCTGCCGTCCACGTTCAGACGCTGGAAGGCCAGCGCCTGCTTGATCTCGGGCAGGTGCACGTGGGCCTTGGTCACCGCGATGGTGGGGCGGATGTCGTAGCCCTGCGCCAGGTAGTCGGCGTAGACCTTCTGCACGCTGGCGCCCCAGGGGTCGATGCTGACCATCTTGGACGGGTCGCCCCACTGCGGGTAGGGGCCGATCTCGTCGGTGGGCGAGGTGTTGGTCAGGTCGGCACGGTGGCCGCGCGTCAGGTTGCCGGCCGCCACGGCCAACGCGCGGTAGACGCCATAGCTGCCGCTGTGCGTGCCCACCACGTTGCGCTGGCTGCGGTTGGTGGTGCTGCCGACGATGGGCCCGCGGGCCAGCGGATCGGGGTCGCCCCAGCGGATGAGGGGCGCGCCGGCCGTGCCCTGGCCGGGGTGCGAGGTGAGCCGGATGTGGCGCACGGGCGCGGGGGCGGGGGGGATGGCGGAAGAGTCGGTGGTCATGGGCGGCGGCCGTGGCGAAGGGCAGGAAGATACACCTGTGCGTGAATCTTCACGATGCGCTTGCCAACGGGGCGCAGACATCGAGAATGCAGGCACGCCTTACAGGGCGACACATTTCACGGGCCGGAGGGGCATCATGAAGAACCGTTGGATCGCAGCGCTGTTGCTGGGATTGGCATTCGCGGCAGGCGCGCAGCAGAAGTCGGCACCCACGCCGACCATCTACGTCGAGGTGAACGACGGCCGCATCAGCGTCTCGCCTTCGGGCATGCGCACGCCGGCGGGGGAGACCACCATCACCTGGTGGCTGCGCACGCCGGGCTACCGGTTCGGATCGGGCGGCGTGAACTTCGGGGACGCGGGCAGCTACTTCAGCTGCAGCGTGATGAACGAGGGCCAGGGCGTGCGTTGCGTCAAGAGCGACCAGGCACCCAGCGGCGAGATCCCGTACACCCTGCGCCTCCAGAGCGGCCGGGAGACCGTGGAGTCGGATCCGGGCATCCTGATCTACAACGAGTAGTCCTCAGCCAGAAGCCGTGCCGCGCGGTGCGGCAAAGACCTGGGCCAACTGAGCCAGAGCGGCGCCCAGTTCGGACTCCGGACCGGCGCCGGTTTGCAGCGCCAGCGCCTGAGCCTCGTCTCGTGCGGCGATGGCCGCTCCGGGCGATCCTGCCAGCCACTCGCACTCGGCTCGGGCGCATATGAGTACGGCCAGGCTCATGCGATCTTCCGCCTGAAGCAGCAGCGTGGCGCCGGCGTCCAGGCTTGCACGCGCCTCATCGAAGCGCGTCAGCCTTGCCAGGGCCAAGCCCATGTGCCCGAGCAACTGCCCCTCGGTGTGCCCGTCGCCCAGGTGGCGCGCCAG
The DNA here is from genome assembly GCA_964495125.1 of uncultured Rubrivivax sp. Classification (GTDB taxonomy): domain Bacteria; phylum Pseudomonadota; class Gammaproteobacteria; order Burkholderiales; family Burkholderiaceae_C; genus Rubrivivax. Next base: position 1,847 of record CAZBUU010000033.1, read on the forward strand.
TGCGACGGCCGCGTCGTAGCGCGTCAACGCCTCCGACGGTCGCCCCAGGGCGGCATACACCGTGCCCAGATTGCCCAGCACGATGCACTCCAGACGCGCATGGCCCAGTTCCCGAGCGACCACCAGGGCAGCTTCCAGCGTGGTACCCGCGACATCGGCCCGTCCCTGGAGCTGATGCAGCATGCCCAGGTTGCACAGGGTGTTGCCTTCGCGCTTGCGGTCGCCCAGTTCGCGGGCGATCAGCAGCGCCTGCTCACACAGGGTGCGGGCCTCGTCCAGCCGCCCCACGCTGACCTGCAGGTTGCCGAGATTGCCCAGCAGGCTGCCTTCCCAGCGACGGTCGCCGGCGCGTCGGGACAGCGCGAGCGCGGCGTCGTAGTGCTGCAGGGCGTCAGCGACGCGACCCTGGCTGCTGTCCACGGTACCCAGCCCATTGAGCGCCTCGCACGCCAGCAAATCGTCGCCGATGCTGCGTGCCAGCGCGACCGCTTGCCCGTGCTCCGCGCGCGCCTTGGCGGCCTGCCCCTGGCGGGCATGCAGGCTGGCCAGGCGGATGGTGGCCGTGGCCTCGCAGGCCACATCACCGACGGCGCGTGCGTGCTCGAGCGCGATCTCGCAGTGACGGCCGGCCTGGGCGCGGTCACCTGCGGCGTCCAGCGCGTTGCCCAGAACGGCATGCGCCCGCGCTGCCTCGCTTGGCGGCAGGCCCGGCATGGCCGTGACCGCCTTCGCCAGATCGATGGCGGCCTTGAACGGGCCGTGCAGATGCAGCGCCCCCCAGGCGCCGTCCAGTGCGCCTGCGGCAAGCCTGCAATCGCCCGTGCCCACCGCACGCCGGCAGGCCACGATCAGGTTGTCCAGCTCCGCACAGGCGTTTTCCGTGGCCCGCCGCGGCCCCAGCGCGGCGAAGAAGGCCGCATGCCGCCCCTGCGCCGCCGCCAATGCCGCCGGCCCGCTGCCGGCGAAGCGGCCTTCGGTGCGCAGATGCTCGTCGGCGTAGGCCTGCACGCTGACCAGCAGGTCGAAGCGGTCTTCGCCCAGTGAGCGCACGAAGCTCTTGTCGACGAGCGCGTTCACCACGTCCAGCGTCCACGGCGGGTCGGCCAGGCCGGCGAAATCGACCACCGCCTCGGCCGACTCCAGCGTGAAGCCGCCTTCGAACACCGACAGCTGCGCCAGCGCCATCTTCTCCGCGCTGGGCAGCAGGTCCCAGCTCCAGTCGAAGGCCGCGCGCAGCGTGGCCTGGCGGTCCTGGCGGCCGCCGCTGCTGGCCAGCAGCTTGAAGCGTTCGCTCATGCGCGCCAGCAGCGCGCGCGGCGACAGCGTGCGCACGCGCGCGGCGGCGAGCTCGATGGCCAGCGGCAGGCCGTCCAGCAGCTTCACCAGCGTGGCGATGGCGGCTTCGTCGTCGGGGCCGGGCGCGAAGTCGCGCTTGGCGGCGGCGGCGCGGCGCTTGAAGAGGGTCTGCGCGTCGGCCGGCCCCATGGGTGTCACGGCCAGCGCCTCTTCGCCGGCGATGCCCAGCACCTCGCGCGTGGTGACGAGGAAGCGGGCCTCGGGCGCGCGGTCCATCCAGCGGCCCAGCGTGGCCTCGGCGTGGCGTGCCAGCTGCTCGAAGTTGTCCAGGATCAGCAGGCACTCGCCGCGGCCGGCGATGGCCTGGCCGATCTGCAGCACCGGATCCTCCGGCCCCAGCGGCAGCTGCAGGCCCTGCGCCACCGCGCTGTGCAGCCCTTCCACCGTGCGCGCCGGCGACAGGTCGCAGAACCACACGCCGCCGGGGAATTCGCCCATCCAGCCCCAGCCGAAGCGTGTGGCCAGCCGCGTCTTGCCGGTGCCGCCGATGCCCAGCAGCGAGACCAGCCGCGCCCCTTCGTCGAAGCGGCGCGCCAGTTCCTGCAGCGTGTCGCGGCGGCCGACGAAGGCGTCGCGCTCGGCCGGCAGGCTGTGGCGCAGTTCGCGCAGCGGCAGCCAGAGGTCGCCCTGGCGCACCACGCGGAAGACCTTGGCCGAATCGGGCGGCGGCATGAAGGGCGCGCTGGGCTCGCCGATCTCGAACAGCTCCAGCGGCACCGGAATGCCCTTCACGTGCCAGTGGCCGTGCGCCACCACGCGGTGCGGCACCGCGCCCAGCGCGTCCAGCGCGGCGCGCGTGACCAGCGTCTGTCCACCCAGCGCGGTCGACATGACGCGGGCCGCGATGGGCTTGCTGACGCCGTCGGCCTCGAAGGGCTTGGCGCCCAGCGCCACGTCTTCGGCGCTGTTCTCGCGCAGCGTGATCTGGCCCACGTGCAGCCCGGCACGCGCCTTCAGCGGCACGGCCATCGCGGCCAGCGCACGGTGGTAGTCCAGCGCGTAGCCGAGCGCGTCCTTCACGCTGGCGAAGAGCAGCAGGAAGCCGTCGGTCTTGTCGATCTCGTGGCCGCGCCAGACGCGCAGCAGGTCGCGCGCGATGCGGTCGTGCGTGGCCCAGATGCCGGCCATGACCTCGTCGCCCAGCTGCGCCGCGAGCGCCGAGCTGTCGACCAGGTCGGTCAGCAGCAGCGCGACGGGCGGGGCGTCGTCCAGCATGTCAGTCGAAGCCCCGCACGGGGAAATCGCTGCTGCGCTGCAGCCAGTTCTCCGGCGCGTAGGCCGCCGTGCCGCAGGTGGCATGCAGCGTGTAGGCCAGGCGCGAACGCGCGCTGCGGTTGGGCGCGCTGTAGTGCGGCAGGCGGCCGCCGAACACCACCAGCGTGCCGGCCGGCACCGGCAGCGGCGCGCTGCCTTCGGTGGAAGGCCAGGGCGTGCGGTCCAGCGGCCGCATGCTCAGCGTGCCGGTGGCGTGGTCGCAGACGTACTGCTCGCGCAGCGCGTCGGTCTGGCCGCCCGGCTTGACCCACAGGCAGCCGTTGTCCAGCGTGGCGTCCTCCAGCGCGAACCAGAAGGTGGTCACCGTCTGCGGCGTGGTGACGAAGAAGCTGCCGTCCTGGTGCCAGTCCACCACGCCGCCGATGCGCGGCTGCTTGAAGATGATCTGGCTCTGCCAGACCTGCGGCTGCACCAGGCCCAGGTCGCGCGCCAGCGCCGCCAGTTCGGGGCCGTGCGAGAAGCCCATGAAGAAGGGGTCGCGGTCGTGCAGTGCGTGGCCGATCTTGTTGATGCTCTGGGCCTTGGGCACGCGCAGGCGGCCGGCTTCGTCCAGCGCCTCTTCCTCGAAGAAGCAGCGCACCTGGTCGGCGCTGGCCAGCAGGGCGGCGTCGGCGAGCTTGCTGCGGTCCTGCGTGGAGAAGCGGCTGGTGGAAGCGTCCGGCTCGAAGGCCTCGACGAGGGCGCGGGCGCGGGCGCAGGCCGCGGCCACCTCGGCGGCGGGCTTGAAGCCGGGCAGCACCAGGTAGCCATCCTGTTGCCACTGCCGGCGTTGGTCGGGGGTCAGCATCTGTTGCAAATCAGCGTCGCACCCGGGCAGGGAGCCGGGCGATTCACCATTTTGAGCCGGGGTGGACGGCATCATCGTTGCTTTCGCGCATTGCCCCCGCCACCCATTCCAGGAGGTCGATCCATGACGACACGCTGCTACGCTTCCCGCCGGTTCCCCATGCACCACGCCCTGGCCGCCGCCGCCCTGGCCGCGCTCTGTGCCGGTGCGCAGGCCCAGCAAGCCGCGGGTGGCCAGCTGCAGACGATCACCGTCACCGCCGAACGTCGCCTGGAGAACATCCGCGACGTGCCCAGCTCCGTGGCTGCTCTCCAGGGCGAGATGCTGGAAGTGCTGAACTCCGGCGGCCAGGACATCCGCCTGCTGGCCGGCCGCGTGCCCAGCCTGAACATCGAGTCCAGCTTCGGCCGCGCCTTCCCGCGCTTCTACATCCGCGGCATCGGCAACACCGACTTCGACCTCAACGCCAGCCAGCCCGTGAGCCTGGTGTACGACGACGTGGTGCAGGAGAACCCCATCCTGAAGGGCTTCCCGGTCTTCGACCTGGAACGCATCGAGGTGCTGAACGGCCCGCAGGGCACGCTCTTCGGCCGCAACTCGCCGGCCGGCGTGGTGAAGTTCGAATCGGCCAAGCCGGGCAAGAAGTTCGAGGGCTACGGCCTGGCCAGCATCGGCCGCTACAGCGCGCTGAACCTGGAAGGCGCGGTCAACGTGCCGGTGTCCGAGGCCTTCTCGCTGCGCTTGGCCGCGCAGTCGCAGAACCGCAGCGACTGGGTCAAGAACACGAACTCCCGCGGCCCGACGCAGGACCTGGAGGGCTACCACGACAACGCGCTGCGCATCCAGGGCCTGCTGACGCCCAGCAAGGACCTCAGCGTGCTGTTCAACCTGCACCACCGCAAGCTGGACGGCTCGGCGCGCGTCTTCCGCGCCAACATCATCCAGGCCGGCACCAACAACCTCGTCGCCGGATTCGACGAGACCAAAGTCTCGCAGGACGGCATCAACAGCCAGGACGTCACCAACACCGGCGGCAGCATCAAGCTGCGCTACAACTTCGGCGAGATGGCGCTGACCTCGATCACCGGCTACGAGACGGTGGAGTCCTACAGCCGCGGCGACATCGACGGCGGCTTCGGCGCCGGCTTCCTGGGTGCCGGCAACTTCGGCCCGGGCTTCATCCCCTTCGACGCCGAGTCGGCCGACGGCCTGCCCAGCCACAAGCAGTTCACGCAGGAGTTGCGCCTGGAAAGCACCGGCAGCGGCGCGCTGAAGTGGCTGGCGGGGCTGTACTACTTCGACGAGCAGCTGAAGATCGACAGCTTCAACTACAGCAGCCTGGGCGGCAACGTGCAGAACGGCTACGCCACGCAGGACCAGGACAACAAGGCCTACGCGCTCTTCGGCAGCGTGAACCTGGACGTCAGCGAAGCCATCAAGCTGCGCGGCGGCCTGCGCTACACGAAGGACAAGAAGGACTACTTCGCCGACCGCATCACGCCGCCGCCGTTCTCGTCCACCTTCGTCGGCCGCCGCACCGCCAACACCGACGCCACCAACACCAGCGGCGACTTCAGCGCCAGCTACGCGCTGGACAAGACCAGCCAGGCCTATTTCCGCGTGGCCACGGGCTTCCGCGCGCCGTCCATCCAGGGCCGGCTGCTCTTCGGCGACCAGATCTCGGTGGCCAAGAGCGAGAAGGTCACCTCCTACGAGGTGGGCTACAAGGCCGACCTGATGAACCGCCGCGTGCGCATTTCGGCCGCGGCCTTCACCTACAGCATCAAGGACCAGCAGCTCACCGTGGTGGGCGGCGGCACCAACTTCAACACGCTGATCAACGTGCCGAAGTCGGTGGGCTCGGGCATCGAGTTCAACACGCAGTTCCTGGCCACCGACAACCTGCTGTTCGCCCTGGGCGGCAGCTACAACAGCACCAAGATCAAGGCGCCGGGCCAGTACGTGGCGGTGTGCGGCGGCGGCTGCACGGTGACCGACCCCACCGCCGTGGTGGGCGGGGCCACGCTGGCGTTGATCGACGGCAACCCGCTGCCGCAGTCGCCCAAGACCACGCTCAACGGCAGCGCCCGCTACACCTTCCCGGTGGCCGGCGGCGACGTCACCGTGCTGGCCGACGTGGCCTACCGCAGCAAGGTGAACTTCTTCCTCTACGAGAGCACCGAATTCACCGGCAAGGCGCTCACCGAGTTCGGCCTGCGCGCCGCCTACAGCTTCGGCAACGGCAAGTACGAGGCGGCCGCCTTCGTGCGCAACCTGACGAACCAGATCCGCGTGGTGGGCGGCATCGACTTCAACAACCTGACGGGCTTCATCAACGAGCCCCGCACCTTCGGCGCTTCCTTCAAGGCGAGCTTCTGAAGACGCTGGCCGCCGCCACGTTGCTGGCCTGGGCCCTGGTGGCCCAGGCCCAGCCGGCGCTCATCTTCGAGCTCGGCGGCAAGAACGACAAGAGCTTCGGCCAGGCCGCCTGGGAAGGCGCCGAGCGCTGGAAGAAGGCCACCGGCAAGCCCTACCTCGAGTTCGAGATCGCCAACGCCGCGCAGCGCGAACAGGCCACGCGCCGCTTCGCCGAGCGCGGCGCCGACCCCATCGTGGGCGTCGGCTTCCCGCAGGCCAGCAGCATCGAGGCCGTGGCGAAGAGCTTCCCGCAGCGGCGCTTCGCCATCGTCGACATGGTGGTGAACCTGCCCAACGTGCAGAGCTTCGTCTTCCGCGAGCAGGAAGGCAGCTTCCTGGCCGGCATGCTGGCCGCCATGGCCAGCAAGAGCGGCAAGCTGGGCTTCGTGGGCGGGCAGGACATCCCGCTGATCCGCCGCTTCGCCTGCGGCTACGAGCAGGGCGCGCGCCACGCGCGGCCAGGCGTGCAGGTGCTGGTGGCCATGACCGGCACCACCAACGCCGCCTGGACCGACCCCGCGCGCGGCGCCGAGATCGCGCGCAACCAGGCCTCGCAGGGCGCCGACGTGATCCTGGCCGCCGCCGGCACCACGGGGCTGGGCGTGCTGCAGGCGGTGAAGGACCTCGGCCTGCTGGGCATCGGCGTGGACAGCAACCAGAACGGCCTGCACCCCGGCCGCATGCTGACCAGCGTGCTCAAGCGCACCGACGTCGCGGTGGAGCAGGCCTTCGCCGGCGTGAAGCCCGGCGTCACCGTGCTGGGGCTGAAGGAAGGCGGCATCGACCTGGCCTTCGACGAGCACAACGCCAGGCTGGTGACGCCCGAGATGCGGCGGGCCGTGGAGGCGGCGCGCGCCGAGATCATCGCCGGCCGCATCCGGGTGATGACCGACGACGGCAAGGCCGGTTGCCGCTGAGGCGCTGTCGGCAACCAAGGCCTTGTGGCACCTGAGGGCTTGACGGCCGCGGCTGGTCACGGCATCGTCATCATATGACGTCATCATCCGGCCCGGCCCAGGATGTGGACGACACATCGAAAGGACCCTGACGTGGAGATTCGCAGGTTCGTGGCGCCGGCGCTGGCCGGGGTGCTGATCGCCGCCGTGGGCACCGGCATCTGGTGGTCCAACCGCAGCGTCGGCGACCAGCGCACGGCCGAGGCCACGGCGCGGTTGGAGCAGGCCAAGCAGGTGAGCGTGCGCGGACTCATCGGCAGTGAGAAGGAAGCCTTCTTCGCCGACCCGCGCGTCGTGCAGGTGCTGGCGAAGCAGGGCATCACGGTGACGGTTGAGAAGGCCGGCTCGCGCGCCATCGCCACGCGCTACGACGCCGCCAAGTACGACTTCGGCTTCCCGTCGGGTGCGCCGGCAGCCACGCAGCTGCGCCAGGCGGCCAAGGCGGCCAACGTCTACAACCCCTTCTACACACCCATGGTGCTGGCCAGCTGGCGCCCCATCGCCGAGATCCTGGTCGCCAACAAGATCGTCGAGAAGCAGGGCGACATCTACCACGTGGTGGACATGCCGGCGCTGATGGCGCTGATCGAGAAGGGCGCGCGCTGGCGCGAACTGAAGGGCAGCCAGGCCTTCGCCACCGGCAAGTCCGTGCTCGTCAGTTCCACCGACGTGCGCACCAGCAACAGTGCCGCCATGTACCTGGCGCTGGCGAGCTACCTGGCCAACAGCCAGCAGATCGTGCAGAGCCAGGACGACGTGGACCGCGTGCTGCCCCAGGTGGCGCCGCTGTTCTTGCGGCAGGGACTGCAGGAGACCTCGTCGGCCGGACCCTTCGAGGACTACCTGGCGCTGGGCATGGGCAAGGCGCCGCTGCTGATGGCCTATGAGTCGCAGCTGATCGAGTTCTGGCTCAAGAACCCGGACAAGCTCAAGAGCGACATGGTGATGCTCTATCCGCGCCCCACCGTGTTCTCCAAGCATGTGCTGGTGCCCTACACGCCGGCCGGCGCACGCCTGGGCGCGGCGCTGGAGAGCGATCCCGAACTGCACAAGCTGGCCCACGAGTACGGCTTCCGCACCGGCGGCGCCGAGAAGGGCCCCGAGCTGTGGGCGCAGCGTGGCATCAAGGTGCCCGACGTGCTGGTCGACGTGATCGACCCGCCCAGCCAGGAGTGGCTGGAAAAGATGATCCAGTCCATCGAATCCCGCTTCAAGTGAGGACCATCGCCATGAACGCTCCCGCCCAGCAGACCACCACCGCCACCGCGCTCACGCCGCCCGAGACCTTTGTGCTGGAGGCGCCGGCACCGGTGGCCGTGGTGCCCATCGAATCGGCCAGCGGGCGCGTGCGGTTGAAGGCCGAGGACGTGGCCGAGCTCGATGCGCAGGTGCGCCAGTTCATCGACGACATCACCGCGCACGACAGCCAGGACCCGAAGTTCAAGGAAGCCGTGGCACGCATCCATTCGATGGGCAGCAAGGACATCGAGGCCTCGGCGTCGGTGTCCAACCGAATGCTCGACCGCCCCGTGAAGACGCTGGACAACGGCCTGTTCGACAAGGGTTCGCAGATCGGCCAGGGCCTGATCGACCTGCGTCGACAGATCGAGGACCTGGACCCGTCGCGCCAGGGCGACCTGTTCTCGGCGCGCAAGCTGCTGGGCTTCATCCCCATGGGCAGCAAGCTGGCCGACTACTTCGACCGCTACCAGAGCAGCCAGTCGCACCTGAACGCCATCATCGAAGCGCTCAAGCGCGGCAAGGACGAGCTGATGCGCGACAACGCGGCCATCGAGCAGGAGAAGGTCAACCTCTGGGGCCTGATGGAGAAGCTGGAGAAGTACATCCACATCGGGAAGAAGCTCGACGGCGAGCTCGAGACCAAGGCCGCGGCGCTGGACGCGCAGGACCCCGAGAAGGCCCGCGTGGTGCGCGAGGAGATGCTGTTCTACACGCGCCAGAAGGTGACGGACCTGCTCACGCAGATGAGCGTGAACATCCAGGGCTACCTGGCGCTGGACATGATCCGCAAGAACAACCTGGAGCTGATGAAGGGCGTGGACCGCGCCACCACCACCACCGTGAGCGCGCTGCGCACGGCGGTGATCGTGGCGCAGGCGCTGGCCAACCAGAAGCTGGTGCTGGACCAGATCAGCGCGCTGAACACCACCACCGGCAACCTCATCGCCAGCACCAGCGCGATGCTGCGCGACCAGAGTGCGGCCATCCACCAGCAGGCGGCCAGCAGCACCATCGACATCGCCAAGCTGCAGGCCGCCTTCGCCAACGTCTACCAGGCCATGGACTCGATCGCCGACTTCAAGGTCAAGGCCTTGGCATCGATGCAGACGACCGTGAACACGCTCAGCGACGAAGTGGCCAAGTCGCGCAGCTACGTCGACCGCGTGCGCCGCCAGGAAGCGGCCGAGGCCGTGGGCGGCCCCGCCGGCGAGGTGCGGCTGTGACGCCTGCCGGCGGCTGGCGCCGCGCCGCCGCCGCCTTGCTGGCGCTGGCGCTGCTGGGCCTGGCCGGCTGCGGCAAGCGCGAGGACGCACCGCAGGCGCCGGCGAAGGCGTCCGCGCAGCCGGCCTTCCGCGTGCTGGCCGGCAGCGAGGTGCGCGACATCGAGCCCGCGCTGCTGAAGGCGGCGCAGGAGGCCGGCGTGCCGCTGCAGCTGAGCTACGCCGGCACGCTGGACATCGTGGAGCGCATCAACGCCGGCGAGTCCTTCGACGCCATCCTGCCGGCCAGCGGCGCCTATCCGGCGCTGGCGCTGGCCACCAAGCCGCTGGCGCGCGAGAAGCTCTTCTATTCGCGTGTTGCGCTCGGTGTGAAGGCGGCGAAGCTGAAGGCCCTGGGCTGGGACCGCAAGGCGCCCACCTGGGCCGACATCTCACGCGCCGCTGCCGGCGGCCAGCTGCGCTATGCGATGACCAACCCGGCCAGTTCCAACTCGGGCATGAGCGCGGTCTTCGCCGTGGCCTCGGCCGTGGCCGGCAAGACCGAGGACCTGTCGGCGCAGGACGTCGATGCCAAGGTCCTGACGGCCTTCCTGGCCGGTCAGAAGCTCACCGCCGGCAGTTCGGGCTGGCTGGCGGATGCCTTCGTCAAGGCGCCGGGCGAGCTGGACGCGATGGTCAACTACGAGGCCGTGATCCTGCGCGCCAACACGAAGCTGGCGCCGGCCGACCAGCTGACGCTGGTCTACCCGCAGGACGGCGTGATCAGCGCCGACCACCCGCTGATGCTGCTGCAGGAAGCGCGGCGCGACGACTACACGAAGCTCGTCGCCGCCTTCAAGGCGCAGGCTTTCCAGCGCGATGTCGCCGCCGCCGCCTTCCTGCGGCCGTCCGTGCAGGGCGTGCCGCTGGCCGCCGGTCTGGGCGAGACGCCGGCGGTGGAGCTGAGCTTCCCCAACCGGCTGGAGGTCATCGATGCCGTGCTGGGCGCCTACCAGGGCCAGTGGCGGCGGCCGGCAACCTCGATCTTCGTGCTGGACATCAGCGGCTCGATGAAGGGCGAGCGCATCGAGGCCATGCGCGCTGCGCTGAAGGTGCTTGCCGGTGCCGAGGCCAGCACGGCCAGCGCACGCTACGCGCGCTTCCAGAGCCGCGAACGCGTCTTGCTCATCAGCTTCGACGACCGCGTCGAACCGGCGCAGTCCATCGACTTCCCTGCGGACGCCCTGGACGCCGCACGCCAGCGCGTGCTGGCCTATGCCGACGCGCTGCGCACGCGCGGCGGCACCGGCATCTATGCCGCGCTGCTGCAGGCGCAGGCGCTGGCAGCGCAGGAACGCCAGCGCGACGCCGACCGCTTCGTCAGCATCGTGCTGCTGACCGACGGCGAGAACAACGCTGGCCCCGACCTCGCCGCCTGGCGTGGGCGCTATGCTGCCAGCGTGCCTGTGCGCATCTTCCCCATCCTCTACGGCGAAGCCAGCAACGCCGACATGGCGGCCGTGGCCGAAGCTTCCGGAGGTCGTGTCTTCGATGGCCGCAAGGCCGCGCTCGCGCTGGTCTTCAAGGACATCCGGGGCTACCAGTGATGGCGAGCTCGGCCACCCGGCCGCTGAAGACGCGGCTGCTGCTGTTCCTGTACGGCAACGGCAACATCGCCGGCTGCGCGCTCGCGCTGCTGGGGCCGGCGCTGCTCTTCACCGGCTTCATCGGGCCGGGCTGGGGCTGGATCACCGCCGGCCTGTACCTTGCGGGCTGGGCCGCGGGCTCGGCGGGCGGCCGCGCGCCGGACATCGAACGCCGCATCGAGGACAGTCTCACCGTGGAGCAGACCCTGGAGCATTTCGACGAACTGGTGGAACGCGTGAAGCCGCAGCTGACGGCAGACATGCATGGACACCTGTCCAGCGTGCGCACCTCGGTGGCCGAGGTGCTGCCGCGGCTGGTGGGCGCGCGCAGCCACGACGCCGACCTCTTCACCGTGCGCGAGACGGTGCTGCGCTACCTGCCCGAGACACTGGCCAACTACGTGGCGCTGCCGCCGGTGTTCCGCAGCTCGCACGCGCTGGAAGGCGGCAAGACGGCGCGCCAGCTGCTGGCCGAACAACTGGCGCTGCTGGATGACAAGCTGCGCGAGATCGTCGCCAACGTGGCCGGTGCCGACGCCCAGGCGCTGCTGGCCAACGGCAAGTTCCTGGAAGCGAAGTTCCGCCAGCCGGACTTCCTGGTTCGCTGAGGTTGCCCGCATGGCCCGCACCATCATCGACATCCCCGACGCGCTGCTGCGCGAGGTCGACAGTGTCTGCCGGCTGCTCGGTGTGTCACGCGCCGAGGCCGTGCGCCGCGCGCTGCGCGACTATGTGCAGAGCAGCGACAACGTGAAGGCCGACGGCTTCGGGCTCTGGGCTCCGCGACCTGAAGCGCCTGCCGATGCCGCACCCGCGTCCCGTCGGCGGCGTTGAACGACCATGCCCAGCGCCCTCATCGACACCGATGTCCTGCTCGACTACCTGGGCGGCGATGTCCGCGCCCAGCAGGCCATCGAGCCCTTCGCGCACCGCTCGATCAGCGTCGTGACCTGGCTCGAGCTGATGGCGCAATGTCCGGCGGGCCTGCAGGAACCGACGCGGGCCTTCCTGCGCAGCTTCGAGCGGCTGAGCATCAGCGAGTCGATCGCCGACGAGGCCTTGCGCCTGGTTCAGTCGCATCCCGGTCTATCGCAGCCGCGCGCGCTCACCTGGGCCACGGCGCGCGTGAACCAGTTGCGGCTCGTCACTGCCGATCCCGCGCACGTGGGCGCTGCCGACGAGTTCGTGCTCCTGCCCTACCGTCGCCGAGGCGCGCCGCGATGAAGGTCTGCGTCCTGGGCCCGCGCGCCTACACCGAGACCGAGGTCGCGATGCGCGCCTTCACGGCCGCGCGCACCGATGGCAGCGAAGACGAACTGTGGCTGGTGGAGCACCCGCCCGTCTTCACGCAGGGCATCGCCGGCCGCGAAGCGCATGTGCTGGCCGCCGGCGACATCCCCGTCGTGCGCACCGACCGCGGCGGCCAGGTCACGTACCACGGCCCCGGCCAGGTGGTGGCCTACCCGCTGGTGGACCTGCGGCGTCTCTCCATCTACGTCAAGGAGTACGTCTTCCGCATCGAGGAGGCGGTGATCGACACCCTGTGGCAGTGGGGCGTGGTCGGCCACCGCGTGCGCAGTGCGCCCGGCATCTACGTGCGCCTGGCCGATCCTTTCGCGCACGGCGTGCTGCAGACCTCGGGGCTGGACCCGTTCGCGGGGCTGGGCAAGATCAGCGCCCTGGGCATCAAGGTCAGCCAGCACCGCACGTACCACGGCGTGGCGCTGAACGTGGCGATGGACCTGGAGCCCTTCTCGCGCATCGACCCCTGCGGTTACGCGGGGCTGAAGACGGTGGACCTGCGCTCCATCGGCGTCGAGGCCAGCTGGTCTGCCGTCGCGGAGACCCTGGCCACGCGCCTGGCCGCGCGCCTGGCGCCCTGACCCGAGAGGACGGCGAGGCACAACCCATGGCGATGAACGACCGGCGCTTCCACCCCGCGCCCGTGCTGCTGGTGTGGCTGGGCTCGATGGCGCTGCTGTTGTGGGGCCTGCTGCAGTCGCCTTTCCCCTACTCGGACCCGCGCTTCGTCGTCGTCTACGCCTTCACCGAGATCAAGGTGGCGGCCTTCCTGGCCCTGTGCACGCTGCTCTTCCTGCCGCCGCGCCAAGTGGGCCTGCGCGCCCCCGAGCGTGCCGACCTGCGGCTGCTGCTGCCCTTGGCCATCCAGTTCACCCTGGCCTTCATCGCCTGGGCCGTGGCGCGCTGGCCGACGCTCGGTGCGCCGCCCGTCTCGCCGCCGGCGCTGCACCTCCTGCACACGACGATGATCGTCGGCCTCACGGAAGAGTGGGTCTACCGCGGCGTGCTGTTCGCGGCGCTGTCGGCCTGGTTGGGCCTGCACCGCGGCGCCTGGCTGTCGCTGGTGGCTTTCGGGCTGCTGCACGCGCTGAACCTGGCCGGCGGCCAGCCGCCGGTGGCCGTGGCGGCGCAAGTGCTGCTGGCCGCGCTCTCGGGCGCCAACCTGCTGCTGGCGGCGCTGGCCACGCGCTCGCTGTGGGTGCCCATGGTGTTGCACGGGCTGTACGACTTCCTCGTCATCGACCGCGCGCGGCTGGCCCTCGGCGACGACCTCTCGGGCGTGTTCACCTTGCTGCTGCTGGCTGCCGGGCCGCTGCTGGGCTTCTACAGCCTGTACCGCATCCGCCGCTTGCCGGACCGCGCGCCCTACGCGGACCATTGAGCACGGCGGCTACTTGCCGCAGTCCAGCTTGACGATCAGGTCGTCGTCCTTGTTCTGGATCGCCTTCAGGCAGGCCTCGTACTTCGCCTTGGCCAGCTCCAGCTTGATCGACGAGCTCAAGTCCTCGGCCTGCTTGGTGTCGCGGGACTTGAAGGAATCGAAGAGCTTGCCGATGGCCTCGAAATAGGCCGAGATGATGGTGGCCGGCAGCTTCAGCAGCGCGACGATCTCACCGTCGGTGGTCTGGTCGTACTGGGTCGGCACGCCGTCGTCGAGCGTCATGCCGGCGTCACCGTCGGCGAAGAAGGTGCGGGCGATGGGCAGCGATTTCAGCGGCGCCACCGACGGCGAGTACAGGATGGCTGCGGTGTTGATGTCGCCTTTGACGGTGACGAGGAAGGGCTCGGCCTGCCGGTAGTAGATGCCCGAATAGGCCTCGTCGCGGGCTTTGGCGGTCGATCGGGGACCGCTTCCCTCGGCCCGGGCATCGGCGCCAGCCAGCCGCTTGATCGTCAGCTTCAGGCCGCAGGCCGCCTTTTCCTTGTCCTCGGTGACCGCGTAGAGGAAGACATGGGTGCCATTGCCGCAGGCGCCGCTCGTGGTGTTGATGGACACGCGCCCCGCCTGCACGGAGCCGGCAATGCCGGCCAGGCTGCCGGCCGCCTCGGAGACGCCGCTGGTCACCGTGGCCTTCGTCGATTTCAGGAGGCCGTTCGCGCCGACGCCGATGGTGTTGACCGTCTTCCCCAGCGCATTGAGCCCGCTCCTCAGGACAAAGGCCTGACGCAGGTCGGGGTAGGCCGGGGTCGTGGCCAGCGAGACGGTGGAGATGGCGCCGCCGGTGACGACGACCGTCAGCTGGATGTCCTTCTTGGGCAGGTAGTAGGTCAGGCCCTCGCCCAGTTCACCATCCTGGCTCGGTGACGAAGTCAGCGCCGCGCAGCCCTGCAGCAGCGACGCGATCACCATCAGGCCCAGCAGTCTCAGCATCCCTTGCTCCCCACGAGTTCCGTCCTGGGCCGGGAGTCTTGCCGACCCCCTGGGCCTTGTCCCTAGGTGAAGTCCAGCAGCACCTTCATCGCGCGCTTGCGGTCGCTGGCCAGCTCGAAGGCCTCCTGCGCGCGGCTGAGCGGGAAGCGTCCGCTGACCAGCGGCGCGAAGTCCACGCGGCGCTCGTTGATGAGCCGCACGGCCAGCGCGAACTCGGCATGGAAACGGAAGCTGCCGCGGATCTCCAGCTCCTTGGCCACCACCACGTTCTGCGGCAGGCTCACGTCGCCGCCCAGGCCCAGCTGCACCACCACGCCGCGCGGGCGCATCACCTGCAGGCCGTCGGCCAGTGCGCGGCCGTTGCCGCTGCACTCCAGCATGACGTCGAACGTGCCCTTGTCGGCGGCGTAGCGCTGCACCCAGTCGGCGTCGGCCGCCACGTTGATCGTGGTGTGCGCGCCCATGGCGCGCGCCGCGGCCAGGGGCTCGTCCACCACGTCGGTGGCCACGATCTCGGCCGCGCCGTGCACGCGCGCCGCGGCCACGGCCAGCGCGCCGATGGGGCCGCAGCCGCTGACCAGCACGCGCTTGCCGAGCAGCGAGCCGGCGCGCGACACGGCGTGCAGCCCCACGCTGAAGGGCTCGGCCATGGCCGCGTGTTCCAGCGGCACGCCTTCGCCCACGCCGTGGCACTGCGAGGCGTCGCACAGCAGCAGGTTGCGGAAGGCACCCTGCACGTGCGGCATGCGCATCGCGCTGCCGTAGAAGCGCATCTCCAGGCACTGGTTGGGCAGGCCTTCCAGGCAGAACCTGCACGCCCCGCAAGGCCGGCTGGGGCACACGGCCACGGCGTCGCCGATGCGCAGGTGCTTCACGTCGGCCGCCGTGGCAGCCACGGTGCCGGCCACCTCGTGGCCCAGCACCATGGGCTCGCGCAGGCGCACGGTGCCGAAGCCGCCGTGGTGGAAGTAATGCAGGTCCGAACCGCAGATGCCGCCGTAGCCCACCTTCACGATCACCTGGCCGGGGCCGGGCTCGGCCACCTCCTGCTCGCCCACGCGCAGGTCGCCCTCGCCGTGGATCACCAGGCACATGCAGCGCAGTCGCATCGTCGTCTCCGGTCTTGTCGTTCGAGGCCCGCATAATGCCACTCAAACATCACACCATTGACAGGAGACACCCTTGGACACCCCACGCGACGTTCGCCAGCTCTTCGATCTCTCGGGCCGCACGGCGCTCATCACCGGCGCCAGCAAGGGCATCGGCCTGGCGCTGGCCACGGCGCTGGCGCAGGTGGGCGCCCGGGTGGTGCTGAACGCGCGCAGCGAAGGGCCGCTGGGGCAGGCACGCGACGCGCTGCGCGCCCAGGGCCATGCGGCCGAGGCCGCGGTCTTCGACGTGACGGACCCCGACGCCGTGGACGCCGGCGTGGCGCGCGTGGAGACCGAGGTCGGGCCGATCGACATCCTGGTGAACAACGCCGGCATGCAGCACCGCGGCCCCTTCGCCGAGTTCCCGACGGACGCCTGGAAGCGCATCACCGCCACCAACCTGGACAGCGTGTTCTACGTCGGCCGCGCGGTGGCGCAGCGCATGATCCCCCGCCGCCGCGGCCGCATCGTCAACGTTTGTTCGGTGCAGAGCGAACTGGGCCGGGCGGGCATCGCGCCCTACGCGGCCACCAAGGGCGCGGTGAAGATGCTCACCAAGGGCATGGCCATCGACCTGGGGCCGCACGGCATCCAGGTCAACGGCCTGGGGCCGGGCTACTTCAGGACCGAGCTCAACGCCGCGCTGGTGGCCGACGAGACCTTCAGTGCCTGGCTGGCCAAGCGCACGCCGGCCGGCCGCTGGGGCGATGTGGAAGAGCTGGGCGGCGCCGTGGTGTTCCTGGCCTCCGACGCCGCCCGCTTCGTCACCGGCCACGTGCTCTACGTGGACGGTGGCATCACGGCCAGTCTGTAGCTGGCCGCGGAGGGCCTACTTCAGCAGCCCTTCGGCCTTCATGGCGGCCTGAACGGCCGGGCGCGCAGCGACGCGCGCCTTCCAGGCCTGCAGGTTCGCCAGGTGGGCGATGTCCACGCCCACGTAGCCGCTCCAGCCGGCGACGACGAAGAGGTAGATGTCGGCGACGGTGAAGTCGTCGCCCATCACCCAGGTCTTGCCGGCCAGTTGACCGTCGACCCAGGCGAAGCGCTCCACCAACTTGTCGCGGTAGATCTTCTTCGTGCCTTCGTCGGTGATGGCCGGGTTGAACAGCGGGCTGAAGCCCTTGTGCAGCTCCGACGTGGTGAAGTTCAGCCACTCCATCAGGCGGTAGCGCGCCATCGTGCCGGCGGGCGGGGCCAGCTTGCTGGCGGGCGCCTGGTCGGCGATGTACTGGACGATGGCCGGGCCTTCGGTGAGGCGTTCGCCGCTGTCCAGTTCGAGCAAGGGCACGTAGCCCTTGGCATTGATCGTCAGGTAGTCGGTGCCGTCGGCCAGCTTCTTGGTCTTGGTGCTGGCCATGACGGCCTGGAAGGGCAGGCCGGCTTCGTGCAGCGCGATGTGGGGCGACAGCGAGCAGGCGCCGGGGCTGTAGTAGAGCTTCAAGGAGGGTCTCCAGGTCTTGTCCGTGGGACGCGCACGATAGCGCCGCCGCCGCGCCGGGGGCGGCAGCGGCGTCGAAAGCAGCGTTTCAATGCGTTGAATGCCGGCCGCTCATCAGCCCGGCGCGACCGGGTGCGCGGCCATCAGCTCCAGCGCCTTCACCAGCGCCGAGTGGTCCATCTCGGCCAAGCCGTTGGCGGCGCAGGCCTGCATCAGCTGCGCCGCGCTGGCGGTCTGCGGCAGCGCCACCCCCAGTTCCTTGGCACCCTGCAGCGCCAGGTTCAGGTCCTTCTGGTGCAGCCGGATGCGGAAGCCGGGGTTGAAGGTGCGCTTGACCATGCGGTCGCCGTGCACTTCCAGCACGCGGCTGGCGGCGAAGCCACCCATCAGCGCCTCGCGCACCTTGGCCGGGTCGGCGCCGGCCTTGCTGGCGAAGAGCAGCGCCTCGCCCACGGCCGCGATGTTCAACGCCACGATGATCTGGTTGGCGACCTTGGTGATCTGCCCGGCGCCGGCCTCGCCGACGCGCGTGATGTTCTTGCCCATCAGCGCCAGCAGCGGCTTCACGCCTTCGAACACCGGCTCGCTGCCGCCGCACATGATGGTGAGCGACGCCGCCTTGGCGCCCACTTCGCCGCCCGACACCGGCGCGTCCAGCCAACCCGCGCCCAGTGCCGTGACGCGGCGCGCGATGTCCTGCGTGGCGATGGGCGAGATGGAGCTCATGTCCACCACCACCTGGCCGGCTTTCAGTGCGCCGGCCACGCCATCGGCGCCAAACAGCACCTTTTCCACGTCGGGCGTGTCGGGCAGCATCAGGAACACCACCTCGGCCTCTTTCGTCACGGCGGCGGGCGTGGCACAGGCCGTGGCGCCGGCCGCGGTGAGCGCTTCCGGCACGCGGCTGCGCGTGTTGACGAACAGCGTGTGGCCGGCGGCCAGCAGGTGCCCGGCCATGGGCGTGCCCATGATGCCCAGGCCGATGAATCCGATCTTCATGCGCGTGGTCCTTGTTGGAAGAAGTTCAGCGGACGAGCGCCGGCCGCTTGGGGTCGAAGGCCCATCCGGGGATGAGGAACTGCATGGCCATCGCGTCGTCGCGGCTGCCCAGGCCGTGCTGCAGGTAGAGCTGGTGCGCCTTTTCCACCTCGGCCATGTCCAGCTCCACGCCCAGGCCCGGCTGCTGCGGCACCTGCACCAGGCCGCCTTCGATCTTCAGCGGCTGCTTCGTGAGGCGCTGGCCGTCCTGCCAGATCCAGTGCGTGTCGATGGCCGTCACCCGGCCCGGCGCGGCGGCGGCGACGTGGGTGAACATGGCCAGCGAAACGTCGAAGTGGTTGTTCGAGTGACTGCCCCAGGTCAGGCCCCAGTCGCGACAGGTCTGCGCCACGCGGACGCTGCCGGCCATCGTCCAGAAGTGCGGGTCGGCCAGCGGGATGTCCACGCTCTGCAGCGACAGTGCATGCACCAGCTGCCGCCAGTCGGTGGCCACCATGTTGGTGGCCGTGGGCAGACCGGTGGCGCGGCGGAACTCGGCCATCACCTCGCGGCCGCTGAAACCGGCTTCGGCACCGCAGGGGTCTTCGGCATAGGCCACCACGCCGCGCATGCGCTGGCCCAGGCGGATGGCGTCCTTGAGCCACCAGCCGCCGTTCGGGTCCAGCGTCACGCGGGCCTCGGGGAAGCGCTCGTGCAGCGCCGTCACGGCGTCCACCTCGGCGTCACCGGCCAGCACGCCGCCCTTGAGCTTGAAGTCGTTGAAGCCGTAGCGCGCATGGGCGGCCTCGGCCAGGCGCACCACGGCCTCGGGCGTCAGGGCCTCTTCGTGGCGCAGGCGGCACCAGTCGTCGGCGGCCTCGGGTTCGCTGGCGTAGGGCAGGGGCGTCTTGCGGCGGTCGCCGACGAAGAACAGGTAGCCCAGCATCTCGACCGCGTCACGCTGCTGGCCTTCGCCCAAGAGCGCCGCCACGGGCACGCCCAGGTGCTGGCCCATCAGGTCGAGCAGCGCCGATTCGATGGCCGTGACGGCGTGGATGGCGGTGCGCAGGTCGAAGGTCTGCAGACCGCGGCCGCCGCTGTCGCGGTCGGCGAAGGCCTGCTGCACGCGGCGCAGCACGGCGTGGTGCTCGCCGGGCGTGGCGCCGACCACCAGTTCGCGCGCGTCCTCCAGCGTCTGGCGGATCTTCTCACCGCCGGGCACTTCGCCCACGCCGGTGCGGCCGGCGCTGTCGGTGAGGATCAGCAGGTTGCGTGTGAAGAAGGGGGCGTGCGCGCCACTCAGGTTGAGCAGCATGCCGTCGCGGCCGGCGACGGGCACGGCGCGCAGGGCCATGATGCGGGGGGGTGTGGACATCATCGTGCCCACAGGGTAGCGCGGCCCGTCACCCCGGGCAATTCGAAGTGGCCGCCCGCGCCTCCCCCCCGGTGGGCCGGCTAAAACGTCACCGGCGCCTCGGTCTCGCTGGTGGGCGCTGTCACCTGGCTCAAGCCCAGCGGTGCGGCCGTCTCGCTGCGCTGCAGCGATGCGGCGTACTCCGTCCAGGTGGCTGCGTTCGCGGCCGCGCTGGTCGGCACTTCCTCGGCCACCGCGGGCGGCGGCGTCTCCGGCGCCTGGGCCGGGTCGTCACCACATGCGGCGAGCAGGGCCACCAGCGTGCAGGCGGCGAGCAGGGGGATCGGCTGCTTCATGGTCGGTGTCCTCTTCAGCGCGCGCCGGGAATCGGCGTGTTCAGGTAGGGGAAGCCAGGCAACAGCGGCACCACGGCCTGGTCCACCGCGTCGTGCAGTTCCAGCGAGGTGGCGCCCAGCGGCACGGCCGCCGGGGTGCACGCGGCGCCGAAGCCGAAGGCGTTGTTGTTGCCGTTGGCGATGCACAGTCCGCCCATCACCGCCACCAGCGCGATGTCCACCACGTCGTCCTTCGGCCGGCGGCCGTTGGGGAAGCCGGCGAAGTCATTGCCGGCGTCGCGGATGCTGCCGACGATGCCCAGCCGGTTCTGCTGCGCGAAGGGCACGGGCGCGATGGCCGTGTTCAGGCGCAGCATCTCCGAGGCCACCCAGTTCTTCGGCTGGTTCACGCCCGGGATGCCGGTGAGGAAGGTGGTCACGAGGTCGGTGCGCGGGAAGTTCGTCGGCGCCGAGCCGGGGATGTTGAGCACCGCGGACAGCAGGGCCGGCAGCGTCGGGTTCGTCACGTAGGCGGCGAACTGCCCGTCGCCCTTGGGCAGGCTGGCGTTGAACCTGTCCTTGTCCTTCAGGCCGATGACCACCTCGTTGACCAGGGGCATGCCCAGGCGCGACACCTGGACCCAGGCGCCACCCGGCTTCTCGCTGGCCTGGTGGCCGCTGGCGGGCGTGGGGTTCAGCAGCCGCGCCTGGCGCAGGCTGGCCGTCGTCCAGCCGCCGATCACGTCGTCGCCGCTGCTCTTCAGGCAGTCCTTGTGCACCTCCAGGGCCAGCGTGGTGACGTTCTTGTCGCCGATGGTGTTGGGCAGCGCGCCGATGTTGGCGCGGTTGGTGATGACGCCCACCTGGGCATTGACCAGGTCGAAGATGGTGCCCAGGTTCACCGCGAAGGCGTCCTGGCGCTGGCCCACGAACACCTTGGCCGGCATGGCGCAGCCGGGGATGTTCACCGTGTGGACGTGCTTGCCGGCATACGCGGCGTAGTCGGGGATGCTCTTGGTGCCGATGTTGTCCACGGGCTTGTCGAACGTGGCGCTGCCGCTGGTGGCGTGGGTCACCGGCGAGGCGGCGCCGGTGCGGCGGTCACCACGCACCAGGGTCAGGGTGAACTGCTCGGCCAGGCTCAGCGCCGGGTCGCGCACCTGGCTGACGGGCCCGCCGAGGATCAGCGGGCTCGACAGCGTCATGCCGCCGACGTCCACCGTCTGGCCGCTGCCGCTCTTGGCCAGCGTGTTGCTGAAGCGGAACTGGAAGCTCAGGTCTTCCTGCGCGTCGCCGTTGTTGTCGATGTGGATCTCGTACAGCGCGTTGGGGTCCATCGAGAAGTAGTTGGGGCCGCCGTAGGCGTCCTGCAGCGGCTGGTAGTTGGCGATCAGCGTCACGTAGCCGTCACGGCCGGGCTCGTAGCTGCGGAACATGTAGAAGTCGGTGCCGTCCACCTTGGGGCTGGTGGTGATGAAGGGCGCTTCGCGGTGGCTGGACGCGCCGGCCGTGCCGGCGATGGCCAGCAGCGCGGCGGCGGCCGTGGCGGACAGAACGGCGCCGGCGCGGCGGCGGGTGAAGGAAGGCTGCATGGGGGTCTCCTGGGTTGAGGGGGCCGGTTGCATCGGCCGGCCCCTGCTCTACGGGCCGCGCCCGGCCTTGGATGGGCCCACCCGGCGCGCGGGTCGGGCTTGCATCCGGTGCGCACCGGCCTGCGTAGCGATGGGGTCCACCCCCCCGCTTCGAGGAGAGATCCCATGTTCCGCTTCATCACGTCCGCCGGCGCCGCGCTGCGCCGCCTGTCTGCCGCGTTCGCCCTGGCCTTGCCCCTGGCCGCGGCGGCGGACCCCGTGACCTTCTTCGTGCCTTTCAACGGCAGCGGCAACGTCTCGGTGTTCGACGCCACCGCCGGCACCGGGGGCTGGGTCGGCAGCGTGGTGCAGACGCCGCCGCCCGATGTGCCTGAGCCGCTGTCGCTGGTGTCGGTGGTGCTGTTCCAGTTCGACGCCGCCACGCTCACGCTCAGCGGCAGCTTCGAGTTCACCTCGGCCGCCGACCTGTCCAGCACGCTGTTCGGCACGCTCTCCGGCAGCGGCAGCAGCGCCGACCTGCTGGACGCCGGCGGGCAGTTCAGCATCGACTACCAGATCACCGGCGGCACCGGCGCCTTCGCCGACGCCAGCGGCTTCGGCCTGTCCTTCGTGGACTACACCCCCGGCGCCGCCTTCGACAACTACGCCGAGGCCGGCCTGCTGAACTTCAGCGTACCGGTGCCCGGCACGCTGGCACTGGTGCTGGCCGGGTTGCTGGGCGCGGCTGTCAGCGGACGCAAGGGGCGGCTCGTAAAATCCGCAGGATGAGCACGCCCCCGCCCGCCTACGACGCCACCGCCAAGCAGAAGTCGCAGGCCAAGACCTCGCGCATTCCCATCAAGGTGGTGCCGGCGGGCGAGGTGCTGAAGAAGCCCGAGTGGATCCGCGTCAAGGCGGGCTCGCCCAGCACGCGCTTCTACGAGATCAAGCAGATCCTGCGCGAGCACCGGCTGAACACGGTGTGCGAGGAAGCCTCGTGCCCGAACATCGGCGAGTGCTTCGGCAAAGGCACGGCCACCTTCATGATCATGGGCGACAAGTGCACGCGGCGCTGCCCCTTCTGCGACGTGGGCCACGGCCGCCCCGACCCGCTGGACGCCGAAGAGCCGCTGAACATGGCCAGGACCATCGCGGCGCTGAAGCTCAAGTACGTGGTCATCACCAGCGTCGACCGCGACGACCTGCGCGACGGTGGCGCCGGCCATTTCGCCCTGTGCATCCGCAAGACGCGCGAACTCTCGCCCGGCACGCAGATCGAGGTGCTGGTGCCCGACTTCCGCGGCCGCGACGACCGTGCGCTTTCCATCCTGCGCGAGGCCCCGCCCGACGTGATGAACCACAACCTGGAGACCATCCCGCGTCTGTACAAGGAAGCGCGGCCGGGCTCCGACTACGCCTTCAGCCTGAACCTGCTGAAGAAGTTCAAGGAGCAGGTGCCGGGCGTGCCCACCAAGAGCGGCCTGATGGTGGGCCTGGGCGAGACGGACGAGGAGATCCTCGCCACCATGCGCGACATGCGCGCGCATGGCATCGACATGCTCACCATCGGCCAGTACCTCGCGCCCAGCGGCCACCACCTGCCGGTGCGGCGCTACGTGCACCCGGACACTTTCAAGATGTTCGAGCGCGAGGCCGCCGCGATGGGCTTCACGCATGCCGCCGTGGGCGCCATGGTGCGCAGCAGCTACCACGCCGACCAGCAGGCGCACGCGGCCGGGGTCGGCGCGGGCTGACACCCCGCGTTCGCGGGGAGCCGCGGCGCTTGGTGCCCGCCCGGGTGGGCGGGTTCATCTTCCTGGTGCAAAGTCCTGGGTTCCGTGTTCCGGGATTGGCACCTCATGAGCTGGCTTCGCTGGATCGCCCCCTTGGCCGCAGCCCTGGTGCACGGCGCCGTGGCGGCGCAGGCGCCGCTGGTCGTCCACCACATCGGGCCCTTCACGGGGGTGCTGGCGGCGTCCAACAAGGAGGCCATCGACGGCGCGCGCCTCTACCTGGACCAGCTGAACGAGCGCGGCGGCGTGCAGGGCCGGCCGGTGCGGCTGGAAACCCTGGACGACGGGCAGGACCCCAAGCGCAGCAAGGCCCTCTTCGACGAACTGGTGGCGCGTGGCAAGCCGCTGGCGCTGCTGATGGCGCGCACCACACCCACCATGGAAGCGCTGCTGCCAGGTCTGGCCGCCCAGGGTGTGCCCATGGTGGCGCCGCAGACCGGTGCCAGCTTCATCAACGAGCCGCCGCGGCGCGAGATCTTCCCCATCCGCGCCAGCTACCGGCGCGAGGCCGAAATGGCCATCCGGGCGCAGCACCAGATCGGCGTGCGCAGCTTCGGCCTGCTGCTGGCCGACGACGCCTTCGGCACCGACACGCTGGTGGGCATCGAGCGCGCCTTCAACGAACTGAAGGTCACCGAGGTCGCGCGCGCGAAGGTGGACAACCGCAAGCCCGACATCACCGGGCCCGTGCGCGAGCTGCTGGAGAAGCGCCCGCAGGCGGTGCTGCTGATCGCCTCGGCCAAGGCCTCGTCGGACTTCGTCAAGCTCTACCGCGCGCAGGGCGGCACCGCCAACTTCATCTCGCTGTCCAACACCAGCAACAACGACTACGTGCAGGGCCTGGGCGACCAGGCCCGCGGTGCCGTGGTCATGCAGATCATGCCCTCGCCCTTCTCGGGCACCACGGCACTGTCGCGCGAGTATTCGGCCGCGGCGGCGCGCAAGAAGCTGCCGCTGTCCTATGCCGGCTTCAGCGGCTTTGCGTCGGCCAAGCTGCTGGCCGTGGGGCTGTCGCGTGCCGGGCGCGAACCGACGGCGGCCTCGCTGATCGCGGCGCTGGAAGGCGCCGGCGAGATCGACCTCGGTGGCCACCGCGTGCGCTACGGGCCCGGTGATCGCACGGGCTCCACGTTCGTGGACTCGGCCATCATCACCACCGGCGGCAAGTTCCTGCGCTGAGCTCGCTACAGTGCGGGAATGAAAGACCTCCCCCGCACCGAACTGCCGGCCCTGCTGAGGCGCATGCCCAAGGCCGAGCTGCACATCCACATCGAGGGTTCGCTGGAGCCCGAGCTGATCTTCCAGCTGGCGCAGCGCAACGGCCTGAGCCTGCCCTACGCGAGCGTGGAGGCGCTGCGCGCCGCCTACGCCTTCACCGACCTGCAGAGCTTCCTGGACATCTACTACGCCGGCGCCAGCGTGCTGCTGAAGGAAGACGACTTCCACGACATGGCCTGGGCCTACTTCCAGCGCGCCGCGGCCGACCACGTGGTGCATGCCGA
>CAZBUU010000034.1:0-26108 GCA_964495125.1 uncultured Rubrivivax sp.
CAGGGCCGCGGCTTCGCCGTGGTGGCTTCCGAGGTGCGCTCGCTGGCCCAGCGCAGCGCCGAGGCCGCCAAGCAGGTGAAGACGCTGATCAGCGCCAGCGTGAGCCAGGTCGTCGATGGCACCGGCAAGGTGCGCAAGGCGGAAGCGACCATCGACGAGATCATCGGCTCCTCGCAGCGCGTGAGCCAGCTGCTGAGCGAGATCTCCACCGGCGCCCGCGAGCAGAACCTGGGCGTGGGCCAGATCGGCCAGGCGGTGCAGGAACTCGACCGCATGACGCAGCAGAACGCCGCGCTGGTGGAGCAGACGGCCGCCGCCGCGTCGGCCATGAAGGACCAGGCGGCGGGGCTGGCCGGGGAGGTGCAGCGCTTCAAGCTGCCCGAGGGCGAAGGCGCGGCGCCGGCCGCGGCGGAGGTGGCCATCGCCGGCTTCGACTTCGACAGCGCCATCGAGGCGCACCGTCACTGGAAGGTGAAGCTGCGCAAGGCCATCGCCGACCACGAGAAGCTCGACGTCGACACGATCTGCCGCGACGACCAGTGTCCGCTGGGGCGCTGGATCCACGGCCCGGGCGGCTCGCAGTGGGGCACGCGGCCGACCTTCGTCGAACTGTTGGGCCGGCATGCCGAGTTCCACCAGACCGCCGGCGAGGTCGCCCGCAGGATCAACGCCGGCCAGTTCGACGAAGCCTTGCGCTTGATCGGCTCCGGCTCGAAGTTCGCGCAGATCTCCACCGAGGTCGCGACCGTCCTCACCAAGGCCAAGCGCGGGCTCTGAAGCACGGCGCCAGGGGCTAAGCTCGCGGGCATGCTGCCCGACATCGCCACCCTGCAGGCCTCGCTGGCCGGCCCTGGCGCGCGCGAAGCGCTGCTGAAGCGCGTGCTGGCCGAAGCGCGCGCGCCGGCCGCCGCGCACGTCTACACCGCGCTCTTCGACGACGAGGCGCTGGCCGCCGCACGCGCCGCCGACGCCGCCGCCGCGCACGGGCGGGCGCTGCCGCCGCTGGCCGGGCTGCCGGTGACGGTGAAGGACCTCTACGACATCGCCGGCCGCACGACGATGGCCGGCTCGGTGCTGCGCGCAGGCGCGCCGCCAGCGGTCCGCGACGCCGAGGCCGTGGCGCGCCTCAAGCGCGCCGGGGCCGCGGTGACCGGCCTCACCAACATGACCGAGTTCGCCTTCAGCGGCGTGGGCATCAACCCGCACCACGGCACGCCGCGCAACCCGGCCGACGCCGGCACGGCACGCATTCCGGGCGGTTCGTCCGCGGGCGCCGCGGTCTCGGTGGCGCTGGGCCAGGCGGTGGCGGCACTGGGCTCGGACACGGGCGGCTCCATCCGCATTCCCGCCGCGCTGTGCGGGCTGGTGGGCTTCAAGAACACGCAGCGGCGCACGCCGCTGGCGGGCGCCTTCCCCCTGTCGTTCACGCTGGACACGGTGTGTGCGATGGCCCGCAACGTGGCCGACTGCCTGCGCGTCGACGGCGTGCTGGCCGGTGCGCCGCTCGTGCCGGCGCAACGCCCGCTACGCGGCCTGCGCCTGGCGCTGCCGCAGACGTTGCTGCTGGAGGCGCTGGAGCCCGCGGTGGCGCAGGCCTTCGAACACGCCCTGGCGCGGCTGTCCGCCGGCGGCGCGCAGTTCGTGCCGCTGCGGCTCGCCGAGCTGGGCGAGATCGGGCAGATCAACGCGCCCGGCGGCTTCTCGGCCGTCGAGGCCTTCGCCGTGCACCGCGAGGCCCTGGCCACGCAGCGCGGGCGCTTCGACCCGCGCGTGGCGGCACGCGTGGCGCTGGGCGAAGGGGTGAGCGCGGCCGACTACATCACCATGCAGCGGCGGCGGCTGGACTGGATCGAGCGCATGGGTCGGGCGCTCGAAGGCTTCGACGCCGTGGTCTGCCCGACGACGCCGATCACCGCGCCGCCCATCGCCGAGCTGGTGGTCAGCGACGAGGCCTTCTTCAAGGCCAACGGCCTGCTGCTGCGCAACACCTTCGCCTTCAACTTTCTCGATGGTTGCGCCTTCACCCTGCCCTGCCACGCCCCGGGCACGCTGCCGGTGGGTCTGATGCTGGGCGCCCCGGGCGGGCGCGACGCCGAACTGGCCGCCGTGGCCTTGGCCGTGGAAGCGGCGCTGGCCACGGACTGAGCATGCGCTTCTTCGTCGACGCACCGCTTTCGGCAGACCTGGACTTCGACCTGCCGCCCGGCGCTGCGCGTCATGCGCAGGTGCGGCGCGTGCAGCCGGGCGATGCGCTGGTGCTGTTCGACGGCGCCGGCAGCGACTGGCCGGCCACGGTGCTGGCGGTCACGCGCAGCGGCGTGCGCGTGCGCGTGGGCGAGGGCCGACCGGTGCTGCGCGAGCTGACGCCCGAAGTGACGGTGGCCCTGGCGATGCCCGCCAACGAGCGCATGGACACCTTGGTGGAAAAGGCCACGGAACTGGGCGTGGCCGCCATCCAGCCGCTGCTGGCCACGCGCTCGGTGCTGCGCCTGGCGGGCGAGCGCGCCGAGCGCAAGCGCGCGCACTGGCAGGCCATCGCGCAGGCCGCCTGCGAGCAATGCGGCCGCGCGCGCGTGCCCGCGGTGGCGCCGGTGCGGGAGCTCATCGACTGGCTGCGTGCGCCGCCCGAGGGCGAGCGCTGGCTGCTGAGCCTGGCGCACGATGCGGCGGCACCGGTGGCGCCCTTCGGCAGCCGCCTCGTCACGCTCAGCGGGCCCGAGGGCGGCCTCACGCCGGAAGAAGAAGCCACCGCGCGCGCCGCGGGCTTTCGCGCCGTGGCGCTGGGCCCGCGCGTGCTGCGCGCCGACACGGCGCCGCTGGCCGTGCTGGGCTGGCTGGCGCTGGCGGGCGGGCCGAAGGTCGGTTGACTTCCGCCGCCGTTGCGGCACGCTCGCGGGCTCCGCACGGAGCCGTGCACTCAGCCAGGAGAAAACACATGGGTCTGCTCGACAGCGTCATCGGTGCCCTCGGTTCGCAGAACCCCGGTGGCGGAGGGGGTGGGCAAGGCGACATCCTGAGCGCCATCATCGGCATGCTCGGCCAGCAGGGCGGCGGCGGCCTCGGGGGCCTGGGCGGCCTGGTGCAGAAGTTCGAGCAGGCGGGCCTGGGCGACGTGGCCAAGTCCTGGGTCGGCACGGGCGCCAACCAGCCGGTGTCGCCCGATCAGCTGGGCGGCGTGCTGGGCAACGACACCATCGCCGGCCTGGCGAAACAGCTGGGCATCGATCCCAAGGATGCGCTGGGTCAGCTGTCGCAGATGCTGCCGCAGGTGGTGGACAAGCTCACGCCGCAGGGCCAGATCCCGCAGGGCGACGTCGGTGCCCTGGGAGACCTGGGCGGCTTGCTGGGCGGCCTGGGCGGGATGCTGGGCAAGCGCTGATCAACGCTCGGGCGGTTCGCGCCGCCCGAGTTCGCGCATCGCCTGGCGCAGGAAGGCCATCTGGCCCTCGACATTGCGGCAGGTGTCGCAGATCACCAGGTGCAGGCGCATGCGCGCACGTTCCTTGGCGGGCAGGCGCTGGTCCTGGCCGTCGCTGATCAGGCGCGACACCTCCTGGCAGTCGGGCAGCAGCTTCATCGGGCCACCCCGGCCTCGAACCAGTTCTGCGCCAGGCACTCGCGAAGCGCCATGCGCGCGCGGTACAGCAGCACGCCGCAGTGGTTGGCGTTGATGCCCAGTTCCCCGCAGATGTCGTCCACCTCCTGCTCCAGCCACTCGCGCATCATGAAGGCGCGGCCGATCTTGGGCGGCAGGCGTTCCACGCAGTCCTGAAGCACTTCCAGGAACTGCGCCTGCTGCAGGGCCTGTTCGGGGTGGCCCCAGGCCGCGGGCGGCTCGGCCCAATGGCCGTTGGTGGCGAAGAGCGCGTCGATGGCGTCGTCCACGCTCTGCTCTTCCAGCGGCTCGATGTGGACCTCGCGGCCGCGCTTGCGCAGCAGGTCGACGATCTTGAACTTGAGGATGCCGGTGGCGTAGGTGCGCAGCGAGCTGCGCCCCTCGAAGGCATCGGGCTTCTCCAGGATCGCCAGCAGGGTTTCAGACACCACATCCTCGGCCAGGCCCTCGTTGCGCAGTTGCAGCTGGGCAAAACGCAGCAGCGGCGTGCGCAGGGCGGCCAGTTCAGTCTCGAGACGCATGCCCGACATTACAGCCGATCCTGACCGCGGGCCGGAAAACGCTCAGGCCGCAGGTGCACGTCCGTCGGCATGGAGCGACAGCATGTCCACCACGGCGCGGTGGCAGGGCGTGGCCACGCCCAGGCGCCGGCCGCGCGCCACCACGTCACCGCTGAGCCAGGGCAGCTCGAGCCGGTGGCCGCGCTCCAGGTCGTGGTGCATGGAGCTGGTCATCGTGGCTGGCAGGCCGTCGGCGAAGGCCAGGCGGCTCTCGGCGTACTCGGGCGGCAGCGGCACGCCTTCGGCGCGGCCCACCTGCACGGCCTCGTCCATCAGGTCGTGCAGGAAAGTGCGGGCGCGCGGGTGGTCGCGGATGGGGCCGACCGGCAGGCGCGCCAGCGTGGTGGCCGCCGACAGCGCGGCGAGGAACACGAATTTCTCCCACAGCGCGAGGTGGACGCGCGGCGTCAGCTCGTGCGTGATGCCGGCCGCGGCACAGGCTTCGGCGAAGCGCGTCAGGCGCGCGCTGGCGCGGCCGTCGTGCTCGCCGAACACCAGCCGTGCCATGTTGCCGTTGTGCACGATGACGCCGGGCTCGCCGATGCTGGCCGCGATGTAGGCCACGCCCCCGGCCACGTGCTCGGCGCCCAGCGCCTCGCGCAGCAGATCGTCCTTCACGACCCCGTTCTGGAACGAGATGACCGCCGTGTCCGGCGCCAGCACCGGCGCCAGCTGCCGCGCCGCGGCCTGGGTGTCCCACAGCTTGACGCCGAAGAGCACCAGGTCCACGCGGCCCGCACGCGCCGGGTCCTCGGTGACGGAGGCCTGCTGCAGGTGCAGGTCGCCCAGCGGGCTGGTGATGCGCAGGCCGCGCTCGCGCAGCGCCTGGCCATGGGCGCCGCGCGCCACGAAGTGCACGTCGCACCCAGCCTGGGCGAGCCGCCCGCCGAAGTAGCCGCCGACACCACCGCTGCCCATCACCAGGATCTTCATCGCACTGCCTCTGCAACTTCCCCGGCCAGTCTATGCCGCGCGCCGAGTCCACGGTGTGTCAAGGGCAAGGCAAACCGCAACCGGCACGCGGCGGGGCGCCTGTAAGGAAGCCACCGCGGGCCCGACTGAGGCCCCAGCCCCAGCCCAGCCCCTCACACACGATGCGACGCCAACTCGGTCTGAAGACGCCGCCGACCTCGATGCAGAAGCACCCACAGGTGGCCGGCGCTCACGCCCAGTTCCGCGCAGATCTCGTCCGTGGGCAGGCCGCAGGCCTCGCGCAGCACGAAGGCGCGCGCCTGCAGCGCTGGCAGCGTGTCCAGCGCACCGTCCAGCGCCACGATGAACTGGTGGTCGGCGGCGCGCTCGGCGGGGTCGGCGTGCGGGGCCTCTTCCTCGGCCGGCGGCGCTTCGCCCTGGGTCGTCAACTCGTGGCCGCGCTGGCGCAGCTGGTCCACCACCTTGTGGCGCAGGATCCCGAACAACCAGGCCCGCACGCGTGGCGGGTCGTCGAAAGCCGGAGGTCTCTCCAGCGCAGCGAGCAAGGTCTCTGCAACCGCTTCGTCGGCCCAGTCCGGGTGCCGCAGCCTCAGGCGGGCGGCCCGGCGCAGCCAGGCCCGCGCGTGGACAAGCTGGGTGTTCAGGGCCGGCGAGGGTCGCGGCTTGGGCATGCCGGCATTGGCCCATGCCGGCGCGGCGCCGTCTTTCAGGCCGCCGCCACGCCAGCGGCGGTGCGGCGTGGGAATCTGTCATGCGGGAGCGGCCTTGTCGAAGACCGATGACACGCACGACGTGGCCCGGGGCGCGCAGGCCTACCGCCAGCGGCTGGGCCATGCCGGCGGCCAGCAACGCGAGCTGCTGCTGCGCCTGCGCGAACGCAGCGCGATCTGCGTGGCGCTGTACGAGGCGCCGCCCTACGACCTGGCCGTGCCGGCACTCCCGGTCGCCCGGCTGTCGCTGAACTTCATGCCGGCACGCGTCAGCGGCGGCATCGACGGCGAGCGCCCGCGCGACTTCGCGTCCGAACGCCACTCGCTCTTCCTCACGCCGGCGGGTGCGGCGGTGCGCTGGCGCAAGAACGTGCCCAGCCGCCACGTCAACATCTACTTCCACCCCGAGGCCTTCACGAGCGAATGCGTCCACGACATGGCCGGCACGCCGCTGTTCAATGCCACGCTCCCAGGGGTGCGGGCGCTGGCCGACGAACTGGCCGGTGAGCTGGCGCGCGACGATGCCGTGGCCGAAGAAGCCGTCGACAGCCTGTCGCGGCTGCTGCTGGTGCGTCTGGCACGGCACGCCGAACGGCGCAATCCGCTGACCCGGCAAGGGCTGGCCCGGCTGCGCGACTTCGTGCTGGCCCACCTCGAACACAGACTGCTGGTCGCCGACCTGGCGGCCGTGGCGGGCCTCACGCCCAACCGCTATGCGCAGGCCCACCTGCAGCTCACCGGCCAGCCGCCGCACCAGTTCGTGCTGGCGCTGCGGCTGCAGCGAGCGATGGAGCTGCTGGCGCTGACCACGATGCCGCTGGCCGAAGTGGCCGCGACCTGCGGCTTCGCCAGCCAGCAGCATCTCACGCACACCATGCGCCGGCGACTGGGCACGACGCCGGCGCGCTGGCGGCGCGAGCACCAGCGCTAGATCGGCCGCCGGTCGCTCAGTTGGCGGCCAGCCCGGCCGACCCCGCCGGCATGCCGCCAGCAGCGCCCAGCGGCAGCAGCAGCCCGCCCGGGGCGATGGTGAACGAGACGATCTGCAGCCCGCGGCTGGCGAACACGTGCAGCTGGGTGCCGTCGGGCGACACGGCCATGTCGATCGCGCCGCCGTTGACGCCGGTGGACCCTGCCGGCCCCGAGATCAGCGACAGCGCGCCATTGGCGGCCACGTTGAAGCTGCTGACGCTGCTGGTCGCGGCGTTGGCCGAGAAGGCCAGGCGGCCGTTGGGCGTGACGGCGATCCAGCAGGCCGCGCCCTGGCCGTTGGGCAGCGAGGCGGTGACCAGGCGCGGCGTCGCCGAGTGGTCCTGGAAACGATAGCTGGACACCGTGCTGGCCGGCGCTTCGGACACCACCAGCACGTTGCGCTTGGTGAAGGCGAAGCCGAAAGGCACGGCGCCCGACGACGCCGTGACGGTCTTGCCGGCCAGCGTGCCGTCGCGCCGCACCAGGAAGCTGGTCAGGCGGTTGGTGTTGCGCTCGGTGATGACGAGCACGTCGCCGTCAGCGCTGAATCCGACCTGGGCCGGTGCGGTGCCGCCGGCGGCTGACATCGTGCCGACGGCGCCGGGCACCGCCACCAAGGTGCCGCGCTGGTTGCGGAAGCCGACCACGTTGCCGCTTCCGCCTGAATTCATCACGTAGACGAGGCCGTCGTGCTCGGCCACGCTGGTGGGCGTGAGGCCGCCGGTGTCGACCACCGACTTCAGCACCAGCCCGCTGCCACCGAAGGCGAAGGTGCTGAGCGTGTTCGAGCCGGCGTTGACGACGAACAGGAAGCGGCCGTCCTGGCTGAGCGTGAGTGCGCCCTGCGAGCCCAGCCCGGCTCCCGTGCCGGTGCCCTGGGTGGCGAAGCGGGCCAGCGGCAGGGCCGGCCCGGCCGAGGCGCGCTGGTAAACGAGCACCTCGTTGCCCGTGGGCGCGTTGGTGCTGATGAAGATCTTGCCGTGGCGCAGGCTGCAACTGCAGCCTTCGTTGTCGTCGTCCTGGCTGGCCAGGGTCGGGCCGGCGATGACGGCCAGGGCCGTGGCGGCCAACAGCAGGCGGGCCGCCTGGCGGCGGTGAGCAGAAAAGCGCATGGGGTCTCCGATCGGGGTTCCGAGGCGCGGCGGGAGTGCCGTGCTCGATCGAAGTCGCCTGCCGCGGCCGGGGGCTTACGCCCGCCGCGGCTTCGTGGGGGTTCGCGCTGCGGCGCTGTAAGGACGGGCACCGCGGCGCGACTTCATGAACGCGCGCCCGTCGCCGGGCCGGCCGCGCCGCACTTCGCGCCCCCACCGCCCTGCCGACACCAAGGACCCCTGATGAATCGCACTCTCCTGGCCGCCGCCACCACGACCCTCGCCTTCACCCTGAGCTTCGCGGGCGCCGCGCAGGCCCAGACCTCGGAAGACAACTCCTTCGCCGGCATGATGGTGGTGGAGCGCATGGACAAGAACAAGGACAAGATGATCTCGAAGGCCGAGTTCCTGGAGATGATGGGCAAGCTCTGGGACATGAAGGCCAAGGAGATGAAGCTGAAGGCCGCGGGTGCCACCGAGGCCGAGATGCGCCAGATCCTCATGTACATGCGCGCCGGCGGCTGAAGCCGCGGGCGGCCGCCTCACTCGGCCTTGCGCCCGAAGGCCGGGTCGATGCGCAACAGCGCCGCCGCCGCGAACGAGGGCAGCGTGGCCACGCAGGCCCAGACGAAGAAGTTCAGGTAGCCCAGCTGCGTCTGCAGCCAGCCGGCCCACATGCCCGGCAGCATCATGCCCAGCGCCATGAAACCGGTGCACAGCGCGTAGTGCGCCGTCTTGTGCACGGCGCTGCCGTCGGCGCCGCCGGCCACCATCATCATGTAGACGAGGTAGGCGGTGAAGCCGAAGCCGTAGCCGAACTGCTCCAGGGCCACGGCCGCGCTCACCAGCACCAGGCTCTGCGGCTGCCACAGGGCCAGCGCCACGAACACGGTGTTGGGCAGGTGCATGCACAACATCAGCGGCCACAGGCAGCGCTTGAGGCCCGCGCGTGAGATGACCCAGCCGCCCAGCAGCCCGCCGAGCGTGAGCGCGGTGATGCCGACCGTGCCGTAGGCGATGCCCACGTCCTGGGTCGTCAGGCCCAGGCCGCCGGCGGTTTTCGGGTCCAGCAGGAAGGGCGTCACCAGCTTGAGCAGCTGCGCCTCGGCGAAGCGGTACAGCAGCAGGAAGGCCAGGATGCGGCCGATCTCCGGCTTCCTGAAGAAGGCGGCGAAGACGGTGCCGAAGTCGGCCCAGAAGTGGGCGCCACGCGGCACCGGGCGGTCGCCCGCCGGCTTGGGCAGGGCGACGAAGTGCCAGGCCCCCACCATGGCGAAGAACAAGGCCAGCGCGAAGAACACCATCGCCCAGGCCTGCGCCACGCTGCCGTGCCGCGCCGCCCACCAGCCGGCCAGCCACACCAGCCCGCCCTGGCCGGCGATCATCGCCAGCCGGTAGCAGGTGCTGCGCACGCCCACGAAGGCGGCCTGCGTGCGCTGCGGCAATGCCAGCATGTAGAAGCCGTCCGCCGCGATGTCGTGCGTGGCGCTGGCGAAGGCCATCAGCCAGAACAGCACCAGCGTGGCCTGCAGGAAGCCCGGCCCCGGCACCGCCAGCCCCACGGCGGCCAGCGCCGCACCGATGGCGAACTGCAGCGCCCAGATCCAGCGTCGCTTGGTGCCCAGCAGGTCCACCAGCGGGCCCCACAACGGCTTGATGACCCAGGGCAGGTACAGCCAGCTGGTCAGCAGCGCGATCTCGGTGTTGCTGACGCCCAGGTTCTTGTAGAGCACCACGGCCAGCGTCATCACCACCACGTAGGGCAGGCCCTGGGCGAAGTAGAGCGTGGGGATCCAGGTCCAGGGACGGGTGGCGGGAGCGGTGGACAAGCGGTGTTCCGGCATCGGGAAAGCGGTGGGCGGCGGCGATGTTCACACGGAACGCCCCCATTCGCGGGCCCGGACAGTGTTGTATGGGCGCCGCAGTGTGGCCCGGCATGCGTACGGCACCGCGAAACTTCGGGTGTTCCCGGTGGGCCTGCCGGCCCGGCGGGACAGACACTGTCACGGTCTGTTTCTTGCTCGAACCCGCGCACGCGCGCGCCGGCACCACAAGACCGGCCGCCGCCACCCTACCGAGAGGACCCCTGATGAAACTGAAGACGATCGTCGGCAGCCTGGCGCTGCTGGGCCTGGCCAGCCATGTCCTGGCGCAGACGGCGCCTGCTGCGCCGCAGAAGATCACCATCACCGGCTCCAGCATCAAGCGCATCGCCAGCGAGACCTCGCTGCCGATCCAGACCATCACCCGCGCCGAGCTCGACCGGCAGGGCATCATCAGCGCCGAACAGCTGATCGCGTCGTTGAACATCAACGGCAACGGCATGGACAACCTGGCCAGCAACACCGACGTGGTGGCGCTGGAATCGGGCGTGCGCGGCAACAACGGCGCCACCTCGGCCAACCTGCGCGGCCAGGGCTCCAACGCCACGCTGATCCTGCTCAACGGCCGCCGCGTCGCCTCGCACGGCCTCAACGGCGGCGTCGTCGACCTGAACCAGATTCCCTTCTCCGCGGTGGAGCGGGTGGAGATCCTCAAGGACGGCGCCTCGTCCACCTACGGCACCGACGCCGTCGGCGGCGTCATCAACTTCATCCTTCGTTCGAACTTCAACGGCCTGCGCGCCAGCGCCACCGCCGACATCACGCAGCACGGCGGCGGCAACATCTTCCGCGCCAACGCCGTGGGCGGCTTCGGTGACATCGACCGTGACGGCTACAACGTGCTGGCCACGGTGGCCCGCTCCGAGGCCAAGCGCCTGAACGGCACCGACCGCGACTTCGTCAGCACCTTCAATCCCGCGCGCGGCCTCTCGCCCGACACGCGCGGCACGCCCTTCGCCACGGTGTTCGCGGTGGCCAACACCGCCGCCGCCTGGAACCCCAGCGGCCGCAGCGTGCTGTCGCGCCCGGGCTCGTCGGCCACCACCGGCCCGCTGTTCAACGGGACCACGCTCAACGGCATCAACACGCTCGATCTCCCCGGCGGCGCCGGCTGCGCCACGCAGCCGGGCATGGGCGCTTACGACGAGAAGATCTGGAACGCCGGCGCCGGCGCGCAATTCGGCTGCGCCTACGACACCGGCCGCGCCACCGTCATCCAGCAGCCGGTGACCAACACCAACATCGTCACGCGCGGCACGCTGAAGCTGGGCTCGCACCTGCTGGCGGTGGAGGCCCTGTTCGGGCGTTCGGAGTCGGCCAAGACCTTCTCCGAGAACCAGATCACCAGCGGCGCCGGCACGGCCTCGATCACCCTGCCCAACGGCTCGTCGACGCCCAGCCCCTTCCGCAACCTGCTGTACCCCAGCACGGGCGCCGGCTACGGCCGCGTGTTCAACGCCCTGGTGGCGCAGTTCCCCGAGCTGGCGGCCAACAACGGCAACGGCATCGCCTTCCGCTGGCGCTGCATGGCCTGCGGCCCGCGCCAGATCGAGACGCAGTCCGACACGGCGCGCTACCTCGTGGCGCTGGAGGGCCCGCTGCCCTTCGCGCCGAGCTGGGACTACCGCATCGGCACCTCGGTGGCCTCCAGCAAGAGCAAGAGCAAGCTGGGCGGCGGCTACCACTACTGGCAGAAGTTCGCCGACCTCATCAACAACGGCACGCTGAACCCGTTCCTGCTGGCCGGCGAGACGCAGAGCGTGGCCGCGATGTCCGGGCTGGAAGCGGCTTCGGCGCGAGGCGTGTCGCTGTACGGCGGCAAGTTCACGATGACGCAGACCGACGCCGTGGCCTCGGGCCCCTTGATGAAGCTGCCGGCCGGCGAGGTGCTGGCGGCGGTGGGCCTGGACATGCGCACCGAGAAGTACAAGTTCGACGGCAACAACAGCGCCAACACCAACGACATCAGCACCTGGATCTTCAACGCGCCCTTCGACAACATCAACGCACTGGGCGGCGTCAAGCGCGACATCAAGGCCGCGTTCGGTGAAGTCATCGTGCCGGTGATGAAGAGCCTGGAAGTCAACCTCTCGGCGCGCCGTGACGACTACACCGGCTTCGGCGCCACGACCAACCCCAAGGCCTCCTTCAAGTTCACGCCGCTGGACAGCCTGCTGTTCCGCGGCTCGTACAGCAAGGGCTTCCGGGTGCCCACCTTCAACCAGCTGTTCAACGGCGTCACCGAGTCGAACTTCACCGGCGCCGGGGTGGTGGACCCCGGGAAGTGCCCGTCGCTGATCGTCAACACGACGCCGGGCGATCCCTGCAACGCGGTGACCTTCGTCACGCGCTTCGGTGGCCGCGCGGACCTGGGCCCCGAGAAGTCGAAGCTGAAGTCGCTGGGCGTGGTGTGGCAGCCGATCCCCGAGTTCAGCACCAACCTCGACTGGTGGAGCATCGACCGCGAAGGCACGATCCAGGCGCTGGGCGTCACCGGCGCCAACGGTTTCATCCAGAACTACAACCTGTTCAGGGAGCGCTTCATCCGCGACGCCAGCGGCACCCTCACGGCCATCGACATCAGCTGGATCAACGCCGGCAACACCGAGACGCGCGGCCTGGAGTTCGGCTTCCGTGCCAACACCATGCTGGCCGGCGCCCGAATCAGCGCCGGCATGGACGTGAGCTACCTGCTGAAGAAGCGCTCGCGCCTGGTGCCCAGCGTCAACTTCGGCGACAGCCAGGTGGGCGTGTTCACGCGCAGCAGCGACCTCGGCATCCGCTGGAAGCACACGGCCTTCATCACCTACGAGCGTGGCGACTGGACGGGCACGCTGACGCAGATCTACCGCGGCCGCTACGCCGGCTACCGTCCGCCGGGCGTGGCCAACGGCTCCTACATCCCGCCGCAGTGGGACCCGGTGGTGGCGCCGTACACGCTGCACAACCTGTCGGTGGGCTACAAGGGCTTCAAGAACCTCACGCTGACGGCCGGCATCAAGAACCTGTTCGACACCAAGCCGCCGTTCGCCAACGCCTACGACACCAACACCGGTGCCGGCGCGAACTGGGAACCGCGCGTGGCCGACCCGCGCCTGCGCTCCTTCCTGTTCCAGGCCGAGTACGTGTTCTTCTGATCTGCGCCGCACGGCAGCGATCCAGGGCCTCTGCGGAGGCCCTTTTCAATGGTGCAATGCCGAAGATGGAGCGACTGGACACCCCCCTGCCCGAACTTCTGCGCGCAGCCGTGCGCGACCTGGACTTCGCCGCCACGGCCGACAGCCAGCAGGCCGGCCGCCCCGTGGGCGTGCACCCGAGCCTGGATCTCGCCGTGGTGGCCTTTCCGCCCGGCCGCGCACCGCTGTGGGCCAACGTGCTGTTCTCGCGCGAGCATCCGGCCGGCGTGGTGGCCGAGACCGACGGCCACGCCGGGCCTGCTCGCAACATCCGCTTCGACGCGGACATCACCGACGCCAAGGGCGATTCCATCGCCTGGGCGCCGGGTTCGGATTGGGCGCAGCTGCCCTTCCGCCCGCTGGCCGGCGCGGGTGCGACACGCTTCGTCGCGCCCTACCCGGCCTCGTTGCTGAAGCTGATGGTGGCCGTGGGCGTGGGCCTGGCGGTGGACCGCGGGCTGGCCGCGTGGCCGGCGGCGCTGGAGCCGATGATCGTCGTCAGCGACAACGACGCCACCGACACCTGCGTGGCGCTGCTGCACCGCACCGGTGTCATCGACGAACTCAACCGGCGCTTCGCCGAACTGGGCCTGGCCACGCTGCAGCTGAACGACACCACGCCGGCCGGCGGCTGGCGCAACCGCGACGGCTCCGGCGTCGGCCACATTCACATGACGGCCTGGGACACGGCGCGGCTGCTGTGGCTGCTGGACGCCGAGGCACCCCCCGCGCCCTGGCTGCCCGCAGGGAGCACGCTGCTGAGCCCCGCCTCGCGCGAGCACCTGCGCGGCGTGCTGGCGCGCCAGCAGCTGGACCATGTGCTGTCCAGCGGCTCGCTGAAGGCCCTGCCGGGCTGGGTGGGCGGCCTGCCCGACGCGCCCGCCTTCGCCCACAAGACCGGCAACACGCCGAACTACAGCGCCGACGCCGGCATCGTGCGCACCGCGCGCACGCACTACATCGTGGCGCTGCTGTCCAACCTGGGCAGCCGCTACGCCCCGGACCCACGCTGCGCCACCACCTGGCGCTTGCCGATGCTGGGCGCGGCGCTGCACCGGCTGATGGAGACCCTGTCGTGAACGCCTTCCCGGCGCTGCCACCGGGCAGCCTCATTGCCGTCGTTGCGCCCGCCGGGCCGGTGGACGCCGAACGCGTGGCGCGCGTGCCGGCGGTGTACGAAGCCAACGGCCTGTGCTGCCGCCTCTACCCCGGCTGCGGCATGCAGCAGGGCTACCTGGCCGGCCCCGACGAGCAGCGTCTGGCCGACCTGCACGCGGCGCTGGCCGACGACGAAGTGGCCGCCATCCACGCGCTGCGCGGCGGCTACGGCTGCCTGCGCATCCTGGCCGGTGTCGACGCGGCGCTGGTGCGGCGGGTGCGCAAGCCGCTCATCGGCTACAGCGATCTCACGGCCCTGCACGCGCTGTGGGCGCGCGAAGGCGCGCCCTCGCTGCACGCGCCCATGGCCGCCAGCGACCTCATCCGCCCCGAGCGCGAGACCGACCGCCAGGCGCTCTTCGACGTGCTGCGCAGCGGCCTGCCCGCGGGCACGGTGCTCGCGCCCGAGCTGCTGCCGGGCGGCCTGCGCGTGGCCGGCATCGCCACCGGCCGGCTCGTCGGCGGCAACCTGAGCCTGGTCTCCACGCTGCTGGGCACGCCCTGGGCCTGGGACGCGCGCGGCGCGCTGCTGTTCCTGGAGGAGGTGGGCGAGGCCACCTACCGCGTCGACCGCCTGCTGGCGCACCTGCGCCTGGCCGGCGTGCTGGACGCGGCGGCCGGCTTCGTGCTGGGCAGCTTCACCCAGGCCGACGACCCTGCCGCCGAACTGCGCGACGCCTTCGAACGCCTGGGCAAGCCCGTGCTGGGCGGCTGGCCCAGCGGCCACGGTACGCCCAACCGGCCCCTGCCGCTGGGCGTGAGGGCGACGCTGGACGCCACCGCCGGCACCCTCACGCTCGACTGAGGCCGCCATGCCGCCGCGAGACAATGGCGGCATGAGCACTTCCCCAGCCACCCGCCTGGCCGCCCTCGGCCCCGCCGTGCCCACCACGGCCCTCCACTCGCTGCCGCTGATCGCCCGCGGCAAGGTGCGCGACCTCTACGCCGTCGGCAGCGACCGCATGTTGATGGTGGCCAGCGACCGCCTCTCGGCCTTCGACGTGGTGATGAAGGCCCCGGTGCCCGGCAAGGGCCGGCTGCTCACCGGCATGG
Source organism: uncultured Rubrivivax sp. (assembly GCA_964495125.1). Taxonomy (GTDB): domain Bacteria; phylum Pseudomonadota; class Gammaproteobacteria; order Burkholderiales; family Burkholderiaceae_C; genus Rubrivivax. The sequence continues at coordinate 15,153 of CAZBUU010000034.1, forward strand.
CCACCTTCTGGTTCGAACTGCTGAAGGACGTGGTGCCCAACCACCTCACCGGCGAAGCGCCCGAGAGCGTGGTGGCGCCCGACGAAGTGGCCCAGGTGCAGGGCCGTTCGATGCTCGTCAAGCGCCTCACGCCACTGCCCTGCGAGGCCGTGGTGCGCGGCTACGTCGCGGGCTCGGGCTGGAAGGAGTACGTCAAGAGCGGCACCGTCTGCGGCATCCCGCTGCCGCCGGGGCTGAGCAGCACCGTGCCGCTGGCCGCGCCCATCTTCACGCCGGCCACCAAGGCCGCCGTGGGCGACCACGACGAGAACATCTCCTTCGCGCAGCTGGAAGGCGTGCTGGGTGCCACGCGGGCGGCCGAAGTGCGCGACACCGCCATCCGCATCTTCAACGCCGCCAGCACCCACGCCGCCACGCGCGGCATCGTGCTGGCCGACACCAAGTTCGAGTTCGGCCTGGACGAACATGGCACGCTGACGCTGATGGACGAGGTGCTGACGCCCGACTCCTCGCGCTTCTGGCTGGCCGACGAACTGGCGCAGGGCCGCATCGTGGCGCTGGACAAGCAACCGCTGCGCGACTGGCTGGCCAGCACCGGCGTCACCGGCGGCGCCGAGCAGGCGGCGCTGGACCTGCCCGAGGACGTCATCCTGGGCATCCACGAGCGCTACGCCCGCGCTTACGAGCAACTCACCGGCCGAGCGGCATGACGGCTGAAAAGCACGTCAGCCTGCGGCACCTGCGGGTGCATCGCTTCGCCGGTCTGGCGAAGGGGCCGAAGCTCATCGTCACCGGCGCGGTGCACGGCAACGAGACGGCGGGCACGAAGGGCATCCTGCGCGTCATCGGCGATATCGAGCGCGGCGAGATCGACATCGTGCGCGGCAGCGTCACTTTCGTGCCGGTGTGCAACCCGCTGGCCTACACGGAAGGCCGGCGCATGGGCGAGCGCAACCTCAACCGCCGCCTGCAGCCGACCGCGACGCCGCAGGACCACGAGGACCGCATCGCCAATGTGCTGTGCCCGCTGCTGGCCGAGCACGAGGTGCTGCTGGACCTGCACAGCTTCCGCAGCCCGGGCCGCGCCTTCGTGATGCGCGGCCCGGCCGACAACCGCGGCGAACTGGAACCCTTCGAGCACGCCGCGGCCGAGGCCGAGCTGGCGCGGCACGTCGGCCCGAACCGCATCGTCGAAGGCTGGATGAGCGCCTACGCCGCCGGCGTGGCGCGCCGCAAGGCGCAGGGCCTGACGCCCGGCGCGGTGCACGAGGATCCGAGCTACGGCGTGGGCACCACGGAGTACATGCGCAGCCAGGGCGCGAATGGACGGGGGGGATACGGCATCACGCTGGAATGCGGCCAGCACGAAGACCCGCTGGGCCCGGAGGTGGCCACCACCGCCATCCGCCAGACGCTCGCGCTGCTGGGCCTCGCCGAAGGCGTGGCGCTGGCGCCGCCGGCGGCGGCTTTTGAATGCCTGCGCCTGACCGAAGTGATCGACCGCCACGCCGAAGGCGACCGCTTCGTGAAGCCCTGGACCAGCTTCGACGCGCTGGCCGAGGGCGAGCTCGTGGCCCTGCGTGCCGACGGCAGCGAACTGCGCGCACCGCAGGCCGGCCACATCGTGTTCCCCGACGCCAACGCGGCGCCCGGCCACGAGTGGTTCTACCTGGCGGCCCGCAGCGAGCGGCCGCTGTAGGGCGCAGCGGGGCCGAGGGACACACCCCCTCAAGCGGGTTCTCCTTCCCCCGGGGGATACGAAGCCCCCGGAAGCGGGCCGATCATCGCGCCCCATCCAAGGCACAGGTTCCGAGGCTCAGCATGCGATTCAACGAATCCCACGAAGGCGACTACCGCATCTTCGTCGGCGCCGTGGAGGCGCCCCGCGGCGACGGCTACATCGCGGCGCTGGTGGTCAACCGCGTGCGCGGCCTGCCGGGCCGCCAGCGCGAGGCCTTCCGCGACGACAGCCTGGCCTGCGGCTACCGCTGGCGCAGCGCCGACGAGGCCATCAACTACGCCATGAACCGGGCGCGCGAGCTCATCCGCACGCGCTCGCAGATGCTGGCCTGCTGAAACCCGGGCGGCGCGGCGGCGCCGGATAATCCGCCGATGTCGAAGCATCGCGTCGTGGTGGGCCTCAGCGGCGGGGTGGACTCCGCCGTCACCGCGCACCTGCTCAAGCAGCAGGGCCACGAGGTCGTCGCCGTCTTCATGAAGAATTGGGAAGATGACGACCGCCCCGCTGGGTCGGGCGACGACGACACCGGCTACTGCTCCAGCAACGTCGATTTCGTCGACGCGGCCGCCGTGGCCGACGTGCTGGGCATCGAGATCGAGCACGTCAACTTCGCGGCCGAGTACAAGGACCGCGTCTTCGCCGAGTTCCTGCGCGAGTACCAGGCCGGCCGCACGCCCAACCCGGACGTGCTGTGCAACGCCGAGATCAAGTTCAAGGCCTTCCTCGACCACGCCATGCGCCTGGGCGCAGAGAAGATCGCCACCGGGCACTACGCGAGGCTGCGCGAACGCGGGGGCCGATTCGAACTGCTCAAGGGCCTGGACCCGGCGAAGGACCAGAGCTACTTCCTGCACCGCCTGAACCAGGCGCAACTGGCCCGGACGCTGTTCCCGGTGGGGGAACTGAGGAAGACCGAGGTGCGCCGCATCGCCGAAGAGATCGGCCTGCCCAATGCACGCAAGAAGGACTCCACCGGCATCTGCTTCATCGGCGAACGCCCTTTCCGCGATTTCCTGCAGCGCTACCTGAGCCACGAACCGGGCCCCATGCTCGACGAGCAGGGCCGCGAGGTCGGCCGGCATGTCGGCCTGTCGTTCTACACGCTCGGCCAGCGCCAGGGCCTGGGCATCGGCGGACAGCGTGCGGGCGGGGGCGAGCACTCACCTTGGTTCGTGGCCCACAAGGACCTCGCCACCAACGCCCTGCATGTCGTGCAGGGGCACGACCACCCCTGGCTGCAGTCGGGCTGGCTGGAAGCCCAGGACTGCAGCTGGATCGCCGGCACGGCGCCGGCCGCCGGCGCCCTGGCGGCCAAGGCGCGCTACCGCCAGGCCGATGCCGCCTGCGTGCTGTCGCCGCGGCCCGACGGCTTCCGGCTGGACTTCGCCCAGGCCCAGTGGGCCGTCACGCCGGGCCAGAGCGCCGTGCTGTACGACGGCGAGGTCTGCCTGGGCGGCGGCGTCATCGCCGCGGCCGCGCAAGCGCCCGTGGTGCCGGCCCGCCCACCGCGCCCCCGACGCCGCAACGTGACGACCGGCACGGCCTGACGTGCCGGCCACCCCTTTTGCGGGACGCGCCCCCGGATACGTTTTGTTAATGTTGACCTCCAAGATCACGAGCGCCGGCCACACCGGCGCCACCCAGGTTGGACGGAGGGTTGCATGCGGAGGGCGGAGGCGTTGCCCGGACAGGCGGGCGGGGTGTCGCAGGGGCGAAGGCGCTGCTGCGGGCTGATGCTGGCCGCCGGGCTGTCGGGCCCGGCAGCTTCGTCACCTGCCGAACTGGTGCTGGGCCTGCTGCCCAACATCAGCACCGCCTTGCTGGCCACCCAGTACGAGCCGCTGCGCCGCCATCTGGAAGGTCTGGGCACCTCGGTGCGGCTGGCGCTGCCGTCCAGTTTCCGCGGCTTCGCGCGCTCGCTGCTGGCGGGCGAATACGACCTGGCCGTGGCAGCGCCACACTTCGCACGCGTGGCGCAGCTCGATGCCGGGCTCGTGCCGCTGGCCATGTTCGAACCGCGCATCGGCGCCTTGCTGGTGGTGGCGGCCGGCAGCGCGCTGAACTCCGCCGCCAGCCTGCGCGGCCGGCAATTGAGCTTCGCCAACCCGGGCTCGCTGGTGGCCATCGCCGGCCTGCGCTGGCTGGCTGCACAGGGGCTGGAGGCCGGGCGTGACTTCGAAGTGCTGCCGGCGCGCACCGACTTCGGTGTCGGCCGCCTGCTGCTGACCGGCGCCGCCGACGCGGCCATCCTCAGCGCCGGCGAACTGCGCGCGCTGCCCGCCGACGAGCTGGCGCGCCTGCGCGTGCTGGAGACCTTCCAGCGGCTGCCCAATTTCATCGTGGTGGCCCACCCGCGCCTGGGCGCCGCGCAGCTGGCGAAGTTGCGCACGCGGCTGCTGGCGCTGGCGGCCGACCCCGAACGCGGCGCTGCCTTCGCGCGTGCCAGCGGCGTGACGGGCATCGTCGAGGTGGATGCCGCGACGCTGCACGAGCTGGACGTCTTCGTCGAAGCCAGCCGCCGCGCCATGGCCGGCGCGGGCTGAGGGCACCGGCCGGCTCAACCCTGCGGCGCGGGCGCCGATAGCCCGTGAATGGGTCTTTCCGCACTCGCACCGGCCATGGCCGCGCTGCTGGCCGCCGCGCGCGTGGCCGCGGCGCCGCTGGACGTCGTGGTCACCGGCGCCGACGGCAGGCCGCTGGCCGAGGCTGTCGTGTTCCTGGAGTCGCGTGAGGCCCGGGCCGCCGCGCGGCCGTTGCCGAACGTGGAGATCGCGCAGAGCGAACGCCGATTCGTGCAGCGCGTCACGGTGGTCACGCCCGGCACCGAGGTGCGCTTCCCGAACCGGGACACGGTGCGCCACCACGTCTACTCCTTCTCGCCGGTGAAGCCCTTCGAGCTGAAGCTCTACATCGGCACGCCAGCAAACCCCGTGCTGTTCGACAAGCCCGGCATCGCCGTGCTGGGCTGCAACATCCACGACCATATGGTGGCCTGGGTGGTGGTGGTGGAGACGCCCCATTTCGGCCTCACCGACGCCGCCGGCCGCCTGCGGCTGGAGTCGGCGCCGCCCGGCCGCTACCGGCTGCGCGTGTGGCACCCGGCCCTGCCGCCGGGCGCCCCGGCTTCCGACGAGGGCCTGCAACTGGCCGCCAGCGGCAGCACGGCGACGGCCCGCCTGGCCGTGGCGGGGGCCGCGCCATGAGCCGGTCCGGGCGCTGGGCGCTGCGCAGCCTGTCCTCGCGCATCGTCGCGCTCTTCCTGGGCCTGCTGCTCGTGGTGCAGCTGGCCGGCTTCTGGGTGGTGCGCACGAGCATCGACCACAACGCCCGCGCGCTGCTGGCCCAGGACCTCGCCATGGGCGAGCGCATCTGGGAGCGCTTGCTCGTGCAGCGCGGCGCCACGCTGACGCTGGGCGCCTCGGTGCTGGCGGCCGACTACGGCTTCCGCGCCGCGCTGCAGTCGGGCGACACGGCGACGCTGCAGTCGGCGCTGGCCAACCACGGCGCGCGCATCGGCGCCACGCTGACGATGATGCTGGGCGCCGACCTCTCGCTGCGCGCCCTGGGCGAAGGCAGCGACCCCGCCGCCGCCGCGGCGCTGCAACCGCTGACGGCGCGGCTGGTGGGCCAGGGCCAGGCGCTGGCGCTGGTGGCCGGCAAGCCCTTCCAGGTGGTGCTGGTGCCGATGCGGGCGCCGGTGGTGGTCGGCCATGTCGTGATGGGCTTCGCACTGGACCGCGCGCTGCTGGACGACATGCGGGCCGTCTCGGGCCTGGACGTGGCCGTGCTGGTGCGCGGCGAGGATGGCCGGGAACGCCCGGTGCTGAGCACCCTGGCGCCCGCCGCGGCCGGGCAGCTGGCAGGCCTGGCCGCCGGCACCGACGAGCTGCCGCTGGCCGGTGCACCGCACCTGTTGCGCAGCATCGACGAAGGCCGGCTGCGCACCGTGCTGGCGCGCTCGGTGGAGATGGCGGTGGCGCCCTACCGCGAGCTGCAGGCCACCCTGGCCGTGCTGACGCTGGCCGGCCTGCTGCTGGCCGGCAGCGCCAGCATCGTCACGGCGCGACGCGTGACGACGCCACTGCGCAGCCTGGTCAGCGCCAGCGAGCGCCTGGGCCGCGGCGAGTACGGCGAGCCGCTGCAGCACACGCGCCGCAGCGACGAGATCGGCGAGCTGGCGCGCTCCTTCGACCACATGCGCGTGTCCATCGCGCAGCAGCAGCAGGAGATCCGCCAGCTGGCCTACTGGGACCCGCTGACCGGCCTGCCCAACCGCGCGCAGTTCCGCGACGCCGTGGGTCGCGCCATCGCGCAGGCCTCGGGAACGGGGCGCCCCGTCACGGTGGTGCTGCTGGACCTGGACCGCTTCAAGCACGTCAACGACGTGCTCGGCTACGCCTTCGGCGACCGCCTGCTGCAGGGCGTGGCCGAGCGCCTGTCGGCCCAGCCCTGGCGCGAAGGCGAGCTGGTGGCGCGGCTGTCGGGCGACGAGTTCGCGCTGCTGCTGCCCGGCAGCGACGCCGAGGCCGCGCTGGCGCTGGCGCAGCGCCTGGCCGAAGCCTTCCAGCAGCCGCTGACGCTGGACGACCACACGGTGGACGTGGCGGCCGGCTTCGGCGTGGCCTGCTGGCCGCTGCACGCGGGCGACGCCGACACGCTGATCAGCCGCGCCGAGGTGGCCATGTACACGGCCAAGCGCAAGACGCACTTCGCGCTGGTCTACGACCCCGCCATCGACGCCGGCAGCGCGTTGACGCTGTCGCTGCTGAGCGAGCTGCGCCGCGCCATCGAGCGCGAAGAGCTGCGCCTGTTCCTGCAGCCCAAGGTGGCGCTGCAGGGTGCCGACCACGGGCGCCTGGTGGGCGCCGAGGCGCTGGTGCGCTGGCAGCACCCACAGCGCGGCATGGTGCCGCCGATGCAGTTCATCCCCTTCGCCGAGCAGACCGGCTTCGTGCGCCAGCTGACGCAGTGGATGCTGCAGGCCGTGCTGCGCGAATGGCCGATGCTCCAGGCGCTGGGCCTTCAGCGCGTCTCGGTGAACCTGTCCACGCGCGACCTGCTGGACCAGGACCTGCCCGCCAAACTGCAGGCCCTGCTGCAACGGCATCCCATGCCGCCGGGCGCGCTGTGCCTGGAGATCACCGAGAGCGCCATCATGGACGAGCCGCAGCGCGCCGAGGCCACGCTGAACCAGCTCAGCGCAGCCGGCTACAAGCTGTCCATCGACGACTTCGGCACCGGCTATTCGAGCCTGGCCTACCTGAAGCGCCTGCCGGTGGACGAGCTGAAGATCGACCGCAGTTTCGTGCTGGCCATGGAGACCGACGAGGACGACGCCAAGATCGTGCGCAGCACCATCGACCTGGCCCACAACCTGGGCCTCACCGTCGTGGCCGAGGGCGTGGAGAACGACGCCGCGATGGCCCGCCTGGCGGCGCTGGCCTGCGACGAGGCCCAGGGCTACTTCATCGCGCGCCCGCTGCCGGCCGCCGAGATGCCGGCCTTCGCACGGCGCTGGGCCCAGCGCCAGGGCGTGGCGGCGCCGGGCGCCGTGCCCGCCTGAATCAGGCCCAGGCCGCGATGGCGGCCAGCGCCTGCTCGCGCGCCGCCGCCGGCAGGAAGGAGTGGCGCGCGGCCTCCGCCGCCATGGCCAGCAGGTCTTCTTCCACCAGCGGCGTCTCGGCCAGCAGCGTGGCGGCTTCTTCCGTGTGGGTGAGGAAGCTCATCAGCCGGTTGTCGGTGTGGTAGCTGAGGCTCACGCCGGCGCGCCACAGCGCGGTGATGGGGTGCGTGGCCACCGACTTCGCGGCCCCGGTGTGCACGTTGCTGGTGGGGCAGACCTCCAGGTGCACGCCGCGCTCGATGATCTCGTCCACCAGCGCGCGGCGCGCCGGATCGCGCAGGCCGTCGACCAGGTGCACGCCATGGCCGATGCGCCGCGCGCCCAGGCGCGCGGCTTCCACCACGCGTTCGGCGGCGTCGGCCTCACCAGCGTGCAGCGTCATGCCCAGGCCGGCGTCGCGCACCAGCTTCAGCGCGCTGTCGTGCTGTGAAGGCGGGTGGCCGAACTCGGCGCCCGCCAGGTCGAAGGCCACGACACCGCGGCCCTGGTACTGCAGCGCCAGCCGGGCGGCGCGCTCGGTCTCGGCCACCGGCAGGTGGCGCATGGCGCAGACGATCAGGCCCGTGGGCAGCGAACTCTTGGCCAGGCCCGACAGCAGCGCTTCCACCGCCGCCTCGCCGGGCACGCCGTGGCTTTCGAAGAGCAGCGGCGCGATGCGGAACTCGGCCAGCACGGCGCCGTCCAGCCGCGCGTCTTCGGCGGCCTCGAAGGCCACGCGCTCCATCGCCGCCGGGCTGGACATCGCTTCCACCGTGAGCGCGAAACCTTCCAGGTACTTCACCAGGCTGCCCGCGTGGGCGTTGGCGTCGAACCATTCGGCCAGCGTGGCTTCGTCGGGCGCCGGCAGCGAGATGCCGCGTTCGTGCAGCAGTTCGAAGAGCGTGCCGACGCGCAGGCCGCCATCCAGGTGTTCGTGCAGCAGCACCTTGGGCAGGCGGCGCAGGCGGTCGGGAAAAGTGGGGTGGGGCTCCATGGCGGGATGCTAGCGAGTTGCGTGCCGCTGGCCGGGCCCGCGCGCGCGGGGGTCAACCGGGAGGAAAACACGGCGTGACTCTTGCTATCCTGCCCCACCCTGTCAGACCCGCCCACACCATGCCCACCAAGCCCCTGTCGCAGGCCCTTCTTTCCGTCCTGTTCTCGCTGGCCGCCGGCGCCGCCCACGCCGACCCCGCCGTCATCTACGACATGGGCGGCAAGTTCGACAAGAGCTTCAACCAGGCCGGCTACGAAGGCGCCGAACGCTGGAAGAAGGAGTCGGGCAAGCCCTATCTCGAGTTCGAGATCAGCAACCCGGCGCAGCGCGAACAGGCGCTGCGGCGCATGGCCGAGCGCGGTGCCGACCCCATCATCGGCATCGGCTTCAGCCAGGGCAGCGCCATCGACAAGGTCTCGCGCGACTTCCCCAAGCTGAAGTTCGTCGTCATCGACGCCGAGGTGAAGCAGCCCAACGTGCAGAGCATCACCTTCAAGGAACACGAAGGCAGCTTCCTCGTCGGCATGCTGGCCGCCATGGCCAGCAAGAGCGGCAAGGTGGGTTTCATCGGCGGCATGGACATCCCGCTGATCCGCCGCTTCCAGTGCGGCTTCGAGCAGGGTGCGAAGTACGCCAACCCCAAGGTCGAAGTCACCGGCAACATGACGGGCACCACGCCCACGGCCTGGAACGACCCGGCGCGCGGCGCGGAGCTGGCCAAGTCGCAGTTCGCGGCCGGCGTGGACGTGGTCTTCGCCGCCGCGGGCGGCACGGGCATCGGCGTCTACCAGGCGGCCAAGGACGCGAAGAAGTACGCCATCGGCGTGGACAGCAACCAGAACCACGTGCAGCCCGGCACCATGCTCACCAGCATGGTCAAGCGCGTGGACGTGGCCGTCTACCAGGCCTTCAAGGCGGTGAAGCCCGGCAGCACTTCGCTGGGGCTGAAGGAAGGCGGCGTGGACTACGCGCTGGACCAGCACAACGAGAAGCTGATCACCGCCGACATGAAGAAGAAGGTGGAGGCAGCGAAGGCCGACATCATCGCCGGCAAGATCAAGGTCATCGACTTCATGGCGTCCAACAGCTGCAAATGACGGCCCCAAGGTCGACGGGTACGTCGCCCGCCCCCCGAGGGGAGCCGGGCCGGCTTGGGACGGCCCGGCGCTCGGCCCGGAAGTGACTGTGTCTACTCCAGCCGTGGCGATGCGCCACATCGAGAAGCGCTTCGGCGCGGTGCACGCCAACCGCGACGTGCACCTCACCGTGGCGGCCGGCACGGTGCACGGCATCGTCGGCGAGAACGGCGCCGGCAAGAGCACGCTGATGTCCATCCTCTACGGCTTCTACCAGGCCGACGGGGGCGAGATCCTCATCGAAGGCCAGGCGGCGAAGATCAACGGCTCGCGCGAGGCCATCGCCTTGGGCATCGGCATGGTCCATCAGCACTTCATGCTGGTGGACACCTTGAGCGCACTCGACAACGTGATGCTCGGCGCCGAGCCCGGCTTCCGCCTGCGCCCGGCGCGCGCGAAGGTGCGCGGCGAACTCGAAGCGCTGATGCGCGACACCGGCCTGCAGGTGAACCTGGACGCGCTGGTGGCCGACCTGCCGGTGGGCGAACGCCAGCGCCTGGAGATCCTGAAGGCACTGTTCCGCGGCGCGCGCATCCTGATCCTGGACGAGCCCACCGCGGTGCTCACACCCCAGGAAACCGAGCAGCTGTTCGTGACGCTGCGCGGCCTGCGTGAGCGCGGCACCACGGTGCTGCTGATCACGCACAAGCTCAAGGAAATCATGGCCCTGTGCGACGCCGTGACGGTGATGCGCGGCGGCCAGGTGGTGCTGGACTGCGCCATTGGGGCAACGAGCATCGACGGCCTGGCCGAAGCCATGGTCGGCCGCCGCGTGAACCTCGGCCGGGGTGCCATCAACGGCAGCCAGGCCGGGCTGGGCGCGGTGCTGATGCAGGCGCGGAATCTCAACTGGACCGATGCGCTGGGCGTGGCGCGGCTCATCGACGTGTCGCTCACTCTGCGCACCGGCGAGGTCGTCGGCGTGGCCGGTGTGTCCGGCAACGGCCAGAGCGAACTGCTGGACGTGCTGTCGGGCCTGATGGCGCCGGCCAGCGGCGAGCTCACGCTGGGCCCAGCCACCTTCGAAGCCGGCCGCTGGCTGGACCCGCAGCGCGCACGCGAACTGCGCCTGGCCCACGTGCCCGAAGACCGCCACCGCCGTGGCATGGTGCTGCCTTTCCCGGCCTGGGAATCGGCCACGCTGGGCTACCAGCAGCGCGCACGCTACGGCGGCGGCCCGGTGGGCTGGATGCGCCAGGTCGCGATGCAGGACGACACCGAACTGATGATGGAACGCTACGACGTGCGGCCACGCGACCGGCAGCTGCGCTCCAGCAAATTCAGCGGCGGCAACCAGCAGAAGCTGGTGCTGGCGCGCGAGGCGCAGTTCTTCGCCACGGAGCCGCAGGTGCTGCTCGTCGGCCAGCCGACGCGGGGGGTCGACATCGGTGCGATCGAGTTCATCCATGGCCGCTTGCGCGCGATGCGCGATGCAGGCGGGGCGGTGCTGGTGGTGTCGTCGGAGCTGGATGAGATCCTGGCG
>CAZBUU010000035.1:0-25754 GCA_964495125.1 uncultured Rubrivivax sp.
GTGTAGGCGTCCGGGCCCATCCAGTACCAGACCATGTGGGCGATCGGCGCGTAGCTGAAGGTGAACCAGATCACCATGAACAGCAGCACAGCGCTGAATTTCACGCGCTCGGCGAAGGCACCGACGATCAGCCCGCAGGTGATGGCCGCGAAGGTGGCCTGGAACACCACGAACACGATCTCGGGGATCACCACGCCCTTGCTGAAGGTGGCCGCCATCGCGAAGCTGCCCGTCGCGGGGTCGAACACCCCCTTCAGGAACAGCCGGTCGAGCCCGCCGACGAAGGCATTGCCCTCGGTGAAGGCCAGGCTGTAGCCGTAGACGAACCACAGCACGCTGATCAGCGAGAAGGTGACGAGCACCTGCATCAGCACCGACAGCATGTTCTTGCTGCGCACCAGGCCGCCGTAGAACAGCGCCAGGCCGGGGATGGCCATCATGATGACCAGCAGGGTGGACACGAGCATCCAGCTCACGTCGCCCTTGTTGGGCACCGGGGCCGGTGCCGGCGCGGCAGAAGCCGCCGCCTCGGCGGCCGGCGCTGCCGCAGGTGCAGCGGCCTCAGGGGCCGAGGCCGCGGGCGCGGCGGCTTCCGCCGCCGAGGCGGCCGGCGCCGGGCTCTGCGCCAGCGCCGCCCCGCCGAAGCCCAGGGCTGCGATGCCCAGGGCCAGGATGGTGATGAGTTTCTTCATGGTGTTCGGGGGTCTCTCGTGTGGAGGCGGCGCGTCAGAGCGCGTCCTTGCCGGTCTCGCCGGTGCGGATGCGCACGACCTGCTCGAGCGTGGTGACGAAGATCTTCCCGTCGCCGATCTTGCCGGTGCGGGCTGAGCTCTCGATGGCCTCGATGACGCGGTCGACGATGCTCTCGTCCACCGCGGCCTCGATCTTCACCTTGGGCAGGAAGTCGACGACGTACTCGGCACCTCGGTACAGCTCGGTGTGGCCCTTCTGGCGGCCGAAGCCCTTGACTTCGGTCACCGTGATGCCCTGCACCCCGATGCCGCTGAGCGCTTCACGGACTTCGTCAAGCTTGAAGGGCTTGACGATGGCGGTCACCATCTTCATGGTCGTTCCCCGATTCAGAAGTTGTACTTGACGCCCAGCACGACCGTGGCCTTGCCGAGGTTCTTGCCCGCCGGGCTCACGTAGGCCGGCACGCCGCCGGGCTTCTTCGTGTCGGTGCCGACCAGCGCCGCGCTCAGGATCAGGCCCTTAATGTCCTTGGCGAAGGTCAGCGAGTAGTCGGTGTACGAGTAGGTGCCGTTGTTGGCGACCTTCTGGTAGCCCACGTGCGGCGTGAGCGTCATGCCGTCACCCAGGTCCACGGCAGCGGAGAGGTCCAGGTAGCTGCTGCTCTTGCTGTCCGTGAAGCCGAACAGGTTGGTCACGCCGTGCGAGTACTTGGCGGTGAAGATGCCGAAGGTCAGGCCGGCGTACACCTCGGTGGTGTTGGCGCTGGTCGCCAGCTTGTTGCTGGGGTACTGGTAGGTCAGCACGCCGACGTCCAGCGTCGTGCCCTTGGCCAGTTCGTACTTGTAGCCGCCGTAGATGTCGATCTCGAGATCGGCATCGCCGCCCGCGTCCTTGATCCACTTGATCGTCGAGGCCCAGGTGCCGAGGTAGAAGCCCCCGTTGGAGTAGTCCACGCCGCCCTGGACCGCCGGCTTCAGGCGCGTCTGGGAGATGCCGCGATAGCGGTAGTCGGAGACCGCACCGACGTTGAAGGCCAGGTCGGCGTGCGAGATCGCGGGCATCGAGGTGATGGCCACGGCGGCCAAGGTCGGCGCGAGGGCGCCGAGGATGCTTTTCTTCATGAGGGGCTCCAGGGGGTTGGCAAAAACAGTCACTGGACAACGGGTTTGCAGCTTCCGTGCCACGCCTTGTCACCCTGGCCCGCCCCAGCGTGGCGCGTGTGCTCAGCGGGAACAGCGCGGTCAACCCCCTTCCGGGGGCCCCGAAGCGGTGCGCACCAAGGAGGTGCTTCCGGCCGGGTCGCCGGCTTTCCAGAATGGGCGAAGACAACCGGGAGGCACGCAGCAATGAGCTTGGCCATGGTGAGGAGTCGGGCCCTGGACGGCCTGCAGGCGCCGCCCGTGCACGTGGAGGTGCAACTGGCCAATGGCCTGCCCAGCTTCAGCCTCGTGGGGCTGGCCGACACCGAGGTGAAGGAAGCCCGCGAGCGCGTGCGCGCGGCGCTGCAGCAAGGCGGCTTCGCCTTCCCGACGAACAAGCGCATCACCGTCAACCTGGCGCCCGCCGACCTGCCCAAGGAGTCGGGTCGCTTCGACCTGCCCATCGCGCTGGGCATCCTGGCGGCCGCGGGACAGTTGGACGCCGCACGCCTGGCGGCCTGTGAATTCGCCGGCGAACTCTCGCTGGCCGGCGAACTGCGCCCGGTCCGCGGCGCGCTGGCGCTGGCCCTGGCCGCCGAACGCGAGGGCGGCGGCCGCACGCTGGTGCTGCCCGTGCTCAGCGCCCGCGCAGCCGCCCAGGCCGCCGCCCTGGACGTGCGCGGCGCCGCGACGCTGGGCGAGGTGGTGGCAGCGCTGCTGCCGGGCGAAGCGGCCGTGCCGCTGCCGCGCGCCTTGGCCCTGGCGCCGGAAGAGGCCGCGCCGGGCCCGGACCTGCGCGACGTGAAAGGCCAGGCCGCCGCCAAGCGCGCGCTGGAGATCGCCGCCGCGGGCGGCCACAGCCTGCTGATGGTGGGGCCGCCCGGCAGCGGCAAGTCGATGCTGGCGCAGCGCCTGACGGGGCTGCTGCCGCCGCTGGCCGAGGACGACGCCCTCGCCAGCGCGGCCCTGCGCGGCCTGGCCGCCGGGGCCTCGGAGACACCCGCCGCCGCGCGGCGCGGCCAACGGCCCTGCCGCTCGCCCCATCACACGGCCAGCGCCGTGGCCCTGGTGGGCGGCGGCTCGCCACCGCGGCCGGGAGAGATCTCGCTGGCGCATGGCGGCGTGCTGTTCCTGGACGAGACCCCCGAGTTCCCACGCGCCGCGCTGGAGGCGCTGCGCGAGCCGCTGGAGACCGGCCGCATCACGATCTCGCGCGCGGCGCGGCAGGCCAGCTTCCCGGCGCGCTTCCAGCTCGTGGCCGCCATGAACCCCTGCCCCTGCGGCTGGCTGGGCGCCGCGGCGCGCCTGGGCCGCGTGTGCCGCTGCACGCCCGAGGCCGTGGCCAAGTACCAGGGCAAGCTGTCGGGGCCGCTGCTGGACCGCATCGACCTGCAGGTGGAGGTGCTGGCCGCCGCCCCTGCAGAGATGCTGGCCCTGCCCGACGGCGAGCCCAGCGCCGTGGTGGCGGCCCGCGTGGCGGCCGCGCACCAGCGCCAGCTGGCTCGCCAGGGCATGCCCAATGCGCAGCTGAGCGTGGACCGGCTCGACGACGCCTGCCGCCTGGACAGCACCGCCGCGCTCTTCCTGCGCAGTGCCGCCGAGCGCCTGGGCTGGAGCGGCCGCCGCCTGCACCGCTGCCTGCGGGTGGCACGCACCATCGCCGACCTGGCCGGCGCCGAGGCCATCACCACGGCCCACGTGGCCGAAGCGCTGCAGTTGCAGCGCGTGCTCGCTGCGTGAGGGTGCTCAGCCCAGCCAGCCGCTCCAGGCCTGGGCGTCGAAGCCGACGCTGATGCGGCCGTCCGGCCACTCCACCACCGGCCGCTTGATGACGCTGGGCACGCGCCGCATCAGCGCCGCGGCGCTGGCCGCATCCACCACGGCCGCGCGTTCGTCGTCGCCCAGCTTGCGCCAGCTCGTGCCCTGGCGGTTGAGCAGCCGCTCCCAGCCCGCCGCAGTGAGCCAGGCGGCCAGGCGCTCCTCGGGCACGCCCTGCTTCTTGAAGTCGTGGAAGGTCACTTCGGCGCCGGCATCGGCCAGGAAGGCTCGCGCCTTCTTCACGGTGTCGCAGTTGGGGATGCCGTAGAGCTTCATGGCTTGCGTCCTTCAGATGGCGAGCGGGTCGATGTCGATGGCCCAGCGCAGCAGGCCCTTGTGGCGGGCGCGCAGCGCGTGCAGCTCGGGCAGCCAGCCGGCCAGCATGCGCTGCAGCGCCATGCGCGAGGGCGACTCCAGCAGCATCTGCATGCGCTCCACGTCGGCCACCCTGGCCACGTGCGGCGGCACCGGCGGGTAGACGGTGACGCTGCCGTCGGCTTCCGCCAGGACCTTGGCTTCGTGCAGGAAGGCGGTGGCCACCTCGGCCGAGCGCGCGTCGGCGCGCAGCAGCGCCAGGCTGGCGTAGGGCGGCAGGCCGGCCGACTGGCGCTCGGCCAGCTGCGCGCCGGCGAAGGCCTCGTAGTCGTGCGCCCTCAGCGCCGTGTACAGCGGGTGGCGCGGGTGCCAGGTCTGCACCCACATCTCGCTGCGCTCGGACTGCCCGGCATCGCGCCCGGCACGCCCGCCGGCCTGCATCAGCAGCGCGAACAGGCGCTCCGGCGCGCGGAAGTCGCTGCTGAAGAGCGCGGTGTCGGGGTTGACCGCAGCCACCAGGGTGACGCGGCGGAAGTCGTGGCCCTTGGCCAGCATCTGCGTGCCGACGAGCACATCCACCTCGCCGGCGTGCACGGCCTGCAGTTGCTGTTCGAGCTTGCCTTCGCCGCGCGTGCTGTCGGCGTCCAGCCTCCCGATGCGCGCCTGCGGCAGGCGCTCGGCGAGTTGCTCCTGCAGCTTCTCGGTGCCGCGGCCCAGCGGCGCGATGTCCAGGTTGCCGCAATCCGGGCAGGCACGCGGCACGGCCTGGCTGAGGCCGCAGTGGTGACAGCGCAGCGTGCGGTCGAGCTTGTGGAACACGCGCCAGGCGCTGCAGTGCGGGCAGCCGCTCTTCCAGCCGCAGGCGCCGCAGTGCAGCACCGGCGCGTAGCCGCGGCGGTTCAGCAGCAGCAGGCTCTGCTCGCCGCGAGCCAGGCGGTCCTCGATGGCCGCCAGCAAGGGCGGCGCCAGCGCCTGCTCCTGTTCGGCCCGGCTGCCGCGCGGCAGCGTCGTCATGTCCAGCAGCCGCACGCGCGGCAGGGCGCCACCGCCGATGCGCGCCGCCATCGGCAGCCGCCGGTAGCGGCCTTCGCGCATGCGCTGCCAGGTCTCCAGCGAAGGCGTGGCCGAGCCCAGGATCACCGGCACGCCGCGGTGGTGGGCGCGCCAGACGGCGAGGTCGCGCGCCGAGTAGCGTGCGCCTTCCTGCTGCTTGAAGCTGGGGTCGTGCTCCTCGTCGACGATGACCAGCGCCAGCCGTGGCATCGAAGCGAACACCGCCAAGCGCGTTCCCAGCACCAGGTCGGCCTGGCCCAGGTGCGCCAGCAACCAGTTCCGCAGGCGCTGCGCCGGTGTCAAAGCGCTGTGCAACGGCGCCAGCCGGCGTCCGGGAAAACGCGCCGCGAAGCGCGCTTCCAGCTGCGGCGTGAGGTTGATTTCGGGCACCAGCACCAGCACCTGGCCGCCGGCCAGCAGCGCCGCTTCGGCTGCACGCAGGTAGACCTCGGTCTTGCCGCTGCCGGTGACGCCGTGCAGCAGCACCGGTTTGGGCGGCCGTTCGACAGCGTCCGCCAGCGCGCCCAGCGCCGCCGCCTGCTCGGCGCTCAGCTCGGGCCGCTCGGGGGCCGGGCCGACTTCAGGCACCGGCAGCGACTGCAGGCGCTTGAGGCGGCGCGCCAGCTGCGTGTCGTCCAGCTTGCGAAGTTCGGGGGGCAGCACCGTGAGCGCCAGTTCGCCGATCCCCCGCTGGTAGTAGGCCGCGGCAAAGGCCACCAGCGCGCGCCAGTCCTCGCCCAGCGGCGGCAGGCTGCCCAGGGCGGCCGTGATCGGCTTCAGTTCGGCGGGGGGCGATGGCGCGTCGGCCGCAGGCGGCCACACCAGGCCGGGCACGTCACGCCGGCCCAGCGGCACGCGCACCAGCGTGCCCGGCGGAAGTGGTGACTCACAGGCGTAGTCCAGCAGCCCGCCGACACGGCTGTGGCGGGGCGTCTCGACGGCCACTGCCGTCACACCGGACCACCGGTCGGACATCAGTCTGTCACTTGCCGGTGATACCGAGGCTTCACTTGAACCAAATGGCGCAAGTCACTGATCTGCAAGACCTTTTCCACCTGTCCACGTTTTCTGTGGATAACTTTGTGGGGAAGCTGCGCCTGAATGCGCCAAGTGCTTGATTCTGCTGCGCTGGCGCTGCCGCTGCTGATTTGTGCGGCAGGCCTGCAAATCATAAAAATCAATGACTTAGAACGAAAACCGGGCGTTTTCGACGGCCCGTTCGAGGGTCTGGGCCGGGGATGCAGCGCAGCATCGATTTTGGGGATAAGTCAAGCCCTGAGCACTCACTCACGCGGCGATTGAACAACGCCGCGACAGGGCCGTTCAGGCCGGCTGCCGCTGCCGGCGCGAATGCGCGTGAACGGCCTCGACGAGGGCCGTCACATGGTCCGGCGGCGTGTGCTGGCTGATGCCGTGGCCGAGGTTGAAGACATGGCCGTCCCAGGTGCCGTCGGGGCGCTGCGGGCGGCCGAAGCGGTCGAGCACGGCGATGGACTCGCGCGCCACCACCTCGGGCGGGGCGAACAACACGGCCGGGTCCAGGTTGCCCTGCAGGGCCACGCGGTCGCCGAAACGGGCGCGGGCCTCGCCGATGTCGGCCGTCCAGTCCAGGCCCACCACGTCGGCACCGCACGCGGCGATCTCGTCCAGCCACAGCGCGCCGCCCTTGGTGAAGACGATCACCGGGATCTGGCGGCCCTCGGCCTGGCGCTTGAGGCCGGCCACCACCTGGCGCGTGTAATCCAGGCTGAAGCGCTGGAACACGCCGTCGGCGAGCACGCCGCCCCAGCTGTCGAAGATCATCAGGGCCTGCGCGCCGGCATCGACCTGCGCGTTGAGATAGGCCGTCACGGCTTCGGCGTTGGCGGCCAGGATGCGGTGCATCAGGTCGGGCCGGCTGTACAGCAGGGTCTTGACGAGCCGGTAGTCGTCGCTGCCTGCGCCTTCCACCATGTAGCTGGCCAGCGTCCAGGGGCTGCCCGAGAAACCGATCAGCGGCACGCGGCCGTTCAGCGCCTTGCGGATGGAGGTGACGGCGTCGAACACGTAACGCAGCGAGTCGATGTCGAAGCGCAGCGCGGCCACGGCGGCTTCGTCGCGCACGGGCCTCGCGAAGCGCGGGCCTTCGCCGGCACCGAAGCTCAGGCCCAGGCCCATGGCGTCGGGCACGGTGAGGATGTCGGAGAAGAGGATGGCGGCGTCCAGCGGGTAGCGGTCCAGCGGCTGCAGCGTCACGTCGGTGGCGTACTGCGGGCTGGTGGCCAGGCCCATGAAGCTGTTGCCCGCCTTCTCGCGCGTGGCCTTGTACTCGGGCAGGTAGCGGCCGGCCTGGCGCATGAGCCACACCGGGGTGTGGGTGGTGGGTTGGCGCAGGCAGGCGCGCAGGAAGGTGTCGTTGTGCAGTTCGGCAGACATGCGAGGCATTATCCGCGCCGCGCGCAGGGGCCTACCAGCGCTGCCGCATCGCGGCCGACGCCGGCGGCGGCTGGCCGGCCAGCCAGCGCTCGGCGAGCGCGGCGGCATCGTCACCCTGCGCCGCCAGCCACAGCCATTCCGGCGGCAACACGCGCGTGCCCCGCGGCGCCTGGCGCAGCGCCACGGCCAGCGCGGCGGCGAAGCGCGCCACGGTGGCCACGCGCACCGGCTGTTCGCGCTGCGGCACCATCCAGTGCAGCTGGGCGAGCATCCAGCCGGCCAACTGCGCGGCCCAGGAGCCGACGGTCGCCGCCGCGCCGCCGGACTGCGCCATGCGCATGAAGACCAGGTGCTCGAAATCCATCGCTGCCACCGCGCCTTCGTCCAGGTTGGCCAGGCCCGCCTGCAGCGCCTGGGGCAGCAGCGCGGGCGCGTGCGGCACCACGACGACGAGCGCCCGCACGCCGGCTGCATGAAGCTGGCCCGCGCGCGCCGCCAGGGCGCCGGGCTCGGGACGCACGAAGGCGGCATCACGGCCATTGGCGTGGCGCTCGCGGTCGAAGACGACGAGGGCGGTGGTCGCGCCGAAGGCGGCCAGCGCGCCGGGTTCGTCAGGCACCGGCTGCAGGCCGCGCAAGGCCGGCTTGAAGGCGCGGGCGGCCACCACGCCGACGCGGTCGAAGCGGTGGCTGGCCAGCAGATGCTCCATCACGGCGGCACCGAGCGCGCCGCCACCGCCAAGCACCAGGGCGCGCGGCGGTTTCGTCAAGGCTTGAGGTGCTTGGCGAGGAAGGCCTCGACGCGGCGGTAGAAGTCGAAGCGGTTCTCGTCGTAAAAGAAGCTGTGCCCTTCGAAGCCGTACTCCACCCACTCGACGCTCTTGCCGGCCTTGAGCAGGGCCTGGCGCATGCGCTCGCCGTGCTCGATGCGCACGTTGGCGTCGCGCCCCCCATGAGCCAGCAGCACCGGCGCCTTGATGCGTTCGGCCTGCTCCACAGGCGCCACCGACTTGAGCATCTCCGCGTCCTTGTCCTTGTCGCCCAGGAGCAGCGGCAGATTGAACTGGCGGGCCTCGCGGCTGTAGACGCCAAGGTGGAAGTCGTACATGAGACGCGGGTCCACCACCGCGGCGTAGGCGACGCCGCAACGGTACTGATCGGGGTCCTTCGCCAGACCCATCAGCGTGGCATAGCCGCCATAGCTGGCGCCCATGATGCAGGCACGC
This sequence comes from uncultured Rubrivivax sp., assembly GCA_964495125.1. GTDB lineage: Bacteria > Pseudomonadota > Gammaproteobacteria > Burkholderiales > Burkholderiaceae_C > Rubrivivax. The sequence continues at coordinate 8,659 of CAZBUU010000035.1, forward strand.
CCCGCGTCGGCCCAGCCCTGCTTGACGGCGAACTGCAGCGCGTCGCTGATGTCGTCCTGCATGGCACGGCCCCACTGCTTCCAGCCGGCGCGGTAGTGCGCTTGCCCGTACCCGCGGCTGCCGCGGAACTCGGGCTCGATGACGACGTAGCCGCGCGAAGCGAGGAACTGCACCTCGGACTCGAAGCCCCACTCGCGCCCGCGCACCCAGGGCCCGCCATGCACCAGCACCACCGCCGGCGCCGCCTTCCCGGCGGCGGACTTCGGACGCGTCACCCACACCGGGACCTCATGGCCGTCGCGGGCCTTGATGCGGTGGAATTCCATCGGCGACATCGCGCGCGCATCCACCCCGGGCAGGGTCTCGCCGACGAGCCGCCACCTGTCCGCCTTCGGTTCGTACAGGATGTAGTTGCCCGGGTCGACGTCCGAGTAGCTGAACACGAGCACCCGCCCCGTGCCATCGCACACGGCGCACTGGATGAGGTTGACGTTGTTGGGGAATCGCGCGTCCACCTTCTCCTGCAGCGCCTTCATGGACGGGTCCAGCCAGAGCTGCACGCGGCCGTCGGTGCTGAGGTCCAGGCCGATGATGCGGCCGTCGCGCCGGTCGGTGATGGGCGCCCCCACGCTGTCGAAGCCGGGCGTGGCGAACAGCGCCGCGGCGGCAGGCCGGCCAGCGGCGAAATCGAAGCGCCGGATCTCGGCCGAACCGTCGCCCGGCGCCCAGGTTTCGACGTAGAGATCGTCACCGCCGACGCCCAGCGCCGAGAAGGGCTGCTCGAACACCGGCGCCTTGGCGATCTGGCGCCAGCGGCCCTCGCGGTCGGCCCACCAGGTGGTGAGCTCACCTTCCGCCGTCTGCCAGGCCAGCCGCGCCTGTCCGCGCGAGAAGCGCCAGCCACGGGCGCGCGGCGCGTCGTCGGGCAGCAGCGTGCGCACGGCCCCGGTGGCCACATTCAGCACCTTGGGCACGACGTGCGAGAACTGCCGGTCGCGCCACTGCCAGTGGCCGACGATGACCTCGGTGGTGCCGGGCGCGCCGGGCGCCAGGTAGCGGTGGTCAGGCTCCAGATGGCGCTTGCGCTGGAACGGGTCCTCGGGCACGAACTCGCGGTCGATGAGCATCCGCCACCCGCTGCCGTCGCGCTTCACGGCGATCAGACCCTCGCCGAGTTCGACCGTGCCTCGGTCCGCAGGGCTCTCCAGCTGGAACACCAGCCAGTCGCCATCGACCCAGCGGAACCAGGTGACGTTGTCCTTGGGCGAGGCCTCGATCAGCCGTGCCGGTTCCTTGCCGTCGAGGTCGATGATCTGCAGGCCGATGCGGCGGCCGGGCGCAGGCGCCGCTGCGGACGCCAACCAGCGGCCGTCAGGCGACAGCCGTGCCAGGTTGAAGGCCGGCCGGGCGAAGATCGTCTCCACCGGAAGGGGCGCGGCCGTCTGCGCGCCCGCCGGCGACACTCCATCTATCAACACCAGGCCCAACAGCGCCAGCGCGCTTGCGCGAATCCTCATCGGTTTCTCCCTGCGTTCTCACGCAGCATGATGCCCCAACTGCACGGCACGCCCACCCGGGCCAGCCCGAAGTCTCGCCTTGAAGCGCGGCCGCAGCACCCCATATGTCGCCTAGCGCGTAGCATCGCGCACCCCGACGAGGAGAACCCTTCATGCGCCGTCCCGCCCTTGCCGCCGCCCTGCTGGCCACCACCGCGCTCACCGGCTGCGGCTACAACGACTTCCAGCGCCTGGACGAGCAGGTCAAGGCCGGCTGGGCCGAGGTGCTGAACCAGTACCAGCGTCGCGCCGACCTCATCCCGAACATCGTCAACACCGTCAAGGGCGAAGCCGGCTTCGAGCAGGAGACGCTGACCAAGGTGGTGGAAGCGCGCGCCAAGGCCACGTCCATCCAGGCCACGCCGGAGCTCGTCAACAACCCCGAGGCCTTCCAGAAGTTCCAGGCCGCGCAAGGGGAACTCAGCAGCGCGCTGAGCCGCCTGCTGGTGGTGAGCGAGAACTACCCCAACCTGAAGGCCAACCAGGGCTTCCAGGACCTGCGCGTGCAGCTGGAAGGCACCGAGAACCGCATCACCGTGGCGCGCAACCGCTACATCAAGGCGGTGCAGGAGTACAACGTGCTCACCCGCAGCTTCCCCACCAACCTCACGGCCATGGTCTTCAGCTACCCGGTGAAGCCCAACTTCACGGTGCAGAACGAAGCGCAGATCAGCGCGCCGCCCACGGTGAGCTTCGACAAGCCGGCGTCGAAGTAAGTCCGGGTGTCCACCATGCGCCGGCTGCTGCTGGCCTGCTGGTTGCTGCTGCTGACCGCGGCCGGCGCCTTCGCGCAGGACGTGCTGCCCGTGCCCGCGCTCAGCGGCCGCGTCATCGACCAGACCGGCACGCTGAGCGAGGCCCAGCGCGGCGCGCTGGAGGCCAAGCTCGCCGCGTTCGAAGCCAAGAGCGGCCCGCAGATCGTGGTGCTGCTGGTGCCGGCCACGGCGCCGGAAGACATCGCCGCCTACGCCCAGCGCGTGGCCGACCAGTGGAAGATCGGCCGCCGCGCCGTGGGCGACGGCGTGCTGGTGGTGGTGGCCAAGGACGAGCGCAAGCTGCGCATCGAGGTGGCCAAGGCGCTGGAAGGCGCCATCCCCGACCTGGCCGCGCGCCAGATCATCGACCAGGCCATGCGCCCCGCCTTCCGCGCGAACGACTACGCCGGCGGCCTGAACCAGGCGGTGGACAGGCTCGTCGCGCGCATCGAAGGGGAAGCCCTGCCCCCGCCGGCGCCCGGAGCGCGCCAGGGCGCGGGCTCTGGCCTGCAGCTGGAAGAGCTGGGCCTTTTCTTCTTCGTCGGCGTGCCCATCATCGCGGCCGTGCTCACGGGCCTGTTCGGCCGCAAGCTGGGTTCGCTGCTCACCGGCGGCGCCGCGGGCGGCCTGGGCTGGTGGTTCACGGCCAGCGTGCTGGTCGGCGTCGGGGCCGGGGTGCTGACGCTGGTGCTGGTGGGGCTGTTCGGCATCGGAAGCGCGGCGCGACGCGCCACGCGCGGCGGCGGCCTCCCACACATCGGCGGATGGGGGGGCGGCTACGGCGGCGGCGGAGGCTGGAGCGGCGGGGGCGACAGCGGCGGCGGCTTCTCGTCGGGCGGTGGTGGCGACTTCGGCGGCGGCGGCGCCTCGGGAGACTGGTGATGGGCGCGCTGCAACGCTTCTCGCGGCTGCTGAAGCACCGCTGGCTCGACGAGACCGATGCCGCGCGCGCGCTCGGCGCGCCGGCGCTGGCGCGCCTGGAAGCGCGCGTGGCCGCCAGCGAACAGGCGCACAGCGGCGAGATCCGACTGTGCATCGAAGCCGGGCTGCCGCTGTCCTACCTGTGGCGCGACGCCACGCCGCGCCAGCGCGCCGTGACGATGTTCGGCAAGCTGCGCGTGTGGGACACCGAGCACAACAACGGCGTGCTCATCTACCTGCTGCTGGCCGAACACGCCATCGAGATCGTCGCCGACCGCGGCTTGGCGCGCCATGTGCCGCAGGCGCAGTGGGACGCCTTGCTGGGCGGCATGCGCGAAGCCTTCCGGGCCGGCCGCTACGAGGAAGGCCTGGCCGCAGCCGTGGACAGCGTGGACACGCTGCTGCGCCAGCACTTCCCGCTGGCGCCGGGGCAGGCCAACCCGAACGAACTGCCGAATCGCGCCGACCTTCGCTGACCGCGGCTCAGGCGGCCGTGCCGCAGGCCGAGCGCGAAGCCTGCCAGTCCGCCAGCGGCCGTGACAGGTTCACGCCGCGGCGCGCCGCCGTCATCTCGGCGACGATGGACAGCGCGATCTCCGGCGGCGTGCGTCCGCCCAGGTTCAGGCCCACCGGGCCGTGCAGACGGGCCAGTTCGGCCTCGCTGACGTCGAACTCCACGAGCCGCTTGCGCCGCGCGTCGTTGTTGCGTCGCGAGCCGAGCGCGCCGACGTAGAAGGCCGGCGTCTTCAGCGCCTCCATCAGGGCCAGGTCGTCGAGCTTGGGGTCGTGCGTGAGGGCGACGACGGCGGAATTGGCGTCCAGGTTCATGGCCAGCACCAGGTCGTCGGGCATGCTGCGCGACAGCGTCACGCCCTCCATCGCGCTCCAGCCCTCGTGGTACTCCTCGCGCGGGTCGCAGACCGTGACGCGGTAGTCCAGCATCACGGCCATGCTGGCGAGGTAGCGACTCAGCTGCCCGGCGCCGATGACCACCAGGCGCAGCCGCGGGCCGTGCACCGTTTCCAGCAGCTTGTCGTCGAAGCGCAGCGCATCGCCGTCGTCGCAGGGCGCGAGACTCACCAGGCCCGTGGCCATCTCCAGCCGGCGGCGCACGACGCGGTGGCTCTCGATGGCGGCCAGCAGTTCGCGCAGCAGGCTCTGCGCGCCCAGCGGCTCCAGCACGATCTGCACCGTGCCGCCACAGGGCAGGCCGAAGCGCTGCGCCTCCTGCGCGCTGACGCCATAGCGGGTGGCCTGCGGCAGCCGCGGCGCCAGTTCGCCGCGCTTGACGCGGTCGATCAGGTCGTCCTCGATGCAGCCCCCGCTCACCGAGCCGGCCACCTGGCCGTCGTCGCGGATGACCATCAGGCTGCCCGGTGGCCGCGGGCTGCTGCCCCAGGTGCGCACCACGGTGCCCAGCACCACGCGGTGGCCGCGGTTCATCCAGTCCATCGCGGTGCGGACGACTTCCACATCCATGCTGTTCATCGCGGGTCTCCGGGGGGCACCTGACGCGGGAGGCGAAGCTTAGCGCTGCTTCAGTTGTTCGTAGCGCTGCCGGTATTTGTCGGCCAGCCGCGTCTGCTTGTTGTCCGCGGCCAGTTCCCGGCCCTGCACGAACAGGCGCAGCACCTGCGTGGGCGTCTCCAGCGGGTCGCCGTCGGCGACGAAGAAGTTGGCCAGCCGGCCCGGAGCCAGCGACCCCAGCCGGTCGGCCACGCCCAGGATCTGCGCCGGGTACAGCGTGACGGCCTTCAGCGCCTCGTCGCGCGGCAGGCCGTGCGCGGCGGCGCTGGCGGCTTCGTAGGGCAGGTTGCGCTCGCCGCTGGCGCCCCCAGCGCGCGCGATGGCGAAGCGCACACCCGCCGCATGCAGCCGCGCAGCGAGGCGGAAGCGCGCGTCGATGTCGTCGTCGCGTCGCGTCGGGCGCTGGTGCACGCCGCCGACGATCACCGCCACGTCGCGCGCGCGCAGCACCTCGGTGATGCGCCACGCATCGGCGCCGCCCACGATGACCAGCTTCAGCGCATGCCGATCGGCCAGGGCCAGCGCGTGGCGGATCTGCGCCAGCTCATGGGCGTGCACGAAGAGCGGCCGCTCGCCGCGCAGCACGGGCTGCATGGCGTCCCAGCGCGCGTCGCGCGGCAGCGCCGGCGTGGCGGCCAGCGCGCGGCCGTAGGCGGCGGCGGCATCGAAGGCGTCGTCGATCAGCTTCAGGCGCCGCGCGGCGAAACGCCGCAGTTCGTCGGCCACCGGCAGCAGTTGAGGGCCCAGCACTTCATCGGCCAGGCGCAGCGAAGGCAAGGCCACGTGCAGGGCGGCTTCGGGCACCAGCGCCATGTCCTCCCAGGTCCAGCCGTCCATCTGCACCAGCGCCGAGGTGCCCGAGATGCCACCGCCGCTGGGACCCTGCGGTGTCACCAGCGCGGCCAGCACGCCGTTGCTGCGCGCCACGGGCAGCAGTTCGCTGTCGGGGTTGATGGCCACCAGCGCGCGCACGCTGGGGTTGATGGGGGTGTTCTCGGTGGTGTCCACCGTGACGGCCACCCCACTCACTTCCACCAGGCCCAGGGTGCTGGGCGCGGCGATGAAGCCGGGGTAGACATGGGCACCGGCCAGGTCCAGCACCTGCGCTGGCGTGGCGGTGGCCGGCAGGGCTTCGCCAGGCCGGGCCAGCGCGACGATGCGGCCGCGGTCCACCAGCATGCGGCCGTTCGCGATGTCGGGCCCGCTGACCGGGTGCAGCGTGGCGTTGGTGACGAGCAGCGGCACGCGCTGAGCGGGCGGCGGCACCTGCTCCGAAGCACGGGCGCCTGCGGCCAGGCAGCCCATGGCGGCCAGCGAAAACTCCCGGCGCCTCATTGCTGTTCTCCTTCGGTGCACTCGTGCCAGGCGTCGAGGCCGCTGTAGCTGTGGCGGAAGCTGCGTGCGGCGTCGACGATCTGCCGCCAGGCCAGGGCGCCGAGCTGGGCCTCGGCGATGGCCGGCGCCGAGGTGCTGCGTCCGCCGCCCGGCGGCGAGCCCGCAGCCCGTGGCGCGCGCAGCGCGGCCGTGACCAGCCGCGCACGCTCGGCCGCCGCTTCCTCGCGCAGCCGCCGGTCGGTGTCCAGGTCGAAGTAGCGGCGGCCGTCGATCCAGGTCTGCTCGGCCTTGGCGTAGGTGGACAGCGGGTGCGCGTTCCAGATCACGAAGTCGGCGTCCTTGCCCACCTCCAGCGAACCGGTGCGCGTGTCCACGCGCAGCTGCCTGGCGGGGTTGATCGTCACCAGCGCCAGCGCCTCGGTCTCGCTCAGCCGGCCGTACTTCATGGCCTTGGCGGCCTCGGTGTTCATGCGTCGCGCCAGCTCGCCATCGTCGCTGTTGAAGCTGGTCAGCACGCCGGCACGGTGCATCAGCGCGCCGTTGAAGGGAATGGCGTCGGTGACCTCCATCTTGTAGTTCCACCAGTCCGAGAAGGTGGAGCCGCCGGCGCCGATGGACGCGATGGCGTCGGCCACCTTGTAGCCCTCCAGCACGTGCTGGAAGGTGGCCACCTCGATGTTCAGTTCCTGCGCCAGGCGCACGAACATCAGGATCTCGTCGGCGCGGTAGGAATGGATGTGGACGGCGCGTCGGCGCTCCAGGATTTCCACCAGCGTCTCCAGTTGCAGGTCGCGCCGCGGTTCGGGCACGGCCTTCGGGTCGGCGCGGTGCGCGCGCCACTCGGCGGCGTACTCCCTGGCGGCCTGGAAGCGGTCGCGCAGCAGCTGCTCGGTGCCCATGCGCGTGGCCGGGCGCGGACCCCAGTTCTTGACGTTCTCGCCCAGCGCGAACTTGATGCCGGGCTTGGCGCCTTCGAAGCGCAGCGCGTCGGCGCTGGCGCCCCAGCGCAGCTTGATGACCTGGCTCTGCCCGCCGATGGCGTTGGCCGAGCCGTGCAGCAGGTTGGCCGTGGTCAGGCCACCGGCCAGCTGGCGGTAGAGGTCGATGTCGGTGGGGTCCAGCGCGTCGCCGACGCGAGCCTCGGCCGAGACGGCGGCGCCGAACTCGTTGACGCCCCGCGAGATGGCGGAGTGCGAATGTGCGTCGATGAGCCCCGGCGTCAGGTGCTTGCCGCTGGCGTCGATGACGAGCGTGCCGGCCGGTGCGGACAGGTTCGCCCCCAGGGCCGCGATCTTGCCGTCACGCACCAGCACATCGGCGGCCGCCAGCTTGCCGGCCGGCCCTTGCGTCCACACGGTGGCGTTCTTCACCAGCACGGCCGCCGGGCGCTCGGGCGTGGCGATGCCGTAGGCGCCGGCGGGGTAGGTGGCGCGCGGTGGCGGTACGGCCGCGTCGTCGTGGGCCGACGCGGCCGCTGCAGGCGCGGCGGCCACGCGCTTCGCCTGCCAGGGGCGCAGCGATCCGCTGCCCTGCTGCGCCGTGCCCGTCCAGACGTCGCCGCGCGGCTCGGCCACGATGCTGAGACCCCCCGCCTCGGCCGCCTTGCCGCAGGGCAGTCGCACGATCCAGTCGCGCCCCCGCGGCTGCAGATCGCAGGCGCCGCCTTCGCGCTGCAGCTTCGGCTGCGCCGCGCTGCCGGTCACGTGCCAGGTCTCGCCTTCCACGGCCCAGGTGCCACGCGGGTCGGTGCGGTCGAACGCTTCGGTGGGCAGCGGGCGGCCGTCGACGAAGACGAGTTCGATCGTGGCCTCTTCGCTGGTGAACAGATCGCCACGCGACACCACCACGTTGGCGATGCGCCCCGGCGACAGCGTGCCCAGTCGCGCCGATTCTCCCAGCCAGTCGGCGGGCGCCGTGGTCAGCGCGGCCAGTGCCGCATCGGCCGGCCAGCCGCGGCGCACGGCCTGGCGCAGGCGCGGCCAGAACTGCGACTTCGCGTCGCGCAGGCCGAAGGCCGTCACTGCCAGCGGCACGCCGGCCCGGTGCAGCACGGCGGCGTTGGAAGGCGCCTGCTCCCAGTGCTGCAGGGTGGCCAGCGGCACGTCCAGCGCGCTGTCGGGGTTGCCGAGATCGGGCGCCGCCGGGAAGTTCAACGGCACGATCACCGGCAGCTTCGCGGCCTGCAGCTGCTGCACGCGGCGGTACTCGTAGCCCGTGCCGTGCAGCACGGCGCGCAGGCCGAACTCGTCGCGCAGGCGCGCCAGGCGCGGGCCGTCCTGCTCGTCGAAGGCGGCGAAGAACACCGGCTGGCGGGCGTCCAGCACCGGCGCCAGGGCGGCCAGCGTGGCGTTGGCTTCCACGCGCTCGGCGCCGCTGCGGCCGGCGGCGGCGCGCTGCCAACGGGCGTCCAGCAGGCTCTGGCGTGCCATCGCGACGGCGCCCATCAACGAGGTGGGCCAGGCGTTGTCGGGGTTGCGGTTGATCTCGAAGGCCAGGTGCTGTGCGGCGCGCGGCGTGATGACGGCGGCCTTGACGTCGCCGGCCTCGCCGGTGGCCACCAGCGCACCCTGCCCGCGCCAGACGCCGGCCTGCGGCGTGGCCAGCACGGCCAGCAGGCCCAGCTCGCGCAAGGCCTTGGCGGCGTCGGGCTGCCTGTCGAGCTGGGCGGACAGGTCCTGTTCGGCACGCAGGAAGCGGCTCTTCGCGGCGCTGCTGCGCTGGGACAGCGGCCGCGGTGGCGCGGCGGGCTCCGCCGCCAGCGTGGCGGGCCGCGGTGGCGGCACCGGCATGAAGGCCGCGGGCACGCCCAGGTTGGCGGCCAGATCGATGAAGCCGGCATGCACCGTGCGCCCGGGCAGCGCCCACACGCGCGCGCCGGCCGGCACCGGCACGCCGGCCCCCGCGGCCACGATGAGGCCGTCCTTCATCACCAAGGTGCCGTTCTCCACCACCCGCCCCGGCGCCAGCACCAGGCGGGCGCCCGTGATGGCGTGCCAGCGCGGCGTGTTGTCGCGCAGGCCCGGCGCGCGTTCGGTGCCGGTCTGCGCAGCGGCCAGGGCGGCCACCAGGGCCAGGGTCCCGGCAAGGGCGGTGGGGCGAAGCGGTGAAAGCCAGTCCATGGAGCAAGGGCAAGGGGCGAAGGCCGCGACGATAGCGAAAGCCCGTTAGGGATTGGCACGCTTGCTGCAATCGATGCCCGCGGCTACCGTCCGCGCCTTGCACGCGCACCGTCCTGGCGCGCGCGGGTCGATCACCGCCAAGAGGAGTTCCCGATGAACAAGCCGCTCAAACACCTGGCCACCCTGGCCGCGCTGGCCGCCGTCGTGGCGGCCGCCCCGGCCCACGCCGGCAAGACGCTGGACGCCATCAAGGCCCGCGGCCAGCTGGCCTGCGGCGTGAACACCGGCCTGGCCGGCTTCTCCGCGGCCGACAGCGCCGGCAACTGGACGGGCCTGGACGTCGACATCTGCAAGGCCATCGCCGCCACCATCCTGGGCGACGCGTCCAAGGTGAAGTACGTGCCGCTGACGGCGCAGCAGCGCTTCACCGCGCTGCAGAGCGGCGAGATCGACATCCTCAGCCGCAACACCACCTGGACGCTGACGCGCGACGCCTCGCTGGGCATGGCCTTCACGGGCGTCACCTACTACGACGGCCAGGGCTTCATGGTGCCGGCCAAGGGCAAGATCAAGAGCGCCAAGCAGTTGAAGGGCGCCACCGTCTGCGTGCAGAGCGGCACCACGACGGAGAAGAACCTCACCGACTTCTCGCGCGCCAACAAGCTGGACATCAAGCCCGTGGTGTTCGAGAAGCTGGAAGCCGCCAACGGCGCCTACTTCGCCGGCCGCTGCCAGGCCTACACGACCGACGCCTCCGGCCTGGCCAGCATCCGCAACAAGGAAGCCAAGAACCCGGCCGAGCACCTGATCCTGCCCGAGCTCATCAGCAAGGAGCCCCTGGGCCCGGCCGTGCGTCGCGGCGACGACGAGTTCTTCGCCATCGCCAAGTGGGTGGTCTACGCCATGGTGGAGGCCGAGGAGTACGGCGTCACGCAGGCCAACGTCGACCAGCAGAAGACCAGCACCGACCCCGTGGTGCTGCGCATCCTGGGGGTGTCGGAAGACACCGGCAAGCTGCTGGGCCTGGACAAGGACTGGGCCTACCGCGCCATCAAGGCCGTGGGCAACTACGGCGAGGTGTTCGAGCGCAACGTCGGCCCGAAGTCGCCGCTGGGCCTGCCGCGCGGCGTGAACAACCTCTGGAACAAGGGCGGGATCATGTACGCGCCCCCGGTGAGATGAGCCCACCCCCGAAGCGGCTTCGCCGCTCCCCCTCAAGGGGGCGACGCCAGCGGCCCGGCAGAGCCGGTTCCGCGGCGTCCGCTTGGTGGAACTGCACGTGAACGAGAGTCGACCGCCGCCCAAGCCGCGGCGCAGCTTCTCGCTGCGCAGCCGGGCGGTGCGGGGCTGGCTCTACCAGGCGCTGGCGCTGGCGATCATCGCCTTCGGCGTGTGGTTCCTCGCGCACAACACGCTGGAGAACATGCGGGTGCGCGGCATCCAGAGCGGCTTCGACTTCCTCACGCAGCCCGCCGGTTTCGACATCGGCGAAACGCTGCTGCCCTACGAGTCCATCGATGGCTACTGGCGTGCCTTCGCCGTGGGCCTGGCCAACACGCTGCGCGTGGCCATCATCGGCATCGTGCTGACGACGATCATCGGTACGCTGCTGGGCATCGGCCGCTTCTCGCCGAACGCGCTGGTGCGCGGCCTGTGCTACGCCTACGTGGAGGCGTTCCGCAACATCCCGGTGCTGCTGCAGTTGCTGATGTGGTACCTGCTGCTGACCGAAGTGCTGCCGGATCCCGGCTCGCCGCTGACGCTGGGCGGCGCGGTGTTCCTCAGCAAGGGCGGCCTCTCCTTCCCGGTGCCCGACTGGGCCGCCGGCCACGGCTGGGCCGTGCTGGGCGCCGTGGCGGGTTTCGCGCTGTCGCGCATCAACGTGGCTTTCGCGCGCAGGCACTTCGAAGCCACCGGCGTGCCGCGCGGCACAGGCCTGGCCACGCTGCTGATGGTGCTGGTGGGCGCATCCGCCGGCTGGGCCGCGGGCGGCGCGCCCATGGGCTGGCGCTTCCCCGAAGCGGGCGACGTGGCGGTGACGGGCGGCGGCGAGGTCACGCCCGAGTTCCTGGCCGTGCTCATCGGCCTGGTGCTCTACACCTCGGCCTTCGTGGCCGAGGTGGTGCGCGCCGGCATCCAGAGCGTGCCGCGCGGGCAGATCGAGGCCGCCAACGCGCTGGGCCTGCCGCGCGGGCGGCAGATGCGCCTGGTGATCCTGCCGCAGGCGCTGCGCGTGATCATCCCGCCGCTGACGAACCAGTACCTGAACCTGACGAAGAACTCCTCGCTCGCGGTGGCCATCGGCTACCCGGACGTGGTGTCCATCGCCAACACCTCGCTGAACCAGACCGGCCGCGCAGTGGAGTGCATCGCCATCATCATGGCGGTGTACCTGTTCACCTCGCTCACCACCTCGGGCTTCATGAACTGGTACAACGCCCGCGCGGCGATCAAGGAGCGGTGAAGGGATGAGCGGCAGCTTCTCGCCCATCGCGCCGCGTCCGGCACCCGTCAAGACCGAGGGCTTCGTGCCCTGGGTGCGCGCCAACCTCTTCGGCAACCCGGCGAGCGCGGCCACCACGCTGATCCTGCTGATCGGCGCGGCCTGGTTCGCGCCGGTGGCGCTGGACTGGCTCTTCTTCAAGGCCGTGTGGGCCGCCAACCTGGACGCCTGCAACGCCGTGCGCGGCAGCGGCGCCTGCTGGGGTGTGGTGACCGAGAAGTACCGCGTCATCGTCTTCGGCCGCTATCCGCTGGACCAGCAATGGCGCGCCGAGATCGCCACGCTGGCGCTGGTGGCGCTGCTGGTGGTGAGCTGCGTGCGCTGGTTCTGGAAGCCCTGGCTGGTGCTGCTGTGCGGGGCCGTGCTGGCGCTGTTTTTCGCGCTGATGGGCGGCGGCCGCCTGCTCGGCGTGGACACCGGCCTGCCCGAGGTGCCGACCGACCGCTGGGGCGGCCTGCCGCTGACCATCATGCTGGCCACGCTGGGCATCGTGTTCGCGTTCCCCATCGCCGTGGCCGTGGCGCTGGGGCGGCGCAGCAAGCTGCCGGCCATCCGCAGCTTCTGCATCGTCTACGTGGAACTGATCCGCGGCGTGCCCTTGATCAGCGTGCTGTTCATGGCCAGCTTCATGTTCCCGCTCTTCATGCCGCCGGGCACGAACATCGACGTGCTGCTGCGCGTGCTGGTGGGCATCACGCTCTTCGCCGCCTACATGGCCGAGATCGTGCGTGGCGGGCTGCAGGCCATTCCGAAGGGGCAGCTGGAAGCCGCCGACACCCTGGGCCTGGGCTACTGGCAGGCGCAGCGCAAGATCGTGCTGCCGCAGGCGCTGGCGCTGGTGGTGCCGGGGCTGATGAACAACTTCATCAGCCTGTTCAAGGACACCTCGCTGGTCACCATCGTGAGCCTGTACGAACTCACCGGCGCCATGGGCCTGGCGCTGAACGGCGACGCCGACTGGCGGCCGTTCAAGATCGAGGCCTACCTCTTCATCGCCGCCATCTATTTCGCCTTCTGCTTCGCGATGAGCCGCTACAGCCTGTGGATCGAGAAACGGCTGCGCCGCAGCACCAACCGCTGAACCATGGACGCACCCATCATCGAGTTCAAGAAGGTCAACAAGTGGTACGGCAACGCCTTCCACGTGTTGCGCGACATCGACCTGTCCGTGGCCAAGGGCGAGCGCATCGTGATCTGCGGGCCTTCCGGCTCAGGCAAGAGCACGCTCATCCGCTGCATCAACCGGCTGGAAGAACACCAGGAAGGCCAGCTCATCGTCGACGGCACGGAGCTTTCCGACGACGTGAAGGCCATCGAGGCCGTGCGCCGCGAGGTCGGCATGGTGTTCCAGCAGTTCAACCTGTTCCCGCACCTCACGGTGCTGGAGAACCTGACGCTGGCGCCGATGTGGGTGAACAAGGTGCCCAAGGCCGAAGCCGAGGAGCGTGCGCTGCAGCAGTTGAAGCGCGTGCGCATCGCCGAGCAGGCGCAGAAGTACCCGCTTCAGCTCTCAGGCGGCCAGCAGCAGCGCGTGGCCATCGCGCGGGCGCTGTGCCTCACGCCCAGGATCATGCTCTTCGACGAGCCCACCTCGGCGCTGGACCCGGAGATGATCAAGGAAGTGCTGGACGTGATGACCGAACTCGCCAGGGGCGGCATCACGATGATCTGCGTCACCCACGAGATGGGCTTCGCCAAGGCCGTGGCCGACCGCGTGATCTTCATGGACCAGGGCCAGATCGTCGAGGAGAACACGCCGCACGAGTTCTTCAACGCGCCCAAGAGCGAGCGCACCAAGGACTTCCTCTCGAAGATCCTCGGGCACTGACTACTTGGCCCTGGCGCGCGCCGGCGGCTTGGGGAGGAACATCTTCACGTCCTCCGGATCCTGCCCGTCAGGCGCCACTTCCACGGTGGACGCGAAGCGCAGCACCGACTGGCGCAGGCCCTGCTTGCCGATGCTGACGACCTCCTTCACCACGCGCTCGGCCTTGCCGCCTTCGGCCGGCAGCACCGCCTTCACTTCGTAGCGGCCGGGCGGCAGCGCCAGCATCAGCCAGGGGCCGTCCATGGTGCGCACGAAGAGCGGCTGCTTGGCGCCGACCTTCGTGATGGACAGCAGCGCGTCCGACAGGAAGGCGCCCGAGGGCTTGGCCACGGTGGCCACCCACAGGCTGTAGTCGGTGCGCTCCTCGCGCATGGTGCGGCGGTCGCTCACCGTCACGCCGCCGGAAAGGTAGGCGTAGCCGTCGTCGGTCTTGGCGCGAAGCAGTTCGGCCGACGGCGGCGGGCCGCCGGAACGGGCCACGCTGGCGTTGCGGTCGCCGATGGCCCGGGCGCGCTGGATCACGGCGTTGGCGCGCGCGGCATCGGCGCTCTCCTTGATGCGGGCCGGGCCGCTGGCGGCCGAGGCCGCGGCAAGCGGGGCTGAAGCGGCAGGCGCGGACGGGGCCGAAGCCGCAGGCACCAGCGCCGCTGACGCGGCCGCCGACTGTGGCCGAACCGGCGAGGCCACCGGCGCCGACGCCGCGCTCTGGGCGAGCGCCGCGCCGGCAGACATGGCCAGCCAGGCCGCCAGGGCGATGGAGGGGTGGGCGAGGTTCATCGGGTCGGCTCCAGTCGCGCAGCTTGCAGGGCGGCTGTCACTCTAGCAGCCGCCCCGGCCAGCGACCGTGCGCTGGCGAACACGGCACGGGCCTCAGGCCGCCTTCTCCAGCAGCTTCACCAGCGCCGCATGCCCGTGCGCGCGCGCCAGCTGCAGCGGCGTGCGGCCTTCACGGTCGGTCAGCTTGGTGCTCGCGCCGGCCGCCAGCAGCGCCTTCACCACGGCCTGGTGGCGCGGGCCGCCGTCGCCCAGCACCACGGCTTCGATCAGCGCCGTCCAGTGCAGGTTGTTGACATGGTCCAGCGGTGCGCCGGCGGCGATGAGCTGGCGCACCACGCCGTCATGCCCCAGGTGCGCGGCGGCGATGAGCGCCGTGCCTTCGTAGCGGCTGGTCGTGAGCTTGGCACTCGCGCCACCGGCCAGCAGCACCTTCAGCGTGGCTTCGTCGTCGGCCACGGCGGCGATGGTCACGGCGTCGTAGCGGCCATCTTCCAGCAGCGCGGTGTCGGCGCCGGCATCCATGAGCGCCTTCACCGCCTCCGGCTTGCGCGCGAAGGTGGCCACGTGCAGCGGCGTGCGGCCGCGGGCGTCGCGCGCGGTCAGCAGCGCGCGGGGCTGCGGCGAAGCCTGCAGCAGCTTGCCGATGGCCGCCACGTCACCGCGCTGCGCGGCGGCATGCAGGCCGGTGTAGGCCGCGACCTCCGAACCCGTGGGCGGCACCTGCGCCGCCGCCGGGCCGGCCAGAGCGAACGCGGCCAGCAGCGCCGCGGCGAGGTGCCGGCCGTTCACTTCAGCAGGTCCTTGGCCTTGTCCAGGGCCGCGTTCGCGCACTGCTCGTCCAGGTGGCCGCCGGGCGCACCGCCGACGCCGATGGCGCCGATGACCTCGTTGCCCACCTTCACCGGCACGCCGCCGCCCAGCAGCAGGTAGCCGGGGATGTGCACCAGGTTGGCCGCGGCCGGGTTCTTCTGCGACGCTTCCATCATCGCCAGCGTGGTGTTCTTGGCCGAAGCGGAGGTGAAGGCCTTGGCCTGGCTGGCGCCCAGGGTGTGCGGGCCGGCGTTGTCGGCGCGCATCACGGCGCGGACCGATCCGGCGCGGTCCACCACCGTGGTGGTGACGGCATATCCGTTGGCGGCGCAGGCCGCCACGCTGGCGGCGGCCAGCTGGCCGGCGAGTTCCAGCGACATGTTCTTCTCGGTGCGCACGGCCTGGGCTTGGGCAGGCAGGGCGGCCGCAGCGGCCAGGGTAAGCAGGGTGGCGAAAGTCTTGGCGTTCATCGGGGTCTCCGGGTGGCTTCGGCCCGCCGCGCAGGCCGTGTCGGCACTGTAGGCAGCCACCCCCGCGGCGGCCATTCGTACGGCCACGCGCGCGGCTCCGTAGATCTACGGAGCCGCCGCCCTCACCCGCCGGCCATCAAGGCCCCGTACATGCGCACCAGCTGCGCCAGCGTCTCCACCTCCAGCTTGGCCGAGAGGTTGGCGCGGTGCGTCTCCACCGTGCGCGGCGAGAGGTCCAGCGCGCGCGCGATCTCCTTGTTGGTGAGGCCTTCCACCACCAGGCCCAGCACCTCGCGCTCGCGCTCCGACAGCCGCGCCACGCGCTCGCGCGCCTCGCGCGTGGCGGCGCCGCGTTCGCGCGAACGCACGTGGGCGCGCACGGCCTGGTGCAGGGTGTCGAGCAGCAGGTCGTCGTCGACCGGCTTTTCCAGGAATTCGGCCGCTCCCGCCTTGAAGGCGCGCCGGCACATCTCCACCGTGCCGTGGCCGGTGAGCATCACCACCGGCTGGTCCACGCCCTCGGCGCGCAGGCGCTCCAGCACCGCCAGGCCGCTGAGGCCCGGCATGCGCATGTCCAGCACGATGGCGCCGACGGACGTGCGGTCGAAGCGTGCGAGGAAGTCGTCCGGGTGCGCCCAGGTGGCCACGCGCAGGCCCACGGTGCCGATGAGCAGCGCCAGCGCGTCGCGCACGCCGGCGTCGTCGTCGACGAGGTGGATGAGGGGCGAGACCGGGGCGGGGACGGGAGCAGTGGGCGTCACGGGCCGCATGCTGGCACAGGTGCCGGCCGCGGCCCGCGGGCCCTGTGGATCACTTCACCTTCAGGTCGAAGCGCGGGTGGCAGTCGGCGCAGAAGTTCACCGACTTCTGATGCTGCTTGTGGCACAGGCCGCAGTCGGCTTCGGTGCCGTAGTGGCGGTTCTCGTGCGGGTTCACCGGCTTGACCTTGGCGGTGCTGGCGGCCAGCTTCTTCGAGTCACCGTCGCCGTGGCAGGCCAGGCAGGTCTCCTGCGGGATGGGGTCGGTCTTCTTGGCCGTGGTGTGGCACTTGTTGCACTTGTAGCCCTCGGCCGCGTGCACCTTGCCCAGCGGGCCGTCGGGCTTGCCCAGCGTGTCCTGCGCGAGTGCCGGGCCGGCGAACAGGCCGGCGACGAACAAGGTGAGCGCGGCCACGAAGCCGGCGCCATGGGAGGTTCCGAATTTCATTGTTGTTCTCCTGTTCAGAGCTTGGCCACGTGGCGGCCGGCCAGGTACCCGAAGGTGTAGCAACGGCCCAGCGAGAGGCCGAACACGGTGAGCGGGTAGTCCACGCCGCCGTAGAAGCCCGCGGCCATGTTGCCGACGATGTAGAGCCCGGGGATGGGCTTGCCGTCGGCGTCCAGCGCGCGGTGCTTGGTGTCCACCAGCATGCCCGAGCACAGCGTGGACACGCGCAGCCGACGGTGGATGCCGTAGAACGGCGCCTTCACCACCGGGATCATCCATTCCGGCGCCT
>CAZBUU010000036.1:0-25549 GCA_964495125.1 uncultured Rubrivivax sp.
GGTCCGGGCGCGGTGGGCGTGGCGGTCGTTCACCGGCGGCCGGCGACGGGCTGCCTTCGCCCGCGGCCGCAGGCGGCCTCGGCTCGCGCGGCGGCGGCCGGTGCGCGGCGCGTTCGGCCTGGCGCTTGGCCATCACGATGGCGCGGCGGCGCTCCACCTCCACGGCGGCCGCATCGCGGTGCTCGGCGGCCACCTCGCCGGCTTCGGCGCCGTCCAGGTCGTAGCGCTGCGGTGCGGCCACCAGCGCCTTCAGGTAGGGCGTGCTGGTGGTGTGGCGGTGCAGGAACATCGACAGCGACTTCTTCGTGAACACGCCCGGCGTGCGCAGCTGGATGTCGGCCTGGATGCGCAGCTTGATCGGCTTCCACACGCCTTGGCCGAACAGCGCCGGGAAGTGCTGGGCCAGCAACGCGCCCGTGGCGGCCGGGCTCAGCTCGGGCACGGCCGGTGCGGCGGGGGGCGCGGCGGCTTCAGCGGTTTCGGCAACCGGCCCTTCGGCCGCAGGAGGCTCGGCCACTTCGGCGACGGCCGCTTCGGCAGGAAGGGCCTCGACGGCGGGTGCCTCGACGGGGGGCGCCTCAGGGGCTGGCGCTTCGGCGGCCGGTGCCTGAGCGGGGATCGGGTCTTGTTCTGGGGTGTCGGGCATGGCGAGCCGGGAACGGGCAGGAGCGGGCGAAGGCGGCGATTGTCGGGCCTGCGGGCCCCGCGAGGGAAGCCGCTGGTAACCTCGGCGCCATGAAGATCGCCGTCATCGGCGGGGGCATCGCGGGCCTGGTGGCGGCGTGGAAGCTCTCGGCGCAGCACGCGGTGACGCTGTTCGAGCGCCATGCGCAGCCCGGTTTCGTGGCCAGTTCGGTGGCCGTGGGCGGCGTGCGCGTGGACGTGCCGCTGCGCGTCTTCTACCCCGGCTACTACCCCACGCTGACGACGCTCTACCGCGAGCTGGGCGTCGCCATCGAGCCGGTGAACTACGCCACCACCTTCACCGGCGTCGACGGCCGCGCCTACTTCCGCTGGCGCAACCTGCGCTGGGGCGGCTGGTCCTGGCCCTACGTGCTGCCGCATGACGTGTGGGCACAACGCGGCCGCCGCATCGTGGCGGGCGCACTGCGCTTCCAGGCGCGCGCCACGGCGGCGCTGGCCACCGGCGGACTGGCGGGCACCACGCTGCGCGAGTTCGTGGCCGAGGAGCGCATCGCGCCGGAGTTCGTCGAAGGCCTGCTGCTGCCGGCGGTGGCCACCATCGCCACCTGCACGAACGCCGACGCGCTGGCCTACCCCGCCGACGTGGTGGCCACCTACGCCGGTGCCGGCCTGGCGCGCCAGAGCGTGCACCGGGCGCGCGAAGGCGCCGACGCCGTGGCGGCGAAGCTCAGCGCGCGCATTGCCCACGTGGTGTGCGAGGCCGGCGTGCAGCGCGTGGCCCGCACGCCACGCGGCGTGCGCGTGGAACGCAGCGGCCGGCGCGACGAGCGCTTCGACCACCTCGTCTTCGCCACCCAGGCCAACCAAGCCGCGGCGCTGCTGGCCGATGCCACCCCACCCGAGGCCGCGGCCCTGGCGGCTTTCCGCTACCGCGCGCTGGAGGTGGTGATGCACTGCGACGAACGCCTGATGCCGATGCACCGCGTCGACTGGTCGCCCGTCAACGCCTGCGTCGACGCCGCCTGGGAGCGCCCGCAGAGCACCATCTGGATCAACCGCGTGCAGCCCGCCATGCGCCACGAGCCGCCGGTCTACCAGACCGTGATGCCGCAGGCCACGCCGCGCGACGAACTCGTGCTGGGCCACGCGCGCTTCGAGCGCCCTCTGGTCGACGGCGGCACGGCGGCCGCGCGCGCCGCGCTGGACGCGCTGCACGCCGAACCCGGCCGCCGCACCTGGTGGTGCGGGTCCTATGCCGAGGCCGGCGTGCCGCTGCTGGAAAGTGCCGTTCGCTCGGCGCTGGCGGTGGCCGCGCGCATCGAGGCCGCCGCGCCTCAGGTGCGCGCCGGGCGCGAGGCCGAGAGCATCGCGTAGCCCAGCCCGGCGGTGCGGCAGGGGCCGATCAGCGCCGCCGTGGCGGCCACGCGCGGCCAGCGCCAGGGCGCCACGCGGCGCGAGCGCACGAAGCGCGCGAAGCCGCCCAGCACGGCGTCGTCCAGGCTTTCGCAGCGCACGTCGGCAAAGCCCGCCGCGTGCAGGCGCGCCTTCTGCGCTTCGGCGCTGGCCAGCCCCTCGGCCGGCACGCCGCACAGCCGCGCCGCCAGGGCCAGCGCCCCAGGGCGCTGCGGCGCCACCAGGTCGGTGAAGGCCAGGCGCCCGCCGGGCCGCAGCAACTGCAGCGCGCCGCGCACGAAGGCTTCACGCGGGTGCAGGTGGTAGGCGGCGTCCACGCACAGCACGCGATCGAACGATGACGCCGCCAGACCCAGCGCGTCGAGCGCCGTGCCCGAAGCTTCGATCACCCGGGCCCTCGGCGCGCGTTGGCGCGCGACGGCGGCGAGGGTGACATCGAGTTCCACGCCCACCACCTCGGCCGCGCCGAAGTCTTCGGCCCAGCAGCGCAGTTCCTCGCCGGCGCCGCAGGCCACGCTCAGCACGCGCTCGCCGCGCCGCAGCCCGGCGGCGCGGGCCACCGCGCCGGCCAGCGCGGCGCAGGCGCCGAAGTAGTCGGGCGTGTCCTCGGCCCACAGGCCCAGGCTGCCCCAGGCGCCCGCGCGGCCGCCGGCGTGCAGCCAGCGCGCGTCGTCGGTGACGGCTGGCACGCGGGTGGCGGCGGTGTGCGGGGCGGGGCTCAAGTCGGCGCTGATTCGGCCGAAGCCGGTCGAGATCGGGAGAGAGTCGCATGAAGTTACCACCGTCGTCCGAACAACAGGCCCTGCGCAGCGCCGAGCGCAGCGGCGGCCGCAGCATGGAGGCGCTGGGCGAGGCGGCGCGCGCAGGCATCGTCGACTGGGTGCGCGTCATGGTGGAGGAGACGGCCGTGGAGCTGGCCTCGTCCACGCAGCGCCACGTGGTGGCCGGCGACCGCCACCAGACGGCCCCGGCGCTGGAACTGCTGCAGGGCCGCCGCGCGGCGCTGGTGGCGCAGCTGGTGCAGGCGCTGCAGCAGCAGCTCTTCGCCACGCCGGCGCCCGCGACGCCGGCGGTGGCACCGAAGACCGGGCGGCTGACGCTGACGCTGATCGACGAATCGCAGATCGACGAGGAGATCGAGACGGCGCGCATCGTGCAGGCCGTGGAGAGCGAGGCCGACTGGGAACTGCGCCAGCTGCGCGCGCTGGCCAGCGGCCTGGCCGGGCTGCCGGCCATCGACGACAGCGTGGCGCCTTTGTCCCCGCTGGCCTGTGCCAACGGCCTGCGCAACGGCCTGGCGGCGTTGGCGCTGGAGCCGGGCACGCGCCTGTTCCTGCTGCGCGTGCTGGGCCCGGCGATGGGCCGGGCCATCAAGCCAGCCTATGCGCGCCTGGGCGAGATGATGCTGGGCTGGGGCGTGCAGCCTGCGCCCTACCGCCTCAAAGCCGGCGCGGCCGGGCCGGCGGGCGTGCCCGTGGCGCCCGGTACGTCGATGGCCCGCGCGGCGGTGGCGGCGCAGGCGCCGGAAGGCGGCCCACCCACCACGGCGGCGCTGTGGCGCATGGTCGAACGCGCGCATGCCGCGCTGGCGCTGGCCGCGCCTTCGGTCGCGCTGCCGGCCGAGGACGAAGCGCCGCCGGCCTTGCGTCTCTTCGACGAGCCCCTGCCCGCCGGCGGCGCCGCGCGCGCGCTGGACGCCGCCAGCGCCGTGGCGCTGATGGAACGCCTGTTCGTGCAGATCGAGCGCCACCTCGGCGCGTCGCCCGGCACGCGCCGCCTGCTGGCCGACCTGCAGCAGCCGGCCCGCGAACTGGCCGCCAGCGACACCGCGCTGTGGCAGCGCCCCGACCACCCCTGGTGGCGCATGCTGGACCGCCTCATCACCGTGGGCACGGTGCACGACGACGACGGCCCCGTCACCGCCTCGCTGGCGCAGGTGGTGGACCGCGTGCGCAAGGCGCCCACGCTGGACCTGGACACCTGCACCGCCGCCGCCGACGCGCTGGACGAGGTGGCGACGCGCCAGCACGAGACCTGCCACAGCCAGCTGGGCGATGCCGCGGCGCCGGTGCAGGACGCCGTGGACCGCGAGGAGGTGGAGCTGGAGCTGCGCAACCAGGTGGTGCAGCAGCTGCGCAGCACGCCGGTGTGCCCGGCGCTGCGCCGCTTCCTGGTCGGCCCCTGGACGCGCGTGATGACTTTCGCCGCGCTGCGCGAAGGCGCGCAGAGCGAGGCCATGACGCAGCTGGCCTTCGTGGTGGACGACCTCATCCGCGCCACCGCCCGCCCGGGCCGCCCGGTGAGCGTGGCGCAACAGCGTGTGCTGCTGCGCCAGGTGGCCGATGCGCTGACGCGCGCCGGTGAGGGCCCCTCGCGCGTGAAGACCGAGATGGACGAACTGCTCACCGTGCTGCGCGACCCGCCGCCGCTGCAGGAAGAGAGCTGGGAGGAGGTCATCGACCCCGTCCCGGCCCCCGTGGTGCTGGACCTGCAGGCCGGGCTGCCGACGGTGCCCATCCAGATGGGCGGCGACTCCACGCTGGACGCCACGCACCAGCGCGACTGGCTGGACACGCTGGAGCCCGGCGCCTACTGCCGGCTGTTCCTGATGGGTCGCTGGCTCACCGCGCAGCTGGGCTGGGTGAGCGAGACGCGCACGCTGTTCCTCTTCAGCAGCCGCCACGGCGGCCGCACGCATTCGCTGACGCGGCGCATGCTGGCCAAGCTGCGCAACGCCGGCCTGGCGACGAGCATCGAAGACGGCTTCCTGCTGGCGCAGGCCATGGAGGCGCTGGCCGACGCGGAGATGGCGCCGGGCTGAAGATCAGCCTGGGCGCAGCACGTTGCCACCGTGCAGGTCGCGCCCTTTCACCAGCCACAAGGGGCGGCGCGCGAAGTCCACCGGCACGCCGCTCTGGCCGTGCACCGGGCGCAGGCTGCGGTCGAACAGCGAACTGCTGGGCATGTAGCGCAGCGCCACGCCGGTGCGGCGCTGGCCCGAGCGGTTGGCCGCCGCGCCGTGGATCATGTAGACGTCGTGCAGCGACATCTGGCCCGGCTGCAGCTCGATGTCGACGGCCTGGTTCTCGTCGAAGGCGCCGGCGGCCAGGCGCTGGTTCAGCGTCAGGTCCTGCCGGTCTTCGTGCAGGTGCTCGTGCAGCTGCATCGCGGCGTGCGAGCGCGGGATCACGCGCAGGCAGCCGTTGGCGCGCGTGGACGGCTCCAGCGCGACCCAGGCCGTGCAGGTGGCCAGCGGGCGGATGGGCCAGTAGTGGCCGTCCTGGTGCCAGGGCGTCTCGAAGCCCTCGGCGGCGGGCTTGCAGAAGACGTGGCAGCCCCACAGCAGGATGTTCTCGCCGATGACGCCGCTGACGAGGTCGACGATCTGTGGGTCGCGCGCCAGTGCCAGGAAGTCGGCCACGCCCCTCACCCCTTCGGCATTCACGCCCTCGCCGTTGTCGCCTTCCACGTGCGCCGAGACCAGTTTCTCGGGCCGCACGCCGGGGTTGCGGCGCAGCAGTTCCTCCAGAGCCTCGCGCATCGCGGCCACCTGCGCGGCGGGCAGCGTGAAGCGCGGGATGACGTAGCCCTCGCGCTGGTAGTGGGCAACTTCCTCGGGGCTGAGCGTGGCCATGGCGGCCTCCGGGCTGCGGGGGGCCGGCTATCGTATCGGCACCCATGAGCGACACCGTTCCCGAACACTGGCAGCTCGACGCCGGCGACGTGCCGAGTGCCGTGCTGACCATCCCCGCCGACGCCAAACGCCAGCGCCGCTTAGAGATCGCCATCGCCGTGGTGGTGGGCGTGCCGGCCGATGCGCCGGCGCCCTGGCTGCAGGTCACGGTGCAGGCCAATGGCGCGCAGCAGTGGAAGCGCCGCCTGCCCGCGCACAACCCTGGCGACTACGATGGGCTGGACTACCGCTTCATGCGCAGCGTGCCGGTGGGGCAGGCCTTACGCGTGCAGGTGGCGGTGGCCGGCGGCGGGGTGCGGCGGCGCAGCTTGAAGATCGAGGCCGACGAGATCTGAGAGCCACCTTCGCCCGGGTCAGAGCGTGCCGAGGAAGTCCGCCAGCGCGGCGTTGAATCGCGCGGGCGCTTCCAGGTTCGGCAGGTGCGCCGTGCCGGCCAGCAGGCAGGCACGCGCGCCCGGGATGCGCTGCGCCAGCGTCGCGCAGCGCGCCTGCAGGTGCGGCAGGTCCAGGTCGCCCCACATCACCAGCGTGGGCATTCGCAGTTGCTCCACACGCGGCCAGGCGGCGGGTTCTTCCGCGGCCGGGCCGGGGTCGGGCGAGGCCAGGGCGATGGCGTTCATGGCCAGGAACAGCGCTCGCTCGGCGCCGCCCACGCGGCCGCGTGGGGCCAGCGGGCCGTCCAGCCACAGCTGCGCTTCGAGTTCGTTGGCCTCGTCCAGCCGGCCGGCGTCGATGGCGGCGTCGGCGGCTTCGTCCAGCGCCTTCACCGCGCCTTCCAGTGTCGGGTGTGGCGCGCCGTTGATGGCCGGCGCCACCAGCACCAGCGCGGCCACGCGCTCCGGCCGGGCCAGCGCGGCGTCCACGGCCACGCGGCCGCCCTGCGAACAGCCGACCAGCACCGCGCGTTCCACGCCGGCCGCGTCCATCACCGCCCACAGGTCGGCCGTGCGCGAGTAGGGCGTCGGCGCGAGGATGCGCGTGCGGCCGAAGCCGCGGCGGTCGTGGCGCAGGCGCGGGTGGCGGCCGAAGGCGTCCCATTGCGGCTGCCACAGGCGGCCGTCGGTGACGCCGGCGTGCAGGAAGACGAGCGTGGGCGCGGCCGGATCGGTGCCCGGCGCCCAATCGGCATGCAGCGTGGCCCCGGCCACGTCCACGCCGCCCGTGGGGATGCGGTGGATCGTCATGAAGTGCGCGCAGGATAGCGGGCCGCGCGCAGCGTCCATACTTTGCCCAGCCGCAAGCAGGAAATCCGCTGAACGCTTACCCTTCGCACCCCGCCGGATTCGCTGACCTCGTGCTCCCATGACCCTCGCCACCCGCCTGAACGACGCCCTGCAGCGCCTGAGCGCCGAGCGCCTGCGCGGCATGCGCCGGGGCATCGAGAAGGAGAGCCTGCGCTCCGGCCCCAGCGGTGCGCTGGCCCTCACGCCGCACCCGCAGGCGCTGGGCGCGCCGCTGACGCACCCGCACATCACCACCGACTACAGCGAAAGCCAGCTGGAGCTGATCACCGGCGCGCACGGCAGCGTGACCGAGACGCTGGATGAACTCTCGCGCATCCACACTTTCGTCTACCGCACGCTGGCCGAACTGGGCGACGAGCGCCTGTGGGTGGGCAGCATGCCCTGCGGCCTGCCGCCGGACGAGAACATCCCGCTGGGCCGCTACGGCAGCAGCCACATCGGCCGCGCCAAGAGTGTCTACCGCATGGGCCTGGCGCACCGCTACGGGCGCCGCATGCAGACGATCAGCGGCATCCACTACAACTGGTCGCTGCCGGGCTTGAGCAACGACGAGCACTTCGCGCTCATCCGCAACTTCCGCCGCCATTCCTTCCTGCTGTTGTGGCTGTTCGGCGCCAGCCCGGCCGTGTGCGGCAGCTTCGTCGCCGGGCGCGACCACGGCCTGCAGCCGCTGGCCCAGGGTTCGCTGTACCTGCCGCACGCCACCAGCCTGCGCATGGGGCGGCTGGGCTACCAGAGCGAAGCGCAGTCGCAGCTGGCCGTCAGCTACAACAGCATGGACAGCTACGCCGGTTCGCTGCACGACGCGATGACGCAGCCTTACCCGGCCTATGAGGCGATCGGCCTTCGCAACCTCGGCGGCGAGTACAACCAGCTGGCCACGACGCTGCTGCAGATCGAGAACGAGTTCTACGGGACGATCCGTCCCAAGCGCGTGATCCGCACCGGCGAGCGCCCGCTGCATGCGCTGCGCGAGCGCGGCGTGGAGTACATCGAGGTGCGCTGCATGGACCTCGACCCCTTCGTGCCCACCGGCATCGCAGCGCCGACCATGCGCTTCCTCGACATCTTCCTGCTGCATTGCCTGCTGCGCGACAGCGCGCCGGACACGCCGGACGAAATCGCCGCGCTCGGCCGCAACCAGCACCGCACGGCCGGTTTCGGCCGCGAGCCGGGGCTCAAGCTGGAGCGTGACGGGCGCGAGGTGGCCCTGGTGGACTGGGCCGAGGAGATCCTGGCCGAGTGCGCGCCCATCGCCGCCGCGCTGGACACGGCGCTGGGTGGCACGGCGCATGCCGAAGCCCTGGCCGCCGCGCAGGCGCTGCTCGCGCAGCCCGAAGCCCTGCCCTCGGCGCGCGCGTTGGCCACCATGCAGCGCGACTTCGGCGGCTCGCACGTGCAGTTCATGCGCGCGCAGGGCGAGCAGACGCGCAACCATTTCCTGGGCCTGCCCTGGGCGCCGGAACACCAGGCGGCGTTCACCGCGATGGCGCGCGTGTCGGTGGAGCGACAGGCGGCCATCGAGGCCGCCGACGAAGGCGACTTCGAGACCTTCCGTCAGGCCTACCTGGCGCCGGAGCGGCTGGAGGTTCAGCCGGTCTGACACGGGTTCAGTGCTACACTGATCCCGTGTCAAGACTGTCGAAGCTTCCATGAGCAACCTGACGGTCGTCATTGACGACGCATTGCTGCGCAGCGCGCGCATCAAGGCCCTGGAGCAGGGCACCAGCGTGAACGAGATCTGCCGGCAGGCGATCGAGCGCTTTGTCGGGCAGCCGGCCTCGAGCGCCGAGTTCATGGCGCAATTGCGCTCCATATCCGACCGACTGGCCAAGGCGATGCCGGCGCCGCCGGAAGGACCCGCCTGGCCCGGCCGCGACGCCTTGTACGAAGAGGCCATGGCGGAGCGATTCCCCACGCTGTGGAAGAGCTTCGACAAGGACCCGCAGGCCTGACCCACCTTGCCCGCGTTTTTCGACAGCAACGTCTTCGTCTACGCCTTCGGCGTGGATGAAGGTGGCAAACGGGCGCGGGCGCTGGACGTCATCGAACGCCACACGCATGACCGCAGCCTCGTCATCAGCACGCAGGTGCTGATGGAGACCTGGGACGTGCTGGTGCGCAAACAGCGCCGCGACCCGGTCGAAGTGCATGCCCTGCTGCGTCTGCTCACAGCGCACGTGGTGGTGACGCCCGGCCCTGCCGCCGCACTGGCGTCCATGGAGCGTGCGCAGCGCGACCGCCTGCGCAGCTGGGATGCGCTCATCGTGCAGGCGGCGCTGGAGGGCTGCTGTGACACGCTCTACAGCGAGGACTTCCAGGCGGGGCGCCGGTTCGGCGCGCTGGTCGTCGTGAACCCTTTCGACACCACGGCCCACGAACCGCCCGCCGACTATGCCCCGGCGCCCAGGAAGCGCGCGCGCCGCGCGGCCCCTCGCGCCTGACCCTCTACGGCCCCTCGCCCTGCGGCCCCACCGCCCGTGGCGGCCCCATGAAGCGCTGCGGCGAAGTGCGCATGAAGCTGTCCACCAGTGCATCCAGCACCGGTCGCGCGCGCGGCGCGTTGTCGTGGTTGACCATGAAGGCCACGGCCCAGGGCCGGCCGCGCTGGTCGACGATGTAGCCCGCCACCGCCACCACGTTCTTCAGCGTGCCGGTCTTCAGCCGCGCCACGCCGGTGGCCGGGCCGGTCTTCAGGCGGTTGCGCATCGTGCCGTCCACGCCCGCCGTGGGCAGCGTGGCGCCCAGGTCGGCCGCATGCTTGCTGTTGCGCACCCACTCCAGCAGCCGCGCCATGGTCAGCGGCGTGATGCGCTCGCTGCGCGAGAGCCCCGAGCCGTTGTCCATCACCAGGCCTGGCGCTTCGATGCGCTTCTCGGCGAACCAGCGCGGCACCATCTCGCGCGCCAGGGTCAGCGTGGCGGTTTCCGCCGGCGCACCGGCCATCGCCGGCACGCCGAGTTCCAGGAACTGCAGCCGCGACAGCGTGTTGTCCGAGGTCTTGATCACCGGCCGCATCACCTCGCCCCAGGGGCGGCCGCGGCGTTCGGCCAGCACGCGGGCACCGGCAGGCGCCGCCGCTTCGCTCACGCGGCCGGCCCACTCGCCGCCGAGCTGCTGCCAGAGCTGCGCGAACACGAGGCCGATCCAGCGCGAACGGTCCACCAGCTGCATCGCGTCGTTGCGCGTGCAGTTGCGCGGGAAGGCGCCCTGCAGCTGCACCACCACGGCGCCGGGCTGGGCGGCGTCGTCCACCGCGCGCGGCAGCTGCCATTCGGCGTCCCAGTCGGCGCAAGGCTTGTCGTTCAGGCGCAGGGCGCTGCTGTCCACGCGCACACCGGCCACCGAAGGCACCAGGCGCGCCGAAACGGCCTCGGCCGTGGCCACGATCTCGATGCGCTGCAGGCCGCCGTCGAAGAGCAGCGCGTCGGGGATCACGTTCCACCAGCTCTCGGGGCGCTCGTCGAAGGGCGGCGCGCCCACGTCCAGGCGTTCGGGGCGGAAGCGGCTGCGGTCCAGCAGCAGGTCGCCTTCGATCTTGCGCACGCCGGCATCGCGCAGTTCGCGCAGCATCGTCCACAGGCGCTCGGCGCCGAAGTCGGGGTCGCTGCCGCCCTGCAGCGCCAGCGCGCCGCGCAGCACGCCGTCTTCCAGCGGCGCGGCGCTGAGCAGCTTCGTGCCGGTGGTGAGGTGTGCGCCCAGCCTGTCCAGCATCACCGTGGCGGTGACGAGCTTCATCGACGAGCCCGGCTGCATGGGCTCGGCGGCGCGGTGGCGCCAGGGCAGCGCGCGGAAGCCCAGCGGCAGGGCCACGGCGCCCAGGGCGTCGGCCGGCACGTTGGCCGCCTTCAGCGCCGCCAGCACGGGCGGCGGCAGCGTGTCCTGGGCCGCGCCCGGCCCGGCGGCGAAGGCGAGGAGCGAAGCGAGAAGGCAGCGGCGCAGCATCGGCCCGATTGTGGCCCGGCACAATGCAGCCCATGAGACGCCTTGCCCTCCTGCTGGCCGCGCTGTTCCTGGCCGGCTGCTCCACGCTCAGCGGCCCGGGCGGCGTGCCCGTGGACACCACCTACACCGCCAAGGGCCAGGACAGCCGCGTGCTGTTCCTGGTGCTGCACTACACGGTGCTGGACAAGAAGAACTCCATCCGCGTGCTCACCGAGCAGCAGGTGTCTTCGCACTACCTGCTGACCGACGACGCGCAGCCCGTCGTCTACCGCCTGGTGGACGAAAACCGCCGCGCCTGGCACAGCGGCGCCAGCGCGTGGAAGGACAACAAGCGCCTGAACAGCAGCAGCATCGGCATCGAGATCGTGCATCCCGGTTACGTGCAGCTGCCCGACGGCCGCAAGATCTTCGCGCCCTTCCCGAAAGAGCAGATCGACGCGCTGATCCCGCTGGTGAAGGACATCGTGCGCCGCCACGAGATCAAGCCCGAGCGCATCCTGGGCCACGGCGAGGTGTCACCCTCGTACAAGGAAGACCCCGGCCCCACCTTCCCGTGGAAGCTGCTGTCGGAGCTGGGCATCACGCCGCCCCTGCCGGACCCGGCGCGCGTGGCCGCCAAGCGCGCCGAGTTCGAGGCCACGCCCGCCGACATCGCCTGGGTGCAGAAGGCGCTGGCGCAGCACGGCTATGCCATCGAGTTGACCGGCCTGCCCGACCGGCAGACCGAGCGCGTGGTGATGAACTTCCAGATGCGCTACCGCCCGACGAAGTACGACGGGCTGGTGGACGCCGAAAGCGCCGCGCTGCTGTGGGTGCTGACCAACCCGCTGCCGGAGCCGCCCAAGCCATGAAGATCCTGGCCCTCACCACGCTGGCCCTGCTGGCGGGCTGCTCGTCGCAGCAGCTCTACAACGTCGCGCAAGGCTGGCAGCACCAGGAGTGCCAGCGCATCGCCGACCGCGACGAGCGCCAGCGCTGCGAGAAGAGCAGCGCCATGAGCTACGAGCAGTACCGCCGCGAGCGCGAGGCGGCCCGGGCCGCAACGCCCGCGAAGTGAAGCGCCGCACCCTGCTGCCCGCCGCGGCGGGCTGGCTGGCCGGCTGCGGCGCCATGGTGGCCACGCCGCCGGCGGAAACGCGGCCCGAGCCGGCCCCCGCGAAGCCCTTCGCCCCCGAGGAGCTGCCACCGCCCGCGCCGCGCGAGTTCCGCGGCGCCTGGGTGGCCACCGTGGCCAACATCGACTGGCCCAGCAAGCCCGGCCTCACGGCCATGGCAATGCGCGCCGAGGCCGTGGCCCTGCTGGAGCGCGCTCGCTCGCTGAACCTCAACGCCCTCA
Source organism: uncultured Rubrivivax sp. (assembly GCA_964495125.1). Classification (GTDB taxonomy): domain Bacteria; phylum Pseudomonadota; class Gammaproteobacteria; order Burkholderiales; family Burkholderiaceae_C; genus Rubrivivax. The sequence continues at coordinate 12,278 of CAZBUU010000036.1, forward strand.
TCCTGCAGGTGCGGCCGGCGGGCGACGCCATCTACCCGTCCACGCTGGAGCCCTGGGCCGAGTGGCTCAGCGGCGAGCAGGGCAAGGCGCCCTGGGCGCCGGGCGAAGCGCCGTGGGACCCGCTGGCCTTCTGGGTGCAGGAAGCGCACCGCCGTGGCCTGGAACTGCACGCCTGGTTCAACCCCTACCGCGCGCGGCCAACGGCCGCCAAGAGTGCGCTGGCGCCCAACCACATCGCGGTGCGCCAGCTGGCCGTGGTGAAACGCTACGGCGACCAACTGTGGATGGACCCCGCCGAACCTGCCGCCGTGGCGCAGACGCTGGCGGTCGTCGCCGACGTGCTGCGCCGCTACGACGTGGACGGCGTGCACATCGACGACTACTTCTACCCCTACCCGGTACAGGCCGACGGCGCCGACGTCCCCTTCCCCGACGACGAGGCCTGGGCCCGCTACCAGCTGGGCGGCGGCCCGCTGGCGCGCGACGACTGGCGCCGCGCGCAGGTGGACGACATGGTGCGTGCCCTGCAGCGCACCGTGCGTGACGTGAAGCCGCATGTGCGCTTCGGCGTCAGCCCCTTCGGCCTGCCGCGGCCCGACCGCCGGCCGCCGGGCATCACCGGTTTCAGCCAGTTCGACAAGCTCTACGCCGACGCCGAGCGCTGGCTGGAACAGGGCTGGCTGGATTACTGGGCGCCGCAGCTCTACTGGCCCATCGCGCGCGAGGGCCAGCAGTTTCCGGTGCTGCTGGACTACTGGCTCGCCACCAATCCGCAGCAGCGCCACATCTGGCCGGGCCTCTTCACCAGCCAGGCACGCGCGGCGAACAACCCCTGGCCGGCGCGAGAGTTCGTGGACCAGATCGACACCGTGCGCGCGCGGCCGGCGGCGGGCGGGCACATCCACTTCAGCCTGGTCTCGCTGACGCCCGAGAAGGACCCGCAGAACCTGGCCGCGCTGCTGAAGCTCAAGGCCTACGGCGAGCCCGCGCTGGTGCCGGTGACGACCTGGCTCAGCGCGCCGCTGGTGGGCACGCCGGTGCTGCGGGCCAAGGCGCAGGTGGTGAGCATCGAACCCGCGCCCGGAGAGCCCGCGCGGCGCTGGGCCGTCTGGCAACGCAGCGGCGGCGCCTGGCGCTTTGCCGTGCAGGCCGCGCAGGAGCGCGTGGTCATCGCCCCCGGCGCCGATGCCGTGGCCGTGGCTGCGGTGGACCGCCTGGGCCGGCTGAGCGAAAGCGCGATGATCCGGCTGTGAACACGCCCCCCTTGCCCCGCACCGAGCAGCCGCACCCGGCGCACGCGCAGCTCGACCGCTACGACACCGCCACGCTCGTCGACGCGCTCGCCGCCGACCAGGCCGAGGCCGCCCGCGCCGTGCGCGACGCCGGCCCGGTGCTGGCGCAGGCCGTGGACGCCGCCGCGCCGCGGCTTCGCGCCGGCGGCCGGCTCATCTACGTGGGCGCCGGCACCAGCGGCCGGCTGGGGTTGCTGGACAGCGTGGAGCTGTATCCCACCTTCGGCTGGACACGCGAGCGAGCGCCCGCGCTTCTGGCCGGTGGCGAGCGTGCATTGTTCGTTGCGGTCGAAGGCGCCGAAGACAGCCGCGAAGCCGGCTGTGCCGACATCACCGCGCTGGCGCTCACCGCCAACGACGTGGTGCTGCTGCTGGCCGCGTCCGGCGGCACACCCTACACGGTGGCTGCCGCACAAACAGCGCGGACCGCCGGCGCGCTGACGGTGGGCTTCGCCAACAACCCTGGCGCGCCGCTGCTGGCCGCCTGCGAGTTCGGCGTGCTGCTGGACACGGGGCCCGAGGTCATCAGCGGCAGCACGCGGCTGAAGGCGGGCACGGCGCAGAAGATCGCGCTCAACACCTTCAGCAGCGCGGTGATGGTGCGGCTGAACAAGGTGTACGGGAACCTGATGGTGGACCTGCGGGCCACCAATGCGAAGCTGGAGAAGCGGGCGTTGCGGCTGACGGTGGCGGCCACGGGGGCCGATGAGGCCGCGGCGCGGGAGGCGCTGGCGGCTTGCGGGCTGAAGGTCAAGACGGCCATCGTGATGCTGAAGGCCGGCGTCGACGAAGCACAAGCCGAGGCGCGTCTGGCGGCCGCCGGCGGCAGCGTGCATGGTGCGTTGGTGTGAGCCCACCGGGCCTGGCGCCGGCGACCTAACGGCGTTGGCGCGCTGACAGCACCTTCGCGATGACCTCCCGCACCTGGTCCAGCGTCACGGGCTGCGCCCGGGAGCCGAGCAGGATGAGAACGCGCGCGCCCCCGGGCCGGGGCATGAACCTGCCCTGGCCCTCCTTCAGCTGCGAGACCGACTCCAGCACGGCGGGCGCCAGCTGTTCGGCCGCCCGGTGCGCTTGTGTCGTGGTGTACGTGAAGCCGTCGGCGCCCAGCTGGTCGATGAACGCCTTCAGCGAGTTCGCGGCGCCCAGCCGGTCCCGCAGCCCGGGCAGCTGGTCCGGGCGGGCGTCGATGTCGACTTCGGCAAGGCTGTAGACGCGGCGCTCGGCAAAGAGCCGGGGATGCTGGTGGTAGTAGGCACCGATCTCGGTGTCGCTGACGGCCCCCGCGCCGGGCTGCCCGGCGCTGACTGGCGTGGCCATCCGGCGAATGCCCAGGATGACGGCCGGCGACGATTCGGCGGGCACGGCCTGGGCCTTCCATGACGGGCTCTCCAGGTCCATCTGCCAAGCCGTGTCCCCATCGCCCCGCGAAGCCGACCACAGAGGCAGCCCACCTGCCTCCGAGAGCGGCGAGCGCTTCAGATCTGCGGGGCCGCAACCGGGCGCGAACACGGCGCTGAGCTCGTCGATGCTGGGCAGGCGCCAGCCACCGCCGGGTTCGGCGGCCGTGCCTTGCACGAGCCTCTGCGCCACCTCGAAGGAGTCGGTGGCGGCGACGGTCCCCTCGCAGCGGCCGGTCGCGGCGTCGAAGCGGGTGGGCAGTGCGCAGCGCGACCAGACGAGCCCTGTCACGAGGTCGAGCACGCCTTCGGCCGTGGCGCGGAAGCGTGGGCCGCCGAGCGCGCAGACGCCGGTCGCGGCGGAGGCGTCCCGCAGGCCCGCCACCGGTACCTGGGCGCGTGCTGCCGGCGCGCTGGCGAGTGCCAGGGCGATGGTTGCCAGGGCCAGGCAGGCGGTGCGTTCGAAGAACATGGTGTCGTGGGCTCCGGCGTGTGGCCTTGTCCGTGGAGTGCGGTGGCCACGCGGCTTCGCGGGTGCTCCTCGACAGGGGTGAAGTCAGCATACGCAGCGATGGCCCGCGGGGCCAGCTTGCGCGTCCACGGCATTGCGGACGTCGCCCTCGGTACTTTCCAGGCCGAGAATGCACGGCCATGCTCCCGCCCGCTGCGTGCCCATGAGCGAACGTTTCCGCTCCCTCGACGCCTTCCGCGGCGCCACCGTGGCGCTGATGATCCTCGTCAACAACCCCGGCAGCTGGAGCCACCTCTACCCGCCGCTGGCGCACGCGCCCTGGCACGGCTGGACGCCGACGGACCTCGTCTTCCCCTTCTTCCTGTTCGCCGTCGGCAACGCACTGGCGCTGGTGATGCCGGCCGAGCCGGACGCCGCCTTCTGGCGCCGGGTGGCGAAACGCACCGCGCTGATCTTCGCCATCGGGCTCTTCCTCAACGCCTCGCCTTTCGTGCGCTGGAGCCCCGAAGGCGCGCTGGTGCTGAAGGACTTCGGCACGCTGCGCACGATGGGCGTGCTGCAGCGCATCGCGCTGTGTTTCGGCTTCGCGGCGCTCATCGTCGGCCTCTTCGGGCGCCGCGGCGCGCTGGCCGCCATCGCCGTGCTGCTGCTCGGCACCTGGGCCGTCTACGTCGGCTTGGGCGCGCCGGGCGACCCCTACAGCCTGGCCGGCTGGTTCGGCACCGCGGTGGACAAGGCGCTGCTCGGCGAAGCGCACCTCTACCGCGGCGAGGGCGTGCCCTTCGACCCCGAAGGCCTGGCCAGCACCGCGCCCGCCATCGCGCAGGTGCTGCTCGGTGGGTGGGTGGGCGTGCGCATCCGCGGCGCGCCGGCCGACGCGGCGCTCGTCCGCTGGCTGCTGTGGCACGCGCTGCCGCTGCTCTTCGTGGCCGGCCTATGGTCCAACGCGCTGCCCATCAACAAGAAGATCTGGACGCCCAGCTACGTGCTGCTGACCACCGGCTCGGCCATGCTGCTGCTGGCGCTGATGGTGTGGCTCATCGAGATCCGCCGCCGCCCGGCCGAGCAGGCCGGCTGGGTGCGCTTCTTCGAGGTCTTCGGCCGCAACCCGCTGTTCGTCTTCGTGCTCTCGGGTTTCGTGCCGCGTGTGCTGGCGCTGTGTCGATGGCCGGCGGGCTCGAACGTCGAGGGGGTGGCGGTGTGGACGAGCCCGCTGCCCTGGCTGTACCGGCATGTCTTCGCAGACCTCGGGAGCGACCCACGCCTGGGCTCGTTCCTGTTCGCCTGCGCCAACCTGGCCGTCTACGCGGCCCTGGCGTTCTGGCTCGACCGTCGCCGGATCTACATCCGCGTCTGAACGAGAACCTGCGAACAAGGAGATCGCCATGCTCCCACGCGACCCCCGCGTCGATGCCTACATCGCCCAGGCCGCGCCTTTCGCGCAGCCGCTGCTGGCCTGGCTGCGCGACACCGTGCACGCCGCCGCGCCGGGCCTGCAGGAAGACATGAAGTGGGGCATGCCCTTCTTCGTCTTCGAAGGCCGCAACATCGCGCACATGGCGGCCTTCAAGGCCCATTGCGGCTTCGGCTTCTGGAAGGGCCGCGAGGTGGCCGACACCGGCAAGGAAGGCGAGGCCATGGGCCAGTTCGGCCGCATCACCTCGAAGGCCGACCTGCCGACGAAGGCGGCGCTGAAGGCGCTGGTGAAGGACGCCCTGACCCGCGCCCACGAGCCCGCCGCACCGGCGGCGAAGAAGCCGCCGAAGCCCGTGCCTGCCCTGCCCGCCGACCTGGCCGAAGCCCTGGCCGCGAAGGGTGACCTGCGCGGCCGCTTCGACGCCCTGGCCCCCAGCCACCGCCGCGAGTTCATCGAGTGGGTGCTGGACGCCAAGCGCCCCGAGACGCGGGCCAGGCGCGTGGCCGCCACCGTGCTGAAGATCGCGGCCGGCGCCAAACGCCCGGTGTGAACGGCCGGTGCAGATGTCGGCCGGGGCGCGCCACCTAGAATCCGCGCCCCTGCTCCCACCCGCCGCCATGTTCAAGAACGCCTTCATCTACCGCATCGAACACTGGGAACCGCCGACGCTGGCGGAATTCGAGAAGCGCCTGTCCGCGGCGCGCTTCGTGGAGTGCGGCGCTTCGCAGCCCGAGTCGCACGGCTGGGTGGGCCCGCGCGGTGACGGCCAGGGCGCCTTGGCCGAAAGCGTGGGCGGGCAGCTGATCCTGAAGCTGGCCACCGAGACCAAGGCCGTGCCCGGCAGCGTGGTGAAGACGCAGGTGGAGGCCGAGCTCGACAAGATCGAGAAGGACACCGGCCGCCGCCCCAAGGGCAAGCGCGTGAAGGAGCTGAAGGAAGCGGTGGTGCACGCGCTGCTGCCACGCGCCTTTCCCAAGCGCGGCGAGACGCTGGTGTGGGTGGACGCGAAGGCCAAGTTCGTGGTGGTGGGCGCGGGCAGCGTGAAGAAGGCCGATGCCGTGGTCACGCGGCTGCTCGACCTGCTGGCCGGCGGCTGCCGCCTGTCGTCACTGCAGACGCAGCTGGCGCCCTCCACCGCCATGGCGATGTGGCTCACCGAAAAGGAAGGCCCCAGCGGCTTCAGCATCGACCGCGACTGCGAGCTGAAGGCCCCCGAAGGCGAGAAGCCCGCCGTGCGCTATGCCCGCCACACGCTGGACATCGACGAGGTGGCCGCGCACATCCAGCAGGGCAAGGTGCCCACGCGGCTGGCGCTCACCTGGGCCGGGCGCGTGAGCTTCGTGCTGACGGAAGCGCTGACGCTGAAGTCCATCAAGCTGCTGGACGTGGCACTGGAAGGCGCCGGCGCCGATGCCGGCGCCAACCAGGGCGACGACCACTTCGACGCCGACGTGGCGCTGATGACGGGCGAGATGCAGCAGCTCATCCCCGAACTGCTGAACGCCCTGGGCGGCCTGCAGGAAGAGCCGGTGACGGCCCAGGCGCCCCGGGTGGCTGAAGCCACCGAAGGCGCGCCCTTCTAGCGTCCCTCGCGCTCGGCCAGCCGCTCGCGCAGCCCGCGCCGCGCCACGCGCAGCGGCGTGCGGTGCACCGTCCAGCCGCCCTGCCAGCCGGGCATCAGGCTGCGCAGCGGCCGCGCGCAGGCCAGGGCCAGGCGGTAGAGCCGCGGGTGCTCGTTCAGCCAGGCCCAGCCGCGCCAGGCCAGCGCCTCGGGCCAGCTCTTCGCGCTGCCCTGGCCGGCCAGCGGCAGGCGGCCGGGGTCGACGTCGTGCTTGCTGGCGCGGCGCAGCTGGATCAGCAGCTCCGGGATGGGAATGCCCACCGGGCAGACCTCGCTGCAGGCGCCGCACAGGCTGCTGGCGGTGGGCAGGTCTCGCGTCGGGTCCAGGCCCAGCAGGTGCGGCGAGATGATGGCGCCGATAGGCCCCGGGTAGGTGGTGCCGTAGGCCAGCCCGCCGATGCGTGCGTACACCGGGCAGTGGTTCATGCAGGCGCCGCAGCGGATGCACTGCAGCGTCGGGCGGAAGTCGGCGTCGCGCCAGGCCTGCGTGCGGCCGTTGTCCAGCAGCACCAGGTGCAGCTCGCGCGGGCCGTCCAGTTCGCCCGGCCGGCGCGGGCCGGTGATGACGTTGAGGTAGGTCGTCACCGCCTGCCCCGTGGCCGAGCGCGTGAGCAGGCTGAACAGCGGCAGCACGTGGTCCAGGCTCTCCACCACCTTCTCGATGCCGGTGATGGCGATGTGCACCTCGGGCACGCCGGTGCACATGCGGCCGTTGCCCTCGTTCTCCACCAGCACCAGCGTGCCGGTGTCGGCGACCATGAAGTTCACGCCCGAGACGCCGATCTTCGCGTCGCGGTACTCGTTGCGCAGCGTGCGCCGGCCGATGGCCACCAGCGTGTCCACGTCGCTGGTGTAGGGCGTCTCGGGGATGTGCTGCTCGAAGAGCTGGCCGATCTGCTCCTTGGTCTTGTGGATGGCCGGCATGATGATGTGGCTGGGCCGCTCACCGGCCAGCTGCACGATGTACTCGCCCAGGTCGGTCTCCAGGCAGCTCACGCCCTGCTCGGCCATGCGGTGGTTCAGCTCGATCTCCTCGCTGACCATCGACTTGCCCTTGATCATGCGCGTGGCGCCATGCCGCCGCGCGATGGCCAGGAAGATCGCGTTGGCCTCGTCCGGCGTGCTGGCCCAGTGCACCTGCACGCCGCGTTCGGTGAGGCTTTGCTCCAGCCGTTCCAGCAGCTCGGGCAGGCGCGACAGGCTGTACTGGCGGATCGCCTCGCCCACTTGGCGCAGGCTGTCGAAGGCCGGGGCGTCGCCGAAGTGCGCGGCGCGCTTGCCCTGCAGGAAGTCCATCGCGCTGCGGAAGCTGCGCCGCAGGTGCTCGTCGTCCACGGCGACCTGCGAGCGCGCCTTGAACTGGCGCGGGTCGACGAACTGCAGCGGCGCCTCGTGCACGGCGGGGGCGCTCATGGCTGCACTCCTTCGGCCGGCGGGGTGTCGTGAACAACGATGATCACCAGCGCCTTCGGGCCGTGTGCGCCGTAGGCCAGCACCTGCTGGATGTCGGCGGTCTTGGACGGCCCGGTGACGAGCAGCAGGTTGGCGGGCATGTCGGCTTCCGGGGCCAACGCCAGGAAGGCGGCAGGCAGGCTGGCGTGCAGCGTGCTCGCGCGCAGCAGCGCCACGTGCAGCGGCGGCACCAGCGACAGCGTGCGTGGCTCCTGCGGCCCCGGCTGCAGCACCAGCGTGCCGGTGTCGGCCACGCCGGCCAGCGTGTCGGTGATGCCGACGTCCACCTCGTCGAAGAGTTCGGCCTTCCAGGTTTCCAGCGGGCGGTCGAAGCGGCTGACCTTCAGGCCTTGCAGTGCCTCGGCCAGGCCCGCCTGCAGCCGCGGCGACGTGCCCACGGCCACGTGCCGGCAGCCGCGCGCGGCCAGCTCGGCTTTCAGCACGGCCGGCCAGTCGTCGGGCTGCGCGTGCCGCACCTCGGCGCGCCAGGCCCGTGCCGCGGCTTCGAAGCCGGCCACCAGGGTGGCGGGGTCCAGGCGCGGGCCGAGGCTGCCGCGCCCGTAGGGGCCGGCCCGGTAGGGCTGCAGGTCGGGTCGCGGCAGCGGCGTGGGTGGCGTGCCGCCGCGCAGCAGGCCGAGGATGGCGCTGCGCGCGGCGCGGGTGTCGGGCAGGGGGGTGCTCGGCTGGTCCATGGCGGGCCTCGGGTTCAGTCGGTGACCTGCTGGGCGGCGTCGCCGGCGCCCAGGCGTTCGCGCAGGAAGCTGGCCAGGTGCACGAAGCGCGGCAGCACCTCGCCCTGGGCGCGGCGCTTCTCGGCGGCGTGGTGGATGTTGAGCAGGCAGCCGCAGTCGGCGCTGACCACCACCTCGGCGCCGCTGTCGCGCAGCGTGTCCACCTTCTCGTGCACCATGGCGCCGCTGATCGCCGGGTGCCGCGCCGAGAAGGTGCCGCCGAAGCCGCAGCATTCGGCGTTGCGCTGAGGCTCCATCAGTTCCACGCCGGGCAGCGCACGCAGCAGGGCCTCGCCGGGCACGTGGCTGCCCATCTCGCGCCGCGCGGCGCAGGAGGTGTGCAGCGCCACCTTCACCGGCCGGGGCGCGGGGGTGGCGGCGGCCGGCGCCAGGCCCAGCACGTCGCGCGCGAAGAAGCTCCACTCCACCACGCGCGGCACGATGTTCGCCACACGCGCGGTCAGCGCCGGGTCGTCCGCGAACAGGCGCGGCCACTCGTGCACGATCATTCCGGCGCAGGAGCCCGAAGGCACGACGATGGGCCAGGGCTCGGGGAACAGTTCCAGCTGCATGCGCGCCACGCGGCGGGCCTCTTCGGTGTAGCCGCTGGTGAAGGCCGGCTGGCCGCAGCAGCTCTGCGCCTTCGGGAAGTCGACCTCGATGCCGGCGTCACGGATGAGCGTGATGGCGTCGATGCCGGCCTGCGGCGCGGCCAGGTCCACCAGGCAGGTGGAGAAGAAGTACACGCGCTGCGGGCGCGGCGGGCTGTTCGTGCGCATGGGCTCACCAGGGCAGTGGATCGGACGCCCCGGCCGGCGAGGCGGGGCAGCGCATGGTCGTTGCCCGGGCGCGCGGCGGCAAGCGCAGCTTTTTCAGCCCCCGGCTCCAGAAAATTCAGCCCGTGGAAACCCCAGGGGCTCCGGCCAGGCTGGCGCCCAGCCAGTCGGCGAAGGCCACCACCTCCGGGCGGCCGGCCGCTTCGGCGTCCAGCAACAGGAAGTAGCTCAACGGCGAAGGCGCGCTGATGCCGAACAGCGGCTCCAGCTGCCCGCGTGCGCGCCAGCTCTCGGCCACGCGCCGCGTGCAGGCCGCCACGCCCAGGCCGCTGGCGGCGGCTTCCAGCAGGATGCCCAGGTCGGCGAAGAGCGGGCCGCGGCTGGGCTCGGGCCAGTCCAGGCCGGCGGCCGTGAACCAGGGCTTCCAGGGCAGCAGCCGCGTGCGCAGCAGTTCGGCGCCGGCCAGCGCCGCCGGCGCCTGCAGGCCGTGCGCGGCGGCGTAGCCGGGGGCGGCCAGCACCACGATCTCGTCGTCGAAGAGCTTCAGCGCGGGCCGGCCGTCGAAGCTGCCGCTGCCCCAGCGGATGTCCACGTCGTGCCGCTCGGGCTTGCTTTGCAGCGGCGCGGCGATGTCGACCTCGATCTCGATGTCGGGCCACAGCCGGTAGAAGCCCGGCAGCGCGGGGATCAGCAGGTTGCGCGCGAAGGTCGGCGGCGCGCCGACGCTCAGGCGCAGCGGTGCCGCCTCGCCCTGGCCGCCCAGGTGGGCCAGGCGTTCGAAGGCTTCGCGCACGCCCTGCAGGTAGCGCTGCCCGGCGCCGTTCAGGCGCACGCCGCCGGGCGTGCGGTCGAAGAGGGCTTCGCCGAGCTGGCTCTCGAGCAGGCGGATGCGGTGGCTGATGGCGCTGGCGGTGACGCACAGCTCTTCCGCCGCGGGGCCGAAGCCGCCGAGCCGCGCTGCCGCCTCGAAGGCCATCAGCGCGTGGATGGGCGGCAGCTTCAGGGGCCGGGCCAAGCCGGGCTCCTAGACCACCGGCAGTTCGCCGCGGCGCGGCAGGTCGGCGCCGCGGCGGCTGCAGGTGATGGCAGCGGCCTGCGCGGCGAAGTGCAGCACGCGCTGCAGCTGCGCGGCGTCCAGCGCCGCCAACGCCTCGCGCGAGAGCCAGCCGCATTCGGCCAGCGCCGTGAGCAGCGCCGCCTGGAAGGTGTCGCCGGCGCCCACGGTGTCCACCACCGCCACCTTCACGGGCGGCACCGCGACGTGCTGCCGGGCCGTCCAGGCCCAGGCGCCTTCGCCGCCGCGCGTCACCACCACCAGCGCCACGCCGGCGGTCAGCCAGTGCGCGGCCAGGTCGGCGGGGGCCGTGCCGGGGTAGAGCAGCGACAGGTCTTCGTCGCTCACCTTCAGCAGCGTGGTGCGCGGCAGCATCCAGGCCAGCGTGTCGCGCCAGCGCGCCAGGTCGGGCTCGACGTTCAGGCGGATGTTGGGGTCGTAGGCAATCACGGCGCGCGCGCACTCGCGCTCCACCAGCGCACGCTGCGTGCCGGCCACCGGTTCCACCACCATGGCATAACTGCCGAACTGGTAGGCCTCGGCGGCGGGCACGTTGGCCAGCGCCTGCAGGGGCAGGCGGCGGTCGGCGGCACCTTCGCCGTAGAAGGCGTAGCGGGGCACGCCCTGGGCGTCCAGGCCCACCAGGCTGAGCGTGGTGGGGGCGTCCAGCCGGGCGGTGCAGGCCGTGTCCACGCCTTCGTCCTGAAGCGCCTTCATCAGCCGGTCGCCCAGGAAGCCGTTCGACACGGCGCCGAAGAAGGCGGCCTGCTGCGACAGCCGGCGCAGCCCCACGGCCACGTTGAAGGGGCTGCCGCCGATGCGCGCGTCCAGGGCCAGGCCGGTGGGCGTTTCACCGGCGGCGAAGACGTCCATCAGCGCCTCGCCACTCACCACGATCTTTGCCATGCGCGCCTTATAGCGGACACGGATGGGATGCGGGTTACCGCTGGGGTAGATTCGCGCGCCACGCCGCCGCCATGAACACCACCGAACTCTTCCTCGTCGCCATGCTGGCGGTGTTCACGCTGCCCTACGCCGTGTGGCGCCTGGGCCGCACCGACTACTGGGCACCGCTGGTGGTGGTGCAGATCTTCACCGGCATCCTGCTCGGCCCGGGCGTGCTGGGCGCCGTGTGGCCGCAGGCCTACGCCACGGTGTTCACGCCGGCGGTGATCGGCTCGCTCAACGGCGTGGCCTGGTGGGCGGTGATGCTCTTCGTGTGGATCGCCGGGGTGGAGCTGGACCTCGGCCAGGCCTGGAAACACCGTGGCGAGACCAGCCTCACCGCCGGCCTGGCGCTGGGCGTGCCCCTGGTGGCCGGCAGCCTGGCCGCGTTGCCGCTGCTGGGCCTGGAAGGCTGGATCGGCGCCCAGGCGCTGCCCTGGCAGTTCGTGCTGGGCATCGGCATGGCCTGCGCGGTGACGGCGCTGCCCATCCTGATCCTCTTCATGGAGAAGCTGGAGATCCTGCGCCAGCCGCTGGGCCAGCGCATCCTGCGCTACGCCAGCCTGGACGACATCGCCATCTGGGGCGTGCTGGCGCTGATCCTGATGGACTGGCAGCGCGTGGGCCGCCAGGCCGCTTTCCTGGCCCTCTTCGCCGCCGCGTCCTGGGCCTTCCGACGCCTCATGCCGCGCGCGCCCGAGCGCGATCGCTGGTACCTGGCGCTGATCTGGCTGTTGGCCTGCGCCCTGGGCGCCGACTGGTCGGGCCTGCACTACATGGTGGGCGCCTTCATCGCCGGCGCGGTGTGCGACAGCCGCTGGTTCAACCAGGGGCGCATGGACCTGTTGCGCCACCACGTGCTGCTGGTGGTGATGCCGGTGTTCTTCCTGAGCACCGGGCTGCGCACGCAGTGGACGCTGGGCGGCGCCACCGTCTTCGGCGTGGCCGCACTGCTGCTGGCGGCCAGCGTGGGCGGCAAGCTGCTGGGGCTGCACGTCGCCGGGCGCCTGCTGCGCTGGGCGCCGGGCGAGGCCGGGCTCATCGGCTGGCTGCTGCAGACCAAGGCGCTGATCATGATCATCTTCGCCAACGTGCTGCTGGACAAAGGCGTGATCACCTCCGGCACCTTCACCGCGCTGCTGCTGATGGCGCTGGCCAGCACCATGCTCACGGTGCCGATGGTGACGCCGAGGCTGGCGAAGCTGGCGGCGCTGCGCGGCAAGTCGGGCTGAGCCGGGCCACCCGCTGAAGGTCCCCCCCGAGCTTGCCATCTGGACAGGCGCGGGGCGCTGCTCGAAGAATCCGCGCCCCAACCCAGATCACCCGGAGGCCTTCATGACCCTGCTCCCCATTCCCCGCGCACTGGCCCTGCTGGCCACCCTGGCCGCTGCCGGCGTCGCCTCGGCCCACGGCGGCAACGGGCCGCTGGTGGTGCAGTTCGGCGGCTGCACCGAGTTCGTCGGCGTGGCCGCGGCCGATGCCGTGAAGGTGCGCGCGCTGCTGCCGCTGCGCTTCACGCCGGTGACCGACGCCGCCGGTGCCAAGCTGGTGATCCGCGTGGCCGACTGCAGCGCCATGAAGGTGGGCGCGCTGCCGGCAAGGCCCGGCCGCGTGGCGCAGATCGGCGCCATGATCTTCTCGCCCGACGGCACGGCCACCGACCCCAACACCTCCATCAACAACTACACGCTCAGCTACGCCACCAACTCGCCGGCGCTGGCCCTGGCGTTGCGCGGCAGCGGCGTGCCGGCGGCGCTGGACCCGGGGCTGGCCATCGAGGCCACGCCCACCGGCGGCGCCAATGGGGCCGCGGCCTTCTACGCCGCGGTGAGCCCGGACCTCACGGCCACGTCGCCCACCTGGTTCCTGCACGGCACGGTGTTCACGCCCGGCTTCAACTCGCCCTTCCTGGCCAACTGGTGGCTGGGCGTGGGCGCCGCCGACGTGAAGATGGCCACCGACATCCCCAGCATCGCCTTCGACTTCGGCTCGGTGATGACCTTCGCCACCTCGCGCCAGGGCGTAGTGGGCGCGGTGCTGCCCGGCAACGTGGTGACGAACTGGCAGCTCACCTTCCGCGGCGCGTTCGAGGCGGGGACGATGACGGTGACG
>CAZBUU010000037.1:0-25502 GCA_964495125.1 uncultured Rubrivivax sp.
TGCGCCTGCGGCGGCATGTCCTGCAGCCGTACCGGGTCGGACGTGACTGCAGATGCCTCGGGATTCGCGAAGAACGCCTGCAACAGCGGATCGCGCGGGGGATGGTGAATCGGATGGGGATGGGTGGCGCTCGTTGCGAGCATGGCAGCCTCCGGTGTGGAAGCGGCGGCAATGCGCGGCCCATGCGGGGCGCAATGCCCCGCGGGGTGATGTGAAGTGCCGGTCGTGAACCGGCCGCCTGGTCTGGCTTGAAGACGGCGTGAGCCGCTGGATCGGTGTGCCAGCTACCGATCAGGGAAACCTTTCGGCGCGAACCAGCACGTGGTCACGCCTCGAAAGGTCGATCGGCAGGGAGGATGTGCCCCGAGGGGCGACGCGGGTGGGGCCGCGCGAGTAGGAGGGCTTGCCGGGTTTGAGTGCGAGGCCAGCTATCGCACGGACGAAACAGTAAATCCGGCTTTGCGGTCTGTCAACAGGAAATGGCGGCGCATCGCCTTCACACCCGCTGTCCCCCGGTTTCCGGGCCTGAAACGACGGGATTTCTGCTGGCGCGGACTTGTTCGGGTGTGGAAGATCGGGCCATGTCACCACCCACACCCGCAGGGAGACCCGGCATGAGCAAGATCCAACTCGCGGTGATGGACACAGGTGAGGCGAACCGCCGCATCCTGAACAAGGACGAGTACCGGGCGGACTTCCGGCGTGTCGAGGCGGCGTCACTCAAGCGTAAGACGCGGCTCGCCAGTGCCGAGGGCAAGCGCATCTTCGCCCGCTGCTTCTACAGCTTCCAGGCGAGCCTGTACTTCGTCTCGGCGCTGGGCCGGACCAAGGTGCCGCACGAGTACGTCGAGCAGATCGAGCAGGCCGTCCGCAACAAGATGGACGAGGGCACCAAGGAGCTCAACCAGGCCATCGATGGCGCCGAACTGCTTTTCAAGAACCACAGCATCGAGACGGTGGCGACCTACGACACCGTCCCGCTGGAAGTCGAAGTGGGCATCACGTCGGCCCTCGGACGCCGCTACTTCGAGCTGATCCACAAGCTGGATCAGTTGATGCCGCTGCTGCAGACCCTCGAGATCGAAGAGGTGATCACTGAGAAGCAGGTCGAGCAGCAGCGCTCTAGGTTCAAGCGGATTGTGCTCGCGCTGTCCTCGATGATGCGCAACTTCGCGATGGGCTGCCGGAGACGGATGAACGAGGCCGATGCCAAGAAGGATGATCCGGACGGAAAGAAGCCGAGGTTCGGGGCCGGAAATGGCGTCGCGAAGGCTGATCCCGGCGATCACGATGCCGACACTCCTGAAGCTGAACTTCCTTCAGGCGAGGAAGCGGCGCTCGAAGCAGCAGCGGTTGCCTTGGCACCAACCGAGGCGGTTTCCTGAAGCTTCCTCGCACAGGCATCACTGCGGCTTGGTCTGGTCGGCCACCGCGTTCGATCGCGGCCACCTGAGGTTGGGCGCCCACCGAGACAGTTCGTAGCCGATCCCCGCCGAGGAATGGGCTCAGGTGGCCAGCTGAGCGTCGGCAGCGTCGGAGCGGCTCATGAGGTACCCGAGATGCCTTCTCGCGACAACTCAGCCGCGCTTCGCACAGATCCTTCTATGAGAACCCTCGCTATACTGATGTTTTGTCCAGTATAGCTGGGCGCAATTGCTTGGGCGCTGCGCAACGCTGGCACGTGGCCGCAAGGGCTCGGCATGCCGGCTGCGGTTCGGGTCGGGACAGGCAGCCCCGACAATCGAAGTGGTCCGATCTGACTGCCATGACCTACAGCCCTCACCAGCTCGCTTACTTCGCGCACCGGCTCACGCTGCGCGGAGCCGCGGGCTCGATGGACCGCATGGCCGGTGCGCTGTTCGATGCACAGGTCGACCTGAATCCTCATCAGGTGGATGCAGCCCTTTTCGCAGCGGGAAACCCGCTGTCCAAGGGCGTCATCCTTGCCGATGAAGTAGGCCTCGGGAAGACCATCGAAGCTGGCCTGCTGTTGGCGCAGCGGTGGGCCGAGCGCCGACGCCGTCTGCTGATCATCGCGCCGGCCAACTTGCGCAAGCAGTGGCACCAGGAACTGGCCGACAAGTTTGGACTTCCTGCAACGATCCTCGACGCCAGGTCCTTCAGGATGGCGGCCAAGGCAGGGCGTGCCAATCCCTTCGACGTGGCGGCGGGCCTCGGCAGCGAGGGCGCCACCGAAGACAACATCGTCATCTGCTCTTACCAGTTCGCCGCCGGCAAGGCGCGTGAGCTTGCTGCCGTCCCGTGGGATTTGGTGGTTCTTGATGAGGCGCACCGCTTGCGCAACGTCTATAAGCCCGAGAACAAGACCGCTCGCACGCTGCGCGATGCACTGGCGGCTGCGCGCAAGGTCCTGCTCACCGCAACGCCGCTGCAGAACACCCTGCTGGAGCTGTATGGACTGGTCAGCTTCATCGATGACCGGGTCTTCGGCGATCTGGACAGCTTCCGTCAACAGTTCGGCGCGCTGCGCGATGAAAAGAGCTTCGCGGCGCTCAAGCAACGCATCGGGCCCGTGTGCAAGCGGACGCTGCGACGGCAGGTCGAGGCTTACGTCAAATACACGCGCCGAATCCCGCTGCTGGAAGAATTTCGGCCCGGTGCGGACGAGGTTCGCCTGTATGAGTTGGTGTCTGAATACCTACAGCGCGACCGCCTCTACGCGTTGCCCAATGCACAGCGCCAGCTCATCACGCTGGTGCTGCGCAAGCTGCTGGCGTCCAGTTCGTTTGCAATTGGCGGCGCGCTGGAGACCTTGATCCGCCGGCTGAAGCAGTCTCTCGCAGACAAGGCGCCTGCATCGTTGAGCGAAGAACTTGACGCCGACTATGAGGCACTGGATGTGACAGCCGATGAAGCGGAGCCCGTTGCCGTTGAAGGTGCTGCAGATGGCCCCGAACGCTCCAAGACTGCGCAGGAAGAGGCCGCGATCCGGGCCGAGATTGCCGACCTCGAGGGCTTCCGGAGCCTGGCGCTGTCGATCATCGACAACGCCAAGGGCCAAGCATTGCTGAAGGCGCTGGAAGTGGCGTTCGCGCGGCTGCACGAGTTGGGTGCAGCGCGCAAGGCCATCATCTTCACCGAGTCACGCCGGACGCAGGACTACCTTCTGGCACTGCTCAGCCAAACCGAGCATGGCGACGGCGTTGTGCTCTTCAACGGCAGCAACAGCGACACGCTGGCGCGCCGGTTGCATGCCGAGTGGGTGGAGCGGCACCGGGGCTCAGGCCGTGTCACCGGATCACGGAGCGCCGATACCCGCGCCGCGCTGGTGGAACACTTCCGCGACAGCGGCAAGATCATGATCGCCACCGAGGCCGGCGCGGAAGGCATCAACCTGCAGTTCTGTTCGCTGGTCATCAACTACGACCTGCCGTGGAACCCACAGCGTATCGAACAGCGCATCGGCCGTTGTCATCGCTACGGCCAGAAGCACGATGTGGTGGTTGTCAACTTCGTCAACCGCGACAACGAGGCCGACCGTCGCGTCTTCCAACTGCTTGACCAGAAGTTCAAGCTCTTCGATGGTGTGTTTGGCGCCAGCGACGAAGTGCTGGGGGCCTTGGAGTCCGGCGTGGACTTCGAGCGCCGTATTGCCGACATCTACCAGAACTGCCGCCATCCGAGCGAGATTCACACTGCGTTTGAACAGTTGCAGCTCGACCTGGCGGGCGAAATCAGCGACGCCATGCTGAACGCCCGGCGCGCCCTGCTGGAAAACTTCGATGAAGAGGTGCAGGAGCGCCTGAGGGTGGCGCAGGCCGATGCGACGGCCGCGTTGGGCCGTATGGAGCGCCTGCTGATGCGCCTGACCCGCGGCATGCTCGGCCGCCATGCAGACTTCGACCCGGCAGGGCATGCATTCACGCTGAACTCGTTGCCGATTGCACCGGCGGCGGCTGAAGCTGCCGCCGGCCAAAGCGCCGCGGGTGCAGCCATCCCGCTCGGCCGCTATGAACTGCCGCGTCGCAGCGAAGAGGCGCATGTCTACCGCCTGCAGCATCCGCTGGCGCAGCGTTTGATCGAAGACGCCAAGCGTGCATCGTTGGCGCCCCAGCGCCTGCGGCTTGACTACGCGGCCTACGGCGCCAAAGTCACGGTGCTTGAGGCCATGCGGGGCCATGTGGGCCGATGCGCAGTGCAGTGCCTGCGGGTGGAATCGCTGGGCAGCGCAGAAGAGCATCTGCTGGTGGCCGCCACCTGTGGCGATGCGGTGCTCGACCCCGACGTCGCCGACCGGCTGCTTTCGCTGCCAGGCGTGGCCGAACCTGGGCGCAGCCAGGAAGATGCGCTCCCGGCAGGCCTTGCCGCCGAGCTGGCGCGCCAGCGCGCGCAGGTGCTGGGCGTGGTGGAAGCCCGCAACCTGAAGTTGTTCACGGCCGAGAGCGACAAGTTGGATGCCTGGGCTGACGACCAGCGCGCCAGCCTCGAGCAACAACTGGCCGAATTGCAGCGGCGGATCAAAGAGGTCCGAACCCGTAGCAAGGGGGCCGCAACGCTTGCAGAAAAGCTTTCTGCGCAGCGTGACCAGCGCGACCTGGAAGCCACACGCGACCGGCGCCGTCGCGAACTGTTTGCAAGGCAGGATGAGATCCAGGCGAAGCGTGACGCGCTGATCGACGAATTGGAATCCCAGCTCGTGCAGCAGGTGAGTGCACAGCAGTTGCTGCACTGCGAGTGGGTGATGGCATGAGGGCGCCGGGCCGCTTCGAAGCGCTCATCCCTGAACGCGCAACGCGGAGGGAATCCCAGTGAACACGCCCGACCCGTCGCTGCGCTTGCGGCCCTGGGTGGCGCTGGTCGTGTTCATCAGCGCCTATGCACCGCTGTTGCTGATCCTGGCCATCAAGGATCTCGATATCAGCGGAAGCTATCCAGTGCCAAAGAACCCTGGCTGGTTCGGCGGCCTGCTCGTGCTGGCCGTGTTCAGTTGCGCCATGGTGTTGCGCACCATGAGCAGCATCCGCGAAGGCTTGCAGGTACAGGTCAGCAAAGCCGCGAACAAGTCGGGCGAGATGTTCGGCTACACCATCCCCTACATGTTGTCGGTGGTTCGAATCGACCTCAACGATTGGCCGACCGTGGCCAGCCTGCTGATCTTCATGGCCATGATGTTCGTCATGGCCTACCGCACGCAGACGGTGCTGGTCAACCCGGTGCTGGCGATGGCGGGCTACATGCTGATCGACGCCACCTTCAAACGCGGCCCGGTCGAGACGCAGGCGATGGTGATTACGCGAGTTCCGTTGAAAATAGGTGGCACATACACGTTCGAGCGGCTGGCCCACTATCTCTATGTGGCGGCCGAGCCCGAACCATCAGGCGAGGCAGGGAGCAGCGATGAGCGGTAAAGAAGCCCAACGGCTCAAGAAACTGAAGGCGATCGATCTGGCGCCGTGGGCGACGAGTTTCTGGGTGGTGCACCGCAAACCGGCGCAGCCGCCCTTCGTTTACACGGTGTTGCGCGTCACCATCGACAAGAAGCTCGAGCGACGGCTCAAGCGCTACGTGAAGGCGCAGGTGCAGGACCGGGAGTTCAAGCTGGAGCCCTACGACTTCAGCAATGCCGACCCCGGCGAGTCGCTGCTGACGCTGGATGCGGACACGACAGACTTCAGCAAGGTACGGGCTGCCATCGACCAGGGGTTTGACAACCCGAGGGCCAAGAGCCATGCCGAGTTGCTGGGCTCGTTCGCCTACGTGGTCCTTTTCGAGAAGGACGGTGAGCACCTGCACGCGTGGAGCAAGATCAACACACTGAACAGCCCGCGCAAGGCGGTGAGGGCGAAGACGCTGTACTTTCAGGACCAGAAGCTCGTCGATGTTGATGACGAAGAGGTCTTCATGATCGATCCGCGCTTTGACTTCTTCGTCTTTGCGGGAACGACGTTCATTGCCAGCAAATCGGCGTTCGAATCGTCGATGAATTTCCGCGAAGGCATGAAGACCAAGAGCAAGGAACTGCTGGACGAGTTCTCGGCCATGTCCTTCCTCAGTGACGTGGAGCCCATTCGAACCTACGTGGGTGAGAACCTGCACCACCTGCGTAAGTTGGCGGCGATCAAGAACGCCGGCTACTACAGCAAACCTGCCTACATCGAGAGCCTGATGCGCGTGTGCCGGGACGAAGGCTGGGCCCTGAAGATCGAAGACGGCAAGATCGTCGTCGAAGAAGAAACCATGGATTTGCTTTTGAAACTGTTGAATAACGACCGCCTGCGCTCGCCGATCAATGACGAGGTGTTCGATTCGTCGGCCAAGAAGGCCGTGTCCAAGACGGGTGCGGGTGCATGAGCCACAAGCAGCGACTTGAACTGACGTGGATTGGCAAGGACGCACGCCCAAAGTTAGAGCCGCGTGTACTGTTGGAAGACCCGGCCAAGAGCTATCACGCTGGGCAGCGAATTACTGACCATGACATATTCGACAACCGGCTGATCTTCGGCGACAACTTGCTGGCGCTGAAAGCGCTGGAGCAGGAGTTCGCAGGAAAGGTGAAGTGCGTATTCATCGATCCGCCGTACAACACAGGAAGCGCGTTCACCCATTATGACGACGGTGTCGAGCATTCGATTTGGCTGTCGTTGATCCGTGATCGACTTGAGATCATCCGCAGCTTGCTATCGGATGATGGATCACTATGGGTCACGATTGATGACAACGAGGCTCATTACCTCAAGGTGCTTTGCGATGAGGTTTTTGGTCGAGCCAACTTTGTTGCGAATGTTGTTTGGCAGAAGGCATACACGTCGAACCAAACAGCGAAGCATCTTTCGAATACGCATGACCATCTCCTAGCATTCGCCAAGAAATTTTCAACTTTTCAAATTGGAAAGCTGCCTAGAACAGAGGACCAGAAGCAAACGTTTGCGAATCCGGACAGCGATTCGAGAGGGCCCTGGAAAGCCGAGAATCTTTCGGCGGGCAAGTTCTACGCAGCCGGACAGTTCCCTATAGTTGGGCCGAGCGGGGAAACATTTCTGCCACCCAAAGGCCGATACTGGCGATGCAACGAACAGCAATACAACTCGTGGCTGCATGACAAGCGGATCACCTTTGGGCTCAAGGGAACCGGCAGGCCAATGCTCAAGAAGTTCCTGGCAGAGATGGAAGATGGTCTCACTGCAAATACGTGGTGGCCGCACGAAGAGGCAGGAAGTAACAAGGAGGCAAGCATCGATCTGAAGCACATGTTCGGCGACAGAGACGACGTTTTTCAGAATCCAAAGCCGGAGAAGCTGCTTCAGCGCATCCTGACCCTTACAACTAACCCCGGTGATCTCGTTCTCGACTCGTTCGCCGGCTCCGGCACAACTGGCGCTGTCGCTCATAAGATGGGCAGGCGTTGGATCATGGTTGAACTCGGCGAGCACTGCCACACGCACATCATTCCGCGCTTGAAGAAGGTGATCGACGGCGACGACGCCGGCGGTGTCACTGACAGCACGGGCTGGAAGGGCGGTGGCGGCTTCCGCTATTACCGCCTGGCACCCAGCCTGCTGCAGCAGGACCGTTTTGGGCAGTGGGTCATCAACCGCGAATACAACGCCGACATGCTTGCCGCTGCAGTGGCCAAGCTGGAAGGCTTCACCTACGCTCCCAGTGCCGATGCCTATTGGCAGCACGGCTACAGCACCGAGACCGACTTCATCTACGTCACCACGCAGACACTCAGCGCCGAAGCATTGCAGGCGCTGTCTGACGAGGTCGGCCACGCGCGCACGTTGCTGGTCTGCTGCGGAGCCTTCCGTCTGAGCGCTGAGGCCGTAGGCAGCCGCTTCCCGAACCTGACGGTCAAGAAGATTCCGAAAATGGTGCTGCAGAAGTGCGAATGGGGACACGACGACTACAGCCTGAACGTCGAGAACCTACCGCAGGCCCGCAAAGAGGCCAGCATGCCAGGCGCAGCGCGGGCCGCCAAGTCGGACGCACGCCAGACCGGCCTGTTCGACGCGGCCGACACCTGAAATGGCGAAGGCCGCGGACGCCCCCAAAGCACTGAAGGTCCCACCGACCCTCTATGGGCGTGTTCGAGAGATCCTGGATGCGGCGCGCACTGGCATCGCACGCACCGTCAACACCACGCAGGTGATGGCCAACTGGCTGATCGGGCGCGAGATCGTCGAAGAGGAACAGCGCGGCCGGCGCCGTGCTGGCTATGGCACGGCCTTGTTGGGTGAGTTGGCCGAGCGGCTGCGGGCCGAGTTCGGCCGTGGCTACGGTGTGGACAACCTGGAGCTCTTCCGCCGCTTCTATCTCGACTACCCGGAGTTGCTGGGTGTCGTTTCGGCCGCGGCGGAGCCCGGTGCAATTTCCGACGCACCGCGTCGGAAATCGGGAGTCCTGGCCGCTGCGCTGCTCAACCCGGCTGCGGTCAAGGCCGATGCCTGGCAGCCTGGCCGGCTGAACCCCAACCTCTCATGGACGCACTACCGTAGGCTGCTGCGCGTGGACCGCGCCGATGCGCGGGCGTTCTACGAGCTTGAGGCAGCGCGCAATGCCTGGTCGGCCCGTGAACTGGAGCGCCAGGTGGCCAGCCTGTTGTTCGACCGCTTGGCCAAGAGCCGCGACAAGCCCGGCATGCTTCGCCTGGCCACTAAGGGGCACGAGGTGTGCCAGCCCATCGACGCGCTCAAGGACCCACTGGTGCTGGAGTTTCTGAACCTGCCCGAGTCCCCTCGGCTGGTGGAAACCGATCTCGAACAGGCATTGATCGACAACCTGCAGCACTTTCTGCTGGAGCTGGGCAAGGGCTTCGCCTTCGTGGCCAGACAGCAGCGCGTCACGCTGGACGGCGACCATTTTTACATCGACCTGGTTTTCTATCACGCGGTGCTCAAGTGCTGGGTGCTGGTGGACCTGAAAGTCGGCAAGCTCACGCATGCCGATCTGGGGCAGATCCAGTTCTACGTGAACTACTACGACCGTGAGCGCCGTACTGAGGGCGACAACCCCACCGTCGGGCTGATCCTGTGCCCCGACAAGAACGACGCCGTGGTGAAGTACACGCTGGGCGAGCAGCAGGAACGCAACATCTTCGCCACGCGCTATCAGCTGCACCTGCCGACCGAGAAGCAGTTGCAGCAGGAGTTGAGGCGCGAGTTGAGACAGCTACTGCCGGCGCCAGTGCCTGCCAAGAAGAAGCCGAGGGAAGGAAATCAATGAGTTTGGAGCAAACCCTGCGTGCCGTTGCCGGCCGCCTGAGCCTGCGTGAACCGCAGGCCGAAAGCCTGCGCAGACTGGCCACCGCCCTGGAGGCTGTGCCGGCACTACGCGACCACAAGGCGCGCGACGCGAGCGACCTGGCGGCCATGATCGAAGCGCTGAAGGGGCACTTTTCAACGCTCAGCGACTTTGAGCGCGACTTTCCATCGCTGTGCTTCGCGCTGGCCACCGGCGTGGGCAAGACGCGGCTGATGGGGGCGTTCATCAGCTACCTGAACGCGGCCTATGGCTACAAACACTTTTTCGTCCTGGCGCCCAACCTGACGATCTACGACAAGCTGATCCGCGACTTCACGCCGGGCACGGCGAAATACGTGTTCAAGGGCATCGCCGAGTTTGCGGCCGCGGCACCCGAGGTGATCACCGGCGAGACCTACGAACAGCGGGGCGACCTGGTGTCGCAAGCGATCGACGCGCCCGTGCAGATCAACATCTTCAACATCTCGAAGATCAACACCGAGGTGCGCGGTGGGCGCGCGCCACGTATCAAACGACTGTCGGAGTACCTGGGCCAAAGCTACTTTGACTACCTGGCGAGCCTGCCCGACCTGGTGCTGCTGATGGACGAGTCGCACCGCTACCGGGCCAGCGCCGGCGTGCGGTCGCTGAACGAATTGAAGCCGTTGCTGGCGATGGAATTGACAGCGACGCCCTTCACAGAGAGCCCCAAAGGTCCGGTGCCGTTCAAGAACGTGGTGATGGACTACCCCCTGGCGCAGGCCATCGAGGATGGCTTCGTCAAGGAGCCGGCCGTGGTGACGCAGCAGAACTTCGACCCGGCGGCGCACAGCGCCGAGCAGTTGGAGCGCATCAAGCTGATGGATGGCGTGCGCGTGCATGAAGAGACCAAGGTGCACCTGCTGACCTATGCGCAGCAGAAGGGCGAGGCGCCGGTCAAGCCTTTCATGCTGGTGATCGCGCGCGACACCACGCACGCCGCGGCCCTGAGCAAGCTGCTCACGGCCGAACTGTTCGACGGGCGCTATGCCGGCAAGGTGATTCAGGTGGACAGCGGCACCACCAGCGGCGCCGAGGGCGACGAAATCGTGCAGCGGCTGCTGGCGGTGGAAAGCTACAACGAGGCCACCGAGATCGTCATCCACGTCAACATGCTGAAGGAAGGCTGGGACGTCACCAACCTGTACACCATCGTGCCCCTGCGCGCGGCAAATGCACGCACACTGATCGAGCAGTCGATCGGGCGTGGCCTTCGACTGCCGTACGGGCGCAAAACGGGCGTCGAGGTGGTGGACCGCCTGAACATCATCGCGCACGACAAGTTCCAGGAGGTGGTGGACGAGGCCGGGCGTGGCGATTCGCCAATCCGCCTCAAGCAGCTCAAGCTGGCACCGCTGGCTGAAGGCGGCCCTGGGCTGCGCAGCGTTGCCGTGACGCCGACGCTGCACACCATGCTCGGCATCACGCCGCAGACCAGCCCGCGGCCGGGTGCCACCTATGCGGCAGCACCGTCCACCACGGTGCTGTACACCGGTGAGCAGGTGCAGGTGGCGGCCATCGCGATGGACGTCATCAACGACATGAGCCGCCTGGGTGCGACCGCTTCAGGACTGGGTGTGCCCAACGCGCCTTCTGACAGCGGCGTGACTGCACCCACCACGGCCTCACTGGCGTCCCCCGAAGTGCAGGCGGAGCTCGTGCGGCGTGTACAGGCTCGGTTGACTCCGGCGCAGGGGCTGTTGTTGCCGGCGGAAGGCCCGTCCATTGAAGACATCGTGAAGCAGACGGCCGCGCTGGTGGCCGAGCACACGATCGATATACCGCGCATCCTGGTAAAGCCTAAGGGTGCCGTGAGCAGCGGCTACCGTTCGTTCACGCTGGACGTGGGGCGCATGAACTTTCAGCCGCAAGACCAACAACTGGTTGGCCGGGGCCTTCAAACGGGCAAGGAGCTGCTTTACGGCCAATCGTCTTTCGTGGCCGAGCGGCAACCCGAGGACTACATCGTCCGTGAACTCATCGGCTTTGACGACATCGCCTACGACCAGCATGGCGAGTTGTTGTACGCCTTGGCAGGGCAGGCCGTGCTTCACTTCCGCAGTTACCTGACGACGGACGAAGAACTGCACAACGTGTTGGCAAACCAAGGAAAGGCCGTCGCCGACAACATTCACGCGCAGATGGCGTTGCACTATTTCGAGGATCCGGGTGAGTCTGAGGTCGTGGTAAGTCAAGGTTTCACGCCGCTGAAGCCCGGGGCCGTGACCGCCGATGGCGACGTGTTGCCGCTGCACCAGGCACCGCAGGACAAGAGCCGGATCGCCACGCTGGTCTACGGCGGCTTTGCCAAATGCGCATACACGTACCAGAAGTTCCAGTCCGACACCGAGCGTGTGCTGGCCGTGATCCTGGAGCGCGACGCTCGCAGATGGCTGCGGCCGTTGGCCGGGCAGTTCAACATCTACTACCGGCGCGGGATTGATCAGCCAGAGTACATCCCTGATTTCGTTGCCGCGACCGAGGATGTCAATCTGCTGATCGAGACGAAGAAGGCAGCCGACATGCAGAGTGACGAAGTGCTGGTCAAGGCGCGCGCCGCAGCGGCGTGGTGCGCGCACGCCACGACCTATGCGATTGCGAACGAGGCCAAGGGCTGGCGGTATTTGCTGATTCCACACGATGCTGTGGCGATCAATGCCACGCTTGGTGCGCTCGCCAGCACCTACTGGTTTCAGGGGGAGGTTTTGTCCACAGCCGCAGTCAGCGCCTAGCACGCGAAAACTTCAGGAGCCTGTGCGCGGTATGAAGAAGAATGGCCTTTGTGCTGACGGCGCCAATACGTCATCGCTGTGCAGCGACGTGCCCTTTGTACGCGTCTTTCCTTCCTTGGACTTCGCGCTCAGGTCCCCGTTTCGTATCGCTGGGTCCAGCGCAGCGCGGATCATGTCTGCTGTCGCGGGCGTTGAGCTTCCGAGGTTCTCCAGCAACTGCGAAAACGGGATCGGCTGGCTGTTGTCGAAGATCAGTGGAACCAGCTTTTCGCTCAAGCCGGATTTGCAACGATTCGAGGCGAGCACATCGAACTGAAACGCCTGGCCCAAGTCGAGGCCGTTCTGGCGCGTGGCAGCTTCATCATCGTTGGTTCTATACCCCAACGTGAAAATGTCCGGTTCGAGATAGTGCGAGAAGTGGTTGGCCTGCTGCCAGTGCAGTTCCATCATCACGTCGCGTGCTTTGAAGCTGTTTGACAGATGCACGAGCCAGTATGTCCATGACGTGCTGCCCGCCGGCGTGATGTAGAAGATCGTGTGATGTTTGGCGCCGCTTTCTTCAACGAGGCCTTTTGCCAGGTTTCGTTGAATCGCTGAGCGCCAGGCTGCGGGACTTGAATTCTTCAGACCCTCAAGAGTCCTCCAGTCGATGTACCGGTCCAGTCCGATCTGTTGAAGCTTTGCACGGCACTGCTCCTTGTCGCTAAGAAACGTGATGAGCGAATCCACGTTGAAAGTCAATATGACTTCCGCGCCCTTCACTTGCGAGAAGATTGTCCGTAGAAGTGGTCCAGGGACCTGGTCATAGGCGTACTGGTCGAGCAAAAAGATCGCGCGCTCGCCGCCGGCGCGCGACGCGATGTCTGCCATCACAGGGCCAATGGCATCCTGAAATGCTTGCTTGAACAGCACGACATCTTTGCCAACGCGCCCCTGCGCCAGACGGGCGCCCAGCAGGGCGTTCAGGTAGTTGAAGTTCGAAGCGAGCTTCTCGATGAAGTAGAACTTTGCATCAACCTTCCGTGGTTTCTCGCGACCGATGTTGAGCGCGACCTGCGCCTGCTCGACCGTGTTCAGCGCTATCAGCGGTGATCCGTCATGAAACTGCGAGCCGTCCTCCGCTAGGTACTCACCGCCACCGGCAAACCCATCGACGACCGAAAGCGTCAGCTTCTCGATCAGGTAGTTGCTCATCAGCACCTGGATATAGCGCGCCAGGTAGTCACGTACCAGTTGGTGCTTGACAAGGCTGTGAGGGTCAACCTTCGGCGGCGGACTGCCTACGTGCCAAGCGTACTTATCCGCGCGTTTGACCATGTGGGTCCCATTCCAGAGATAGCACCGCTGCAGATGCTAACTCTCCAACCAGCACGTGACGCGCAAAATCAGGCGGCAACCATCGCTGGCATGGCGTCCCAGGTCCGACCGTTCAAGGTCCGACCGTTGGCCTGCTTTGCGCGACGCTGACCGTCTGCGCCCCACCCGCCCCATTGCTTGAAGAAGAAGGCGACGTCCTGCTCCTCGCACTGGACGCGAACCGATTCCGCCCACTCCGGCTTCATCGCCCGCGCCTTCGGGCCAGACTCTCCCCCCACGATCACCCAGTGGATGCCCTTCAGGTTCAGCTCGCCGACGTTCTCGAGCAGCGGTTCCACGGAAAGGAAGCGAATGCGGGCCTGGACCTGGCGCAAATGGTCGATCCGCGGCACGCCGTGCCTCTTGTTCTCGACTGAGACGCCCAGCCAAGCGTTGTCTGGCACACCGCGCGTCCGGAAGAACCGCGCCATGCGTGCCCCCCGCTTGGTCAGGACCTGGTACGTGTGCTGAGGTGTCTCGCGAATGACATCGAAGATCTGTTCGATGTAGGCGTCGGGGATCCGATCATGAAATACGTCCGACATCGAGTTCACGAAGTACACGGTGGGTTTCTTGCGCCGCTTCGGGTCGTCGAGTCGTTGCGGCAGCAGTGCCAGCTGGAATCCATTCTCGTAGCCGGGTGTGCCCATCGCGCGCAGGCGCTTGGCCATGGTCTCCGCATAGCAGTGTTTGCAGCCAGCGGAAATCTTGGTGCAGCCCACCGTCGGGTTCCACGTTTGTTCTGTCCACTCGATCTTGCTGGTCGTCGTCATTTAGATCCTCCGAAGGTCGTCCGGCGCACGCCCGTCCACCCCTTGCCAACCATTCTTACGATGCCGCGCACTACGCCAAAGATCTCAAGATCCCGTTCCGGCCTGATGCGAGGGTAGCGGTCGTTGTGAGGGATGAGTATTGGTTGTTCACCGTCATACCCCAACTCCTTGAGCGTGAAGTCGCCGTCGACTACGGCGATGACAAATTCGCCCGCGCTCGCACTCTGCGATCGCTCCACGACAGCGAGGTCACCGTCCAGGACTCCCGCGTCCTGCATGGAGTCGCCTTTGACGCGCAGCAGAACTGTCTTGGAAGGCGATTCGATCAGGTAGCTGTCGATGGTCACCAGTTCGCCCGCGTCCTGGCCTGAGACTGAAGCTGTAAGGCCTGCTTGAACCGGTGAGTCGAAAAGGGGCAGCTCGAAGAAGCGCGCAGTCGGCGCCAGCTTTCCGCCAGGCGCTGCGCGCAGATAGCCAGCAACGGTGAGCCTACTGGCCAGCTTCACGGCTGCGTTTTTTGCCTTGAAGCCGACCAACTGACCGATACCAGCATACGAAGGCAAAGTGCCGTGCCTCGCATAGTGGTCCCGCAGCCGCGCGAGGTACCGATCGTCGAGGTTGGCTTGTGGCATGATCAATCATAGTGTACGAACGTACACTGTGCAATGCGTGTAGGCTACGCCGAGCGCTGCCTATGAGGAGTGGCTGCTGGTGGCACTCGAGGGGTAAACCAAGGGGTAAACCGGCACGCGGGCGGAGTCGAATTCCGGCGAACAGATGCGAACAACATCGACCCGTAAGTCTTTGATTTATAAGGAAACCGTGTCCGCGGGCGTTCGCTGCTTTTCGCTGATACCGGCCTGTCACGCCGGGGGTCGCGGGTTCGAGTCCCGTCCACTCCGCCAAGTCTTAGCGAAAACCGCTGTCGCCTTCGGGCACGGCGGTTTTTTTTTGCCTCATGACTGCGCCCTGGCTGCCGAAAAGTCGAAGGTCGCCTGCCGTCGCCCACGTCAACACCCCTTCATGCTCAAGAAGATCGCCGTCCGGCAGCTCCGCTTGGGCATGCATGTCCACAAGCTCGAGGGGCGGTGGATCGAGCATCCCTTCTGGAAGACGCGCTTCGTTCTCGACAGTGCCGACGACCTGAAGCGCCTGCAGACCTGCGGCGTGCGCGAGTGCTGGATCGACATCCGGCTCGGCCTCGACGTGGCCACCCCCGCCGCCGAGGCCCCGGCTGCACCGGTGCGAACCGCCTCGGGCAGCGCTTCATCGCCGGCCGCACCCACGCCGTCCGTGCCGCCGCCACCCGCGCGGCCGCTGGACGAGGAACTGCGCCAGGCCGCCGCCATCTGCCAGCGCGGCCGAGAGGCGGTGATCGCCATGTTCGGCGAAGCGCGCATGGGCCGCAGCATCGACGCCACCGGCTGCCTGCCGCTGGTCGACGAGATCACGCAGTCGGTGCAACGCAATCCCGGGGCGCTGGTGAGCCTGGCGCGCCTGAAGTCGCAGGACGACTACACCTACATGCATTCCGTGGCCGTCTGCGCGCTGATGGTGGCCCTGGGCCGCCAGATCGGCCTGGACGACGCGCAGTGCCGCGAGGCCGGCCTCGCGGGGCTGATGCACGACGTCGGCAAGGCGATGCTGCCGCTGGAGATCCTCAACAAGCCCGGCAAGCTGACCGAGGACGAATGGAAGCAGGTGCGCATGCACCCGCAGTGGGGCGCTGACCTCATCCAGGGCGGCCAGGGCGCGCATCCTTCGGTGCTCGACGTGGCGTTGTGCCATCACGAACGCATGGACGGGCGCGGCTACCCACAGCACCTGCCCGCCGAGCGGATCTCGCGCCTGGCCCGCATGGGGGCCATCTGCGACGTGTACGACGCCATCACGTCCAACCGCCCCTACAAGGCCGGCTGGGACCCCGCCGAGTCCATCGCGCGCATGGCGTCGTGGAAGGGGCAGTTCGACGAGCCGCTGTTCGCCGCCTTCGTGCAGAGCCTGGGCATCTACCCCACGGGCTCGGTGGTGAAGCTGTCCTCCGAGCGGCTGGCGGTGGTGTCGGAACAGAACGCGCAATCGCTGGTCGCGCCGGTGGTCAAGGTGTTCTATTCGCTGCGCTCGCAGATGCCCATGTCGCCCCTGCGGCTGGATCTGGCGCAGCCCGGCTGCAACGAGCGCATCGTCGGCCGCCATGCCGCAGCGCGCGGCGAGTTCCCCCATCTCGACGCCATCTGGGCCGGCCAGGACGTGCTCACCGCGGCCGGGCGCTGAGCGCTTGCCTACACTTCGCCTCCGGGCCGGTGCCCTGGAGAGCGCGATGTCGATGTCGATGCGGGGCCGCATGGCCGTCTGGATCCTGGCAGGTCTGCTCGCCCTCCCTGCTGCCTCGGCACAGACACTCCGCTGGGCCAGCCAGGGTGATGCCCTGACCCTGGACCCGCATTCGCAGAACGAAGGTCTCACCAACAACCTCAACGGCCAGGTCTACGAGACCCTGGTCGGCCGCGACCGCCAATTGGGCCTGGTGCCGGGGCTGGCCACGGCCTGGCAGCAGACCGGCCCCCAGACCTGGCGCCTGACGCTGCGCACCGGCGTGCGCTTCCACGACGGCACGCCGCTGACGCCGGCCGACGTGGTGTTCTCGGTGCAGCGCGCGCAACAGCCCACCTCCAACGTGGCGGTCTACGCCAATGCCCTGGGCACGCCGGTCGCGCTGGACGAGCGGACGGTGGAGTTCCGGCTGCCGCGCGTGAACCCGGTGTTCCTGCAGCACCTGAACATCGTCTTCATCGTCAGCAAGGCCTGGTGCGAGAAGCACAAGGTGCAGCGCCCGCTGGATTTCAAGGCACGGGAAGAGAGCTTCGCGGCCTTCAATGCCAACGGCACCGGCCCCTTCGTGCTGGTGAGCCGGCAGCCCGGTGTGAAGACCACCTACAGGCGCAACCCGGCGTGGTGGGGACGCTTCGAGGGCAATGTGCAGGACATTGTCTTCACGCCGGTGGCCAACGACGCCACGCGGCTGGCGGCCCTGGTCTCCGGCGAACTGGACTTCGTCATCGACCCCGCGCCGCGCGACGTGCTCCGCCTGCGCAGCACGCCCGGCGTGAAGGTCGAAGGCGGCATGGAGAACCGCGTCATCTTCATCGGCATGGACCAGTCGCGCGACGAACTGCTCTACAGCAGCGTCAAGGGCAGGAACCCGTTCAAGGACCTCCGTGTCCGCAAGGCGCTGTACCACGCCATCGACATCGAGACGATCCGCAGCAAGCTGATGAACGGCCTGTCGCAGCCCACCGGCAGCCTGATGGCCAGCCCGCTGGCGCAGTACGGCGACGCCAGCTTCGAAGCGCGGCTGCCCTTCGACCTGGCCAGGGCGCGTGCGCTGATGGCCGAGGCCGGGTACGCGGACGGCTTCGAGGTGACGATGGACTGCCCCAACAACCGCTACGTCAACGACGAGGAGATCTGCATCGCGCTGGCGTCGATGTGGGCGCAGATCAAGGTGAAGCTGAAGGTGCTGGCGCAGCCGCGGGTGACCTGGTTCCCGAAGGTGGAGAAGCTGGACACCAGCCTGTACCTGCTGGGCTGGGGCGGCGCCGTGGCCGATGCCGAGAGCACCTTCACGCCGGTGATGCGCTCACGCGGCGACAAGGGCGTGGGCTACTACAACTGGGGCCAGGTGCGCAACGAGAAGTTCGACGCGCTGGCCACGGCTTCGGCCACCGAGCCCGACGCGAAGCAGCGCGAAGCCCTGGTCAAGGCCGCGCTGCGCGAGTACCTCGACCAGGTGCACCTGATTCCCCTGCACCGGCAGGTCATCCCCTGGGCGATGCGCAGCACGGTCGAGGCCGTGCACCGCCCCGACAACTGGCTGGAGGTGGCCTGGGTCAGCGTGCGCTGAGCCGGCGGCGCAGCACCAGGCCGGCGATGCCGGCGGCCAGCAGCAGGGCGCTCGTGGGCTCGGGCACCGTGCCGATGACGGTGGCGCCGAAGTTGCTGTTGTCCGGCGCGAAGTCGGAGATCTGGCCGAAGCCTGCGGGCAGGGTGCCGTCGCGCGGCCACAGGTTCCAGGTGTAGCTGGTCGGCGCGAAGCCGGTGCTGGGCAGCAGGCTGCCCGGGATCAGCACGTCGATGGTGGCGCCGGTGATGTTGGCCGTGCCTGCGGGCAACACGGTGGAGCCGCCACCACCCAGCCGGTTCACGGTGACCGAGCCGTCCTGGCGCACCAGGATCACGGCATCGAACAGCACGCCGGTGAAGCCCTGGGCACCGAAACCGGCCGTGCCGGCGCCGCGGTTGGCGCCCCAGACGTAGAAGCCGCCGGGCGTGCTGCCGATGTCGGCGTCCATGGTGCCCGACAGCACGAAGGCACCCGTGCCCTGGTTGTAGGTGACGAAGGCGCCGATGACGTCGAGGTCGCCGGCCATGCTGCCGGTGTAGCCGGCCACGTAGTCGGCGCGACCGTCCGTGATGCCGATGGCCTGGGCCAGTGGAGCAGCGGCGAGCAGGGCGACGGCCAGAGGCCGGTGCAGGCGGTGGGTCATGGGGCTCCCTTTTCGAGGCGGGCACCCGCGGCGCGGGCCCATGACAGCGTTTACGGCAGGGCGTCTGCACCCATTCCAGGCGCCGGCCCCGACCCCGCCCCCGTGAACGCGGGGGGTCAGCGCGTGGCGCGCCGGCGCACGGCCTCGATGTAGGCCGGCCCGTCGGGCGGCAGCCCGCTGCGCTGCGACGCCCACAGCATCTCGCCCAGGCACTCCATCACCTCGTGGTGGGCCTCGTGCAGGGAATCGCGTTTCGCGGCCAGCAACTGCACCGCCTGGCGGATGCCGGTGGGCTGGTCGATGGCGCACTGCTCGTGAATGGACAGGTGCATCGAAAGATGCAGAAAGGGGTTGGTGCGGCCCTCTTCGACCGTGTAGACGGCGGCCAGCGCGGCATTCACGTCGGCCAGGTCGGTGTCGTACTCCGGGTGCTCGGCGATCCAGCGCGCGGCGATGTCTTCCATCGGGTCCATCGGCAGGCCCTGGCGCCGCTTGGCCCAGGCGGCACAAAAGAACTTCCGGACGTCGTTCTGGCTGGGTTGGAACATCTCAGTGGCGCCCGGCCGTTCCGAAGCCACTGAGCGCCCCCCCGGGGGGCCGCGAACGAAGTGAGCTTGGGGGTCGATTCATCCGAGAATTGTCGTTGCTCCCGAAGGTGCGGCCGCCCTTGCTCGAAAACCTGCCCGTCGTCCACGACCCGCTGTTCTATGCCGCCGCGCTGCCAGCGGCATTTCTCATCGGGCTGTCCAAGAGCGGTTTCGCCAGCGGCTTCGGCGCCCTGGCCACGCCGCTGCTGGCGCTGACGGTGCCGGTGCCGCAGGCCGCGGCCATCCTGCTGCCGGTGCTGCTGGTCGCCGATGGCTTCGGCCTCAAGCACCTCTGGCGGCAGTGCGACTTCGCGCTTCTGCGCCTGCTGCTGCCGCCGGCGCTGGCCGGCATCGTGGCCGGTGCGCTTCTCTTCGGCGTGTTCACCAGCGCCGCCGTGGCCGGCGTGACCGGCGCGCTGACGCTGGCCTTCCTGGCGCAGCGGCTGCTTTTTCCGCCGCGGCCCGACCGCCCCGGCATGCCGCGCTGGGTGGGCCGGCTGTGCGCGCTGGCCTCGGGTTTCACCAGCTTCGTCGCGCATGCCGGCTCGCCGCCGGTCAACGCCTACGTGCTGCCGCTGGGCCTGGCGCCGGCGGCCTTC
Organism: uncultured Rubrivivax sp.; assembly: GCA_964495125.1. GTDB lineage: Bacteria > Pseudomonadota > Gammaproteobacteria > Burkholderiales > Burkholderiaceae_C > Rubrivivax. The sequence goes on from CAZBUU010000037.1 coordinate 19,835, forward strand.
GCCGGCACCATGTCGGTGTTCTTCGCGGTGCTCAACGCGTCGAAATGGCTGCCCTATGCGCTCATCGGCACCATCGACCTGCGCAACATGCTCACCTCCCTGCTGCTGCTGCCGCTGCCGCCGCTGGGCGTGGTGGCGGGCGTCTGGCTGACGAAGCGCGTCCAGCCCGTCTGGTTCTACCGCATCGCCTACACCGGCATGGGGCTCACCGGCTGCAAGCTGCTGTGGGAAGGGCTGCGCTGAGGGTTCAGTCCTCGTCGGGCCGTTGCGAACTCCAGCCGCTGCGGCGCTTCTCCTGCGCCGCCTGACGCTCGGCACGTTCGCGCGCCCACAGCTCCTCCAGCTGCTGCCGGCCCTGCTTCACCAGCGCGATGAGCTTGTTCTCGTCGCGGTGGTGCGGGGCCATCTGGGCCATCAGTTCGATGTTGTGGCGGCGGTAGCGCAGCGTCTGCGTGCGCGCCGTGTGCGGCTGCCAGCCCATCAGTTCCAGCACGCTGCGGCCGCTGGCCAGCGCCGCGTCGAAGGTCTCGCGCTCGATGTGCTGCACGCCGCGGTCGTGCAACTCGTACCAGTGCGTGGCGTTGCGCGCCCGCACCACCAGCGCCGCCTGCGCGAAGTGCTGGCGCGCCAGGTCCACCACGGCCAGGCTCTGCTCGACGTCGTCGATGGCCACCACGATCACCCGGGCCTTGTCGGCACCGGCCGTGCGCAGCAGGTCCAGCCGCGTGGCGTCGCCGTAGAAGGCGGTCCAGCCGAAGCGGCGCACGCCTTCGATCTGCTCGGCGTCGTGGTCCAGCACCGTGGCCGACAGGCCATTGGCGTTGAGCAGCCGCGCCACGATCTGGCCGTAGCGGCCGAAGCCGCAGATGACGATGGGGGCGTCCTGTTCCTCGCTGATCTCGTCCAGCACCGGGCCTGCCGGCCCCTTCGCGGCGCCGATGCGGTCGGCCAGCACCAGCAGAAGCGGTGTCAGCAGCATGCTCAGCGCGACGGCCGCCACCAGCAGCGAGGACGCCTCGGCACCGATGACCCCCGCGCCCAGCGCCGACTGGAAGACGACGAAACCGAACTCGCCGCCTTGCGCCAGCAGGATCACGAACACCGGCCGCTCCCGCACCGGGATGGGCATGTGGCGCGCCATGGCCCAAAGCACAGCGCCTTTCAGCAGCAGGAAGCCCGCCACCACGGCGGCCACCACGCCGGGGTGGGCCAGCACCACGGCGAAGTCGATGCTCATGCCCACGGCGATGAAGAAAAGGCCCAGAAGCAGGCCCTTGAAGGGCTCGAGGTCGGTTTCCAGCTCCTTGCGGTACTCGCTCTCCGCCAGCAGCACGCCGGCCAGGAAGGCCCCCAGCGCCATGCTCAGGCCCACGCTCTGCATCAGCGCCGCCGTGGCCACCACCAGCAGCAGCGCCGCGGCGGTGAAGATCTCGGGCGTGTCGCTGCGGGCGATCCAGCGCAGCGCCGGCCGCAGCAGCAGGCGGCCGCCGAAGACGATGCCGACGATGACGCCGAAGGCCTGGGCCGCGGCGGCCCAGCCGCCCTCGGCCTGTGCCCCGCCGGCGGCCAGCAGCGGCACGATGGCCAGGATGGGGATGGCCGCGATGTCCTGCAGCAGCGCCACGCTCAGCACGCCCTGGCCGGCCGTGGTGGACATCAGGTTGCGCTCGTTCAGCACCGCCAGGCCGATGGCGGTGGAACTCATGCCCAGGCCCAGGCCGGCCACCAGCGCCAGGCGCCACTCCACGCCCGCCGCCATGGCCACGCCCGTCACCAGCGCTGCCGAGCCGAAGAGCTGCGCGCTCCCCCAGCCGAAGATCGGCCGGCGCAGCGCCCACAGGCGCCTCGGCTCCAGCTCCAGGCCCACCAGGAACAGCATCAGCACGACGCCGAACTCGCTGAAGTGCAGCATCGAAGCCGGGTCCGTCACCAGCTTCAGCCCCCAGGGGCCGATGGCGATGCCGGCGGCCAGGTAGCCGATGATGGAACCCAGGCCCAGCAGCCGCGCCAGCGGCACAGCCAGCACTGCCGCGCCCAGGTAGACGAGTGTGGGCAGCAGCCAGCCCTGCGCGTGTGTCGCCTGTTCCATCAGGCCTCCGCGGCGGTGGCGTCCGGGCGCGCGTCGGCGGGCACGTCGCAGGCTTCGGTGTCGTCCGGCTCGGCCAGCTCTGGCCACGCGGGCCAGGCCGCCAGGCGTTCGGCGAACAGGGTGGCGTGGGCTGCGATGTCGGCATCGGCGGCGCGGTGCGCGCCATGCAGCACCAGCGGCGGCAGCCAGCGCAGGCCGGCCAGCGCGGCGGTCTGCTCGTACGGGTGCAGGAAGGCGTCGAAGAAGTAGCGGTTGTGGCCGTCGGGGCGGTAGCTGTCTTCGCTGCCACCGGTGGAGGCTGCCAACCACAGCGACTTGCCCCGCAGCGCCTGGCCGCCAGGACCGTAGGCCCAGCCGAAGGCGAACACCTCGTCCAGCCACAGCTTCATCAGCGGTGGCATCGAGTACCAGTGGACCGGGTGCAGCCACACCACCAGCCTCGCTTCGGCCAGCGCGGCCTGCTCGGCGGCGGTGTCGATGTAGTAGTCCGGGTACAGCGCGTAGAGGTCGCGCACGGCGACGCGGCCGGCGGGCAGCGCCTGCGCCGCGCGCAGCAGCGCCCGCGTGACGCGCGAATGCTCGATCTGGGGGTGGGCGGCGATGACGACGATCTCGGCCATGGTCGCAGCTACCATACCCGACAAAGCGCAATGCGCGCGGAGTGCAGGGAAGGAGCAGTCGATGCCGGTGATCGTGGTCGCCAATCCCAAGGGCGGCGTGGGCAAGAGCACGCTGGCCACCAACGTCGCCGGTTGCCTGGCCGCCGCCGGGCACGGCGTGATGCTGGGCGACGTGGACCGCCAGCAGAGCAGTCGCCAGTGGCTGGCCCTGCGCCCGCCCTCGCTGCCGGCCATCAACGGCTGGGACGTGGCCGCCGACGATATCGTGCGTCCGCCTAAGGGCACCACGCACGTCGTCCTGGACACGCCGGCCGGCCTGCACGGCAAGCGGCTGGACGCCGTGATGCGCATCGCCGACCGGGTGCTGATCCCGCTGCAGCCCAGCCTCTTCGACATCCAGGCCACGCACGCCTTCGTGACCGAGTTGCGCGCGCACCGTCGCGCCGCCGAAGTGAAGCTGGGACTGGTGGGCATGCGGGTGCGTGAGCACACGCGCGCCAACGAGCAGCTGCACCAGTACGTCAGCACCTTGCAACTGCCCGTGGTGGCCTGGCTGCGCGACACGCAGAACTACGTGCAGCTGGCCGCGCGCGGCCTGACGCTGTGGGACGTGGCGCCCAGCCGCGTGGAGCGCGACCTGGAACAGTGGACGCCGCTGGCGGCCTGGCTCGGGTGATGCAGCACTACGCGCACCTGGCCGAGCTGGCCGGGCGGGTGGGGAAGTCGCTCGGCAGCAGCGACTGGGTGGCCATCGACCAGGCCCGCATCGACGCCTTCGCCCAGGCCACCGGCGACCACCAGTGGATCCACGTCGATCCGGACGCCGCCGCCCGCGGCCCCTACGGCCGCACCGTGGCGCACGGCTTCCTCACGCTCAGCCTGCTGCCGCAGCTGTTCGGCAGCGCCTTCGCCATCGACGACGTGACCATGGGCCTGAACTACGGCCTGAACCGCGTGCGCTTCCCGCACCCGGTTCCCGTGGGCAGCCGCGTGCGCGGGCACTTCGTGCTGCAGTCCTTCGAGCCGCTGCCGGGCGGCGCGCAGCTGGTGGTGGAGGCCACGGTCGAGGTGGAAGGCGCGGCCAAGCCGGCCTGCGTGGCCGAGACCGTGTCGCGGCGCTTCGTCGGCTGAGCGGCGCCCGACACCCCCAAATTGGGGTCGTCGTGGCCCTGTCCAGGTGAACCACAATGACCGGCTTTCCGAGCCTGGAGATGCCATGAAAGTGCTGCTGGTCGACGACCACCCGCTCGTCCTGTCGGCGTTGCAGCAGGTCATCCAGCGTGTCGGCAATGACACCACCGTGGTCGGCGCCGACAGCGCCGCGGCGGCGCGCGCCGCACTGGCGGCCGACAGCGACTTCGACCTCGTCCTGCTCGACCTCGGCCTCGGCGACGCCGACGGCTTCGACGTGCTGGTGGAGTTCCGCGCCGCCTACCCGGCCGTGCCGGTGGTGGTGGTCTCGGCCTCCGACCGCGCCAGCGACGTCATCCGCGCCATCGACGGCGGGGCCATGGGCTTCGTGCCCAAGCGCAGTTCGCACGGCGAGCTGCACGAGGCGCTGCGCATGGTCATGACGGGTTCCATGTACGTGCCGCCATCGATGCTGGGCCTGGACTTCAGCCGCCGCGTCACCATGCCCGAGCGCGACCCCAACGCGCCGCGCCCGGCGGGCGACACGAACTTCGGGCTCGACACGCCGCTGGGTGCCGCCGCGCGCCCCGAGCCGCATCAGAAGGTGCCCACGATCGAGGACATCGGCCTCACGCCGCGCCAGGCCGAGGTGCTGTCGCTGCTGCTGCAGGGCCTGCCCAACAAGCTCATCGCGCGCCAGCTCAACCTGTCGGTGGAGACGGTGAAGGACCATGTCGCCGCGGTGCTGCGGGCCCTGGGCGTCAGCTCGCGCACGCAGGCCGTGCTGGCCGTCAGCCAGATGACGCAGGGCCGGGGCGGCTCCTTCGCCTGGCGGCTGCCGCCGCGCTGATGCCGTCACCGGCCCGCCGATGACCGCCGAGACCGCAGGCCCGCTGCTCCCCGAAGTGGCCTCGCCGCCCGCGCCGGCGGCCACGTCGCGCCAGCTGGCGCAGGGCCAGATCGACCACATCCGCGCGCTGTACGTCCAGACGCCCGCCACGCTGACGGGCAACCTGCTGGGCATGGTGCTGATGGCCAGCATCTTCTGGCAGCACGCCGAGCCCTGGCGCATCGGTGGCTGGCTGGCCATGGTGGCGACGCTGTGGCTCACCCGGCTGGCGCACTACCTGCGCTTCCGCCGCCAGCGCGACGCCGACGAGACCACGCTGCGGCGCTGGCGCACGAGCTGGATGCTGCTGGTGCTGGGCCAGGGCGCGATGTGGGGCGTGGCCGTGTGGCTGTTCTGGGGTCTGGGCACGCCCTACCACCGCGTGGCACTGATCCTCATCGTCTACTCGTACTGCATGGGCTCGGTGCAGCTGCTGGCCACGCAGTCGCGCGTGTTCCTCGCTTTCCTGAGCCTGGTGCTCACGCCGGCCATCGTGCGCATCGCCACCGACGACTCGCAGGCCTGGCACATGCAGCTGGCGGTGATCCTCACGCTGCTGTTCTGCATCACCGTGCTGATGGCGCGCACCTATGGCAGCGCCCTGGGCCAGGCCATCACGCTGAAGGCGCGCACCGACGAACTGGCGGGCAGGCTGCGCGTGGAGATGATCGTCACCGAAGAGGCGCGTCGGGTGGCCGAGGAGGCCCGCCGCGCCGCCGAGGCGGCCAACCGCGCCAAGACGCAGTTCTTCGCCGCCGCCAGCCACGATCTGCGCCAGCCCTTGCATGCCATGGGCCTGTTCGCCGAAGCGCTGCGCCAGCGCAGCCATGACCCGGAAGTCGCGTCGCTGGTGAACAGCATCAACGAAAGCGTGGATGCGCTGGAAGGCCTGTTCGGCGAGCTGCTGGACATCACGCGCATCGACACCGGCGGCGTCGA
>CAZBUU010000038.1:0-24233 GCA_964495125.1 uncultured Rubrivivax sp.
GCCGCTGCGCGACCTGTTCAAGGACGAGGTGCGCGAACTGGGCGTGGCGCTGGGCCTGCCGCCCGAGATGGTCTACCGCCATCCTTTCCCCGGCCCGGGCCTGGGCGTGCGCATCCTGGGCGAGGTGAAGGCCGAGTACGCCGATCTGCTGCGCCGGGCCGATGCCATCTTCATCGAGGAGTTGCGGGCCACCGTGGACGCCACCGACGGTCGGAGCTGGTACGACAAGACCAGCCAGGCCTTCGCCGTGTTTCTGCCGGTGAAGAGCGTGGGCGTGATGGGCGACGGCCGCACCTACGACTACGTGGTGGCGCTGCGCGCCGTGGAGACCAGCGATTTCATGACGGCCGACTGGGCCGAGCTGCCGTACAGCCTGCTGAAGAAGGTCTCCAGCCGCATCATCAACGAGGTGCGCGGCATCAACCGCGTGGCCTACGACGTGAGCAGCAAGCCGCCGGCGACCATCGAGTGGGAGTGACGGCCAGCCGGCGGCCGGGGCGTGACGACAGCGCCGCCTTCCGTGTCGGGCGCCTGGCCCTCAGCGGCGGCGGCGGGCCACCGCCACACCGGCCACACCCAAGGACATCAGCAGCAGCGTCGCCGGCTCGGGCACCACGGTCACGCTCAGCAAGGGACGGAGCGTGGCATCGCCAGCGTATTCACGCGTGTACAGGTCGATGCCGTTCGTGCCGGCGGCAAAGGGCAGCAGCGCCCACCCATGGCCCGGCAGCGTGCCGGCCTGCATGCCTTGCAGCGAGGCGGTGACATCGAAGTTCAGCCAGCCGATGCCGACGTTGGCCAGGTTGTTGTTGGCGCCGATCGTCGCCACTGGAACCGTCGCCGCCTCGCTGCCGGCGGCTTGGATGCCGTTGCCCAGGCTGTTCCAGGTCACAAGGCTCTCGTCCCAGTCGATCAGCAGGTCGTGTACCGTCATGCCGCTGCCCGGATCGAAGGCGTACACGCTCAGGGTCGCCGAGAGGATGGTGTCGCCTGCTTGTACGCCGCCCGCGCCGAACACGCCATCGAAGCGGATCAGGCCATGATTGGGCTTGGCGCCGGGGCTGCCGTCGTCGCCGTCGATGCTCATCGAGGGCTCCACGCCGTAGTTGGTGTCGCGGCTGTCGCCCGGAGACGCGGTCTCGTTGCTCCGCACCTGGGTGTCGCGCGTCCCGGCATAGCCGCCGAGGCCGTCCTGGAAGACGTAGGTCTGCGCCGAAGCGCCGGAGACGGCCACTGCCAGCAGCGAGGGGATGAGGATCGAAGGCTTCACGGTGGGCGCTCCTGCCGAAGTCGTGCTGAAGGTTGGTGGGCATCTTCGGCCGCCAGGATGTCGTCGGCGTGACACGCGGACCGGGGTCCGGCTGTCACACGCCTCTCACGAGCGATGGCACGGCTTGCGCGACGCCCGGGAGCCAGGGGCGGCATTCGGAGCCGCTGGGGCGGCGCATGGCCGAGCGCTGATCACTTGCCCGGAACTTCACGGCCGACCCCGGTCCGCCGCATCTTCCTCGGTGGCGACGATGACCTGCCTTCTGCGGTCACCGGGTTTCGCGCAACACGGGATCTTCAGGATCGAGCGCGGTCAGGTTCGGGAAGGAAGACGCGTCGAGCCGGGCTCCTGCGGCCCGTTCAGGCCGCCTCGGCCAGGTGCTGCAGCAAGGCAGCGGCGTTGCGGAACTCCAGGCATTCGATGGCCTTCTGCAGGCCGGCGAAGCGCTCGGGCGACAGGGTCGCGCGCAGGCCCGCCGACATCGACTTGAACACGCGCAGCGCCTGCAGGTCCTGGGTGTGCAGCAGGCCCATGAGTTGCTCCACGCAGGCGGACGACGGGGCTTCAGACGAGCAGCAGCAGTCGTCGGCGGCGGTGTGGGCTCCGGCCTCGGCCTCGGCCTCGGCGTCGAGCCACGGCCGTGCATGCCGGTCCAGGCCCTCCAGCGCCGCCGTCAAGGGTGCCAGCCGGGCGTGCAGCTCTGTCGCAGTGCCGGGCTGCCTCAGAGCCAGCTCCAGCTCGGTGGCCAGGCGCTGCACCGCGGTGGCGCCCAGGATGCCGGCACTGCCGCGAAGGCGGTGCAATCTCGCGCCCAGCGCCTGGCGGCCGGCTTCGTCGTCCGGCAGGGTTTGGGGTACCGCGCGCAGATCGGCGTATTCGCCCAGCAGGCTGCCCAGCAGCGACAGGAACAGCGGCGCGTCGCCGTCCAGCCGCCGGGCGACGTCCGCGCCGTCGATGCCCTCGATCTCGGGCCAGGCCGCGGCGACACGCTCCCGCGCGGTGGCGCGGGGCCGCAGCGCGATGGCCTGGCCGCTCGCCCGCTCGACATGGCGACGCACCGCCACCACCAGGGCGAAGGGGTTGAGCGGCTTGCAGATGAAGTCGTCCATGCCGGCGTCGCGCGCGCGCTGGCGCTCGGCCTCCAGCGCGCCGGCCGTCAGGGCCACGATCGGCAGCTGCGCCAGGCCCAGCTCGCTGCGGATGGCCCGTGCGGCACTCGCGCCGTCCATCTCGGGCATCTGCAGGTCCATCAGCACCAGGTCCACCAGCGGATCCAGGCGCAAGGCCTCCAGGGCTTCACGGCCACTGCTGCAGCCGCGCGTGACGGCGCCCTCGCGCTCGAGGATGCGGCTGGCCACCACGCGGTTGATCTCGCTGTCGTCGACGACCAGCACGCGCACGCCGGCCAGGCATTGCGCGCCCGTGGCTTCCAGGTTGGTGAAGCAGGCCAGACGCTCGCGGGCGCCGCCGCGCGACACCAGCACGCCGTTGATGGCATTGAACAACGCTGCCGCCGTGGCCGGACGCGGCAGCCGGGCATCGGCCAGCAGTTCGGCGGACTGTGGGGTTTCGGCGTCCGTGACCACCACGATGGGCGGCAACACGCGGCGCCCGCGGCCGGCGCGCAGGCGGACGAGCTCATGCAGCGCCTCGGCGTCGCCGGGCTGCGGGTCGATCAGCAGTGCGTCGGGCGGCTGGGCGTGCCAGACACGTTCCTTCAGTCGCGCCAGCATCCCGGCGACCGAGTCCAGCGCCTCGACCTGCCAGCCCATGGCCCTCGCGAGCGGCCGCAGTCCGGGCCGGCGGTCCGGCCCAGGCTCGACGACCAGCAGCCGCAGGCCCGGCGCGGCGCCGGCCGCGACATCGGCGGTCTCCGCCGCGGGCTTCAGCGGCAGCGTCACGCGGAACTCGCTGCCCAGACCCATCTGGCTGCTGACCTGCACGTCGCCGCCCATCAGGTCGACGAGCTGGCGCACGATCGACAGCCCGAGCCCGGTGCCCCCGAAACGGCGCGTGATCGTGGCGTCAGATTGCTTGTAGCGCCGGAAGATGCGCTGCAGCGAATCGCGCGACATGCCGATGCCGGTGTCGCGCACGGTGAACTGCAGGTCCACGAGCCCGTCCGGGCGTGGCATGCGGGCCACCGACAGGCGCACCTCGCCGCGGTCGGTGAACTTGATGGAGTTGCCCAGCAGGTTGATGAGGATCTGGCGGATGCGCGTGATGTCGCCGCACAGGCGCTGTGGCAGATCGGGTGGCGGCTCGATCACCAGCTGCACCGGCTTGCCGCGCGCCAGCGGCGCGATCAGCTGGCCGAGTTCGCGCAGCAGCTCGGGCATGTCGAAGGGCGCGCTCTCGAGCAGCACCTCGCCAGCCTCGATCTTGGAGAGGTCGAGCACGTCGTTCATCAGCCCCATCAGCGTGCGGCTGGCCACCTGCACCTTGGCCAGCAGGTCGGACTGCTCGCTGTCCAGCCGCGTGTGCTCGAGCAGGTAGCTCAGGCCGACGATGGCGTTCATCGGCGTGCGGATCTCGTGGCTGATCGTGGCCAGGAACTCGCTCTTCAGCCGGCTGGCCTCGCTGATGCGCTGGTTCTGCAGCTTCAGCTCGGCACTGTGCGTGCGCAGCTGCTCGGCCTGCTTGCGTGCCGTGATGTCGCGCACCGAGGCCAGCTGCGCCAGTTCACCGTCCCAGGTGGTCTGCACGGCGCGCATCTCGCAGACGCAGTGGTCGCCCGCGCGCCGGATGGTGATCTCCACCGGCTCGTCGGGACGGGTGGAGAAGGTCAGCCGCTCGGCCTTGAGCTCTTCGCGGGGCATGCCGAACAGCTCCACGGCGGCCTGGTTGACGTAGCGCACGGCGCCGCTGGCATTGACCACGACGACGGCGTCGGGCATGGCATCCATCAGCGCTTCCAGCCGTCGGTGCTCGGCGCGCGCCCGGTTGCGCTCGATCCCGTAGAGCACCGCCCGGTAGAACAGGCGGCTGGACGCTTCTTCCTTGTCGAACACGTCTTCGGCGCCCGCCGCCAGGGCCCGCGGCCGCAGGCTGGGCTCGCTGCGGCCTGTGAGCACGATCACGGGCGCCTCGCCCGCCGCCTCGCGCACGTGCCGCAGCGTCTGCAGGCCCAGCGAGTCGGGCAGGTCCAGGTCCAGCAGCACGGCGTCGAAGCTCTCGCTGGACAGCAGCGCCACGGCGCCGGCCAGCGTGGGCACGGCGTCGATGTGCAGCGCCGATTCCGGCTCGGCGGACAGCCGCTCGCAGGTCAGCAGGGTGTCGCCCGGGTTGTCCTCGACCAGCAGGACCCGGTGGCGTCCGGTCACCATGCGGGCGCTCAGGCGTGCCCGTAGGCCGCCGGCGGGAACCCTGGCGACCGTCCGGCGGGCAGGCGGTGCAGGGCGGGTGCCTCGGCCAGTTCGGGCTCGGGCCAGAGACTGCGGAAGCAGGCCCGCCGCCGACCGGTGGACTTGGCCTCGTACAGGGCCCGGTCGGCAGTGGCCAGCAGGGCCTCGGGCCGCAGCAGGGCGCGGGCGCCCGTCGGGTCGGCCGCCGAGCCGGACCGCAGCGCGCCGCGTCCTTCACAGCTGGCGACGCCGATCGACAAGGTCACGTGATCGGCCACCGGCGAGGCCGCGTGGGGGAGCTGCAGCGCCTCCACGCCTTGCAGAAGCTGCTGGGCCAGGAAGCGAGCGCCGGTGGCGTCCGTTTCGGGCAGCAGCACCACGAACTCCTCGCCACCGTAGCGGGCGGCGAGGTCGGCCGGCCGGTGCACGGCCTGGCGGATGGCGCGTGCCACCGCCTGCAGGCAGCGGTCACCGGCCGGGTGGCCATAGTGGTCGTTGTAGTGCTTGAAGGCGTCGATGTCGATCATCAGCATCGACACCGGCGCCCCGCTGCGCTGGGCGCGGGCCCACTCCCGCGGTTGCGTCTCTTCGAACTGGCGGCGGTTGGCCAGCCCGGTCAGCGCGTCGAGGTAGGCGGCGTTGCGCAGTTCGTCGGCCATCTGCTTCATGCGCAGGTGCATGCGCACGCGCGCCACCACCTGGGGGGCGCGCGGCGGCTTGCAGATGAAGTCGGCACCGCCCAGCGTCAGTCCCTTGACCTCCTCGTCGTCTTCCTCGTGGCTGGTGATGAAGATGATGGGCACGTCGGCCAGCGCCGGCGTGGCCTTGGCGGCGGTGCAGACCTCGAAGCCGTCCATGCCGGGCATGCGGATGTCCAGCAGCACCAGGTCCGGCACGGCCTCGCTGGCCATGCGCAGGGCGTCGGCACCGGAGGTGGCGAAGCGAAGGCGGCCGAAACCCTCCAGCATGCGGGCCAGCACCACGATCACGGTGGGGTCGTCGTCGACCACGAGGATGTCGAAGTTGTCGGTCACGGGTTGGCGCCTCCTGCGCAGCCGGGCGAGGCGTGGACCTCACCATCGGTTACGCGTCGTCCGTGTCCGGGCTATCGGCAGACGCTGTCGAGGCTTGAGCCGGCGGCGGCCGGCGCCTGCCCCGCCAGCGATCTCCCGGAGGCCAGCAGGCCCTTTGCTGGCGGTGCGGGCTGCTAGCATTTCACGGTCTGCGACCCGCGGGGCGCCCCGAAGCCAACCTAGATCGACGCTGTGACCCACCCCATTCACGTGTTGATGGTCGAAGACAACCCGGGCGACGTCGACCTGACGGCCGAGATCCTGGCCAGCAGCAAGGTCCACATCGAGATCGACGTCGTCGCCGACGGCATCGAGGCGCTGGCCTTCCTGCAGCAGCAGGGGAAGTACGCCCAGGCCCGCCTGCCCGACCTCATCCTGCTCGACCTGAACCTCCCGGGCGTGGGCGGGCGCGAGGTGCTGGCGGAGATCAAGCGCCACCCGCAGCTGCGCGCCATCCCCGTCGTCGTGCTGACCTCGTCCGATGCCGAGCAGGACATCGCCCGCAGCTACGAGCTGGGCGCGAACTGCTACGTCACCAAGCCGGTCGGGCTCGAGGCCTTCCAGTCGATCGTGCGCGCGGTCGAGGGTTTCTGGTTCTCCGTCGTCAAGCTGCCGTGAACGCCGATCTCGCGGTCGAGCGGCGCCTGCTGCTCGTCGAGGACAACCCGGGCGATGCCGACCTGATCCGCGAGGTTCTGGTGCGTCCGGGTGCGGCGCCGGACCGCATCGAGCAGGTCGAAACGCTGGCCGGGGCGCTGCGATGCCTGGCGGGCGGGCGCATCGACGCCGTCCTGCTGGACCTGCACCTGCCCGACGGCACGGGCGTCGAACTGGTGGACGCGCTGCGCCGCCAGGCCCCGGACGTCCCCATCATCGCGCTCACCGGCCTGGACGACGAGGAGCTGGCCTTGCGCTGCATCGCCGCCGGTGCCCAGGACCACCTGGCCAAGCAGGAGATCCGCGAGCCGAGCCTGCGGCGCGCCATCGGCTACGCCATGGCGCGGTCGGCGGTGCTGGCGGAACGGCGGCGTGCCGACGCCCTGCAGGAGCGTCTGGCCGCCATCGTCGAAGGTTCGCGCGACGCCATCGTCGGCTGCTCGGTGGACGGCATCATCAACAGCTGGAACCAGGGCGCCGAGCAGATCTTCCACTACACCGCCGAGGAAGCCGTGGGCCAGCCGGTGCGCAGCATCCTGCGCGGCCAGGGCGATGCCGCGGCGGCTCTGATGGAGCGGCGTCTTTTCCAGTCGCGCGAGGCGGCCAACGCCGACGGCGTGGAGGACGTCGTCCGCCTGCGCAAGGACGGCCGCGCCATCACGCTGTCCGTGGCCACCAGCGTGGTGCGCAACGCGGCCGGCGAGGTGTCGGTCATCGCGGCCATCTTCCGTGACGTCACCGAAAGCCGTCGCCGCGACGCCGAACTGCGCCGCCTGCTGGACATGCAGGCCGAGCGCGACCGCCGCATGCGCGCGCTGACGGAGCGGCTGCAGACGCTGCGCGAGGAAGAGCGCACACGCATCTCGCGCGAGGTGCACGACGGCCTGGGGCAGCTGCTGACGGGCCTGAAGATGGACATCCGCTGGATGCGGCGCCGGCTGGCCGCGGGCGCGGCGCCGGAGGTGCTGGCCGAGCGGCTGGTGGAGGCCGAGCAGTACGTCGACCAGACCATCGCGTCGGTGCAGCGCATCGCCGTCGAACTGCGGCCGAGCGCGCTGGATTCGCTGGGCCTGGCGGCGGCCATCCGTGATGAAGCCCGGCGCTTCGAGGCGCGCTCCGGCGTGGCCACGTCGGTGGCCGTCCAGAACACGGCGGCCATCGAGCCCGGGGTCGCCACGGCGCTGTTCCGCGTGCTCCAGGAGTTGATGACCAACGTGGCGCGCCATGCCAACGCGCGCCGGCTGTCCATCACGCTGGCCGAGGAGGGAGGGGCGCAGCTTCTGGCGGTGGAGGACGACGGCGTCGGCATCCGGCCCGAGCAAACGGGCCCGGCCCTGTCGCTGGGCCTGCTGGGCATGGCCGAGCGCTGCGCGGCGATCGGTGGCTCGCTGGAGCTGCAGCGGGGCCCCATGGGCGGCACGCTGGCCACCGTGCGCGTGCCGAGTGCAGCGCCGCAGGGCCGTTGATGCGGCACGTGCTCATCGCCGACGACCATGCCGTCACCCGGCGCGGCCTGCGCGAGATCCTGCTCGATGCCTTCGACGGCGTGAACGTCGAGGAGGTGGGCGACGGGGACGCCGCGCTGGCCCGGCTGGACACGCGGCCCTGGGACCTGATCCTGCTGGACGTGATGATGCCCGGCCCCGGGATCCTCGGCGTCCTGGGGCGCATCCGTGCCTTCAGCCCCACGCTGCCGGTGCTGGTCCTGACGGGCACCACCGAGGTCCAGTACGTCGTGGAGACCATGCGTGCGGGGGCCAACGGCCTGATCCACAAGCACCACGCGGCCGACGACCTGCTGCGCGCCATCCAGCAGGTGGCCGAGGGTGGCACCTACCTGCATGCGGACACCGCGGTGGCGGTGGCGAAGTCACTGCGCAGCGATGCCGCGCCATCACTTCACCAGGCGCTGTCCGAGCGCGAACTGGAGGTCCTGCGGCGCATCGCGCGCGGCCAGTCGATCAAGGTCATCGCCTTCGACCTGGGGCTCAGCGGCAAGACGGTGGCCACCTACCTGGTGCGCATCCGCGACAAGACCGGCCTGGCCGGGCATGTGGAGATCGCTCGCTACGCGCTGCGCGAAGGCCTGGTGGACTGAGCGTGGGCCGCCCGCGGCCCCGGTCTCTGTAGGGAAAAGGACGACACGCCGTCAGACATTGGCCGCTGGCCGAAGGGCCGGCGCTCGCCGACAGTGGGCTACGTTCCGATACATCCTCGGGTCGCGACGGCGGGCTGGAGGGCCAGGCCGGCGAACCCGAAGGCGACGGGGCCGCGTTCATGAACCTCCCCAACACATCGCTGCGCACGCTGCTCCTGGTGGAAGACAACCCGGGCGACGCCCAGCTCGTCCACGAGATGCTGGGGCAATCGGAACGCGAGTGCTACGAGGTCCTGCACGTGCCGCTGATGGCGCAGGCGCTGGAGGCGCTGCGCACCCGCGACGTCGACGTCGTCGTGCTGGACCTGCGGCTGCCCGACTGCGAGGGCATCGACGCCGTGCGCGCGGTGCGCGAGGTCGAGCGCGAGGTGCCCATCGTCGTGCTCACCGGCAGCGACGACGAACAGCTGGCCATGGCCTGCATCGACGCCGGCGCGCAAGACTACCTGCCGAAGAACGAGGTGCGACCGCTGGCGCTGCGACGGGCCATCGGCTATGCCATCACGCGCATCCGCGACGCCCAGGTGCGGCGCCTGGAGGAGACGCTGGCCAGCTACCGCACCTTGTCGTCGGCCAGCCAGCGCACGGTGGTCACGGCGGCACTGGCCAGCACCGGCGCCGTGGCCCTGCGCCACCCCGACCAGTTCGCCGCCCTCGTGCGCGCGTACTACGCGCTGCTGGAGCCTTATCTGCTGCGCGAGGCCGAGCGCGTGGAGGCGCCGGCGACGGCCAAGGAGGTCATCGTCACCGCCCTGGGCGAGGCCAACGGCGGCCCGCGCGATCTGCTGGATGTGCACCTGGCGGCGCTCGACCGGGCGCTGTCGCTTCACCAGGGGCCGCATGCCAGGTCCATCGTCTTCGAGTCCAGGCTGCTGGCGCTCGAGATGATGGGCTTGCTGGTCGACCATTACCGGGTTGGTCACCGGCGACGCATCACCGAGGGATTCTCATCATGATGAAGTTCAAGCTCCGCCTGTTCGTCACGGGCCGGACCCCGCAGTCGCAGCGGGCCATCGACAACCTGCGGTCGATCTGCGAGACGGAGATCCAGGAGGGCTACGAGGTCGAGGTGATCGACGTGCTGGAGCATCCCGCGCTGGCCGAGAAGGACAAGATCCTGGCCACGCCCACGCTCGTCAAGCGGCTGCCCGAGCCCATCCGCAAGATCATCGGCGACCTCTCCGACCGCGAGAAGGTGCTGCTCGGCCTGAACATCGAAACCCTCGCCAAGGGAGGGCTGCGGCCATGACCGCCCTGCACACGCCGCGCGAGCTGGCCAAGCTGCCCACGGGCATCGTCGGTTTCGACCAGATCGCCAACGGCGGCATCCCCGAATGCCGCAGCACGCTGCTGTCGGGCACGGCCGGCAGCGGCAAGACCGTGATGGCGCTGCAGTTCCTGCTGGCCGGCGTGCGCGACTTCGGCGAGAACGGTGTCTTCGTGACCTTCGAGGAAGCGCCGGCCGACCTGATGCAGAACGTGCGCTCCTTTGGCTGGGACCTCGAAGGCCTGGTCACGCGGCAGCAGATCGCGGTGGTCGACGCGACGCCCGAGCCTGGCGAGGAGATCGTCGCCAGCGGCCCCTACGACCTCTCCGGCCTGCTGGCGCGCATCGAGAGCGCCATCCGCTCGGTGAACGCGCGCCGCGTCATCCTGGACGCCATCGGCGCGCTCTTCCCGCAGCTGACCGACCCCAACACCATCCGCCGCGAGCTGCACCGCATCGCCGCCGGCCTGCGTGCGCTGGGCGTGACCACGCTGGTGACGATGGAGCGCACGGCCGAGGACGGCGATGTCGGCCGCTGGGGCGTGGAGGAGTTCGTCGCCGACAACGTGATCCTGCTGCGCAACCGGCTGGAACACGAGAAGCGGCGCCGCACCGTGGAGATCCTCAAGTTCCGCGGCGCCACGCACCACAAGGGCGAGTACCCGTTCACCATCGACTCCGAGGACGGCGTCACCATCATCCCGCTGTCGGCCATCGAGCTGAAGCAGCACTCGTCGAACATCCGTGTGTCTTCGGGCGTGCCCGAGATCGACCGCATGTGCTGCGGCGGCCTGTACCGCGACTCCATCATCCTCGTCAGCGGCGCCACCGGCACCGGCAAGACGCTGATGGTGTCGCAGTACATCAAGGCGGCCATCGAGGCCGGAGAACGCGCCCTGCTGTTCGCGGCCGAGGAGAGCCGCGAGCAGTTGACCCGCAACGCCGCCTCCTGGGGCGTGGACTTCGAGAAGGCCGAGCGTGACGGCCTGCTGCACATCATCTGCCGCTACCCCGAGGTGATGGGGCTCGAGGACCACCTGCTGCAGATCAAGCGCGACATGCGCGACTTCAAGCCGCAGCGCGTGGCCATCGACAGCATGTCGGCCTTCGAACGCGTCTCCACGCCCAAGTCCTTCCGCGAGTTCGTGATCGCGCTGACGAGCACGATCAAGCACATGGAGATCACCGGGCTGTTCACGAACACGACCTCGATGCTGGCCGGCGGCGAGTCGATCACCGAGACGCACATCTCGACGATCACCGACACCATCGTGCTGCTGCGCTACGTGGAACTGCAGGGCGAGATGCGCCGCGGCCTGACGGTGCTGAAGATGCGCGGCACGGCGCACGACAAGGGCATCCGCGAGTACCTCATCGACGGCACCGGCATGCACGTGCAGGCGCCGTTCCGCGGCGTGCACGGCATCCTCACCGGCGCGCCCACCTACACCTTCGACGAAGAACGTGCGCGGCTGGGCGGCATGTTCGGCGGCGCCGGCAGCGCCTAGGGCCGGCCAGCCTTCGAGCCTTGCCATGCTGCACGCCACGCCAGACAGCTGCGCCCCCTTCGGCAGGCGGCGCATCATGCTGGTGGAGGACAGCGCGGGCGATGCCGATCTCGCCTGCGAGCGCCTGGCCGAGGCGCCGGAGCCGGCCTTCGAGGTCAAGCGGGCCACCACACTGTCGCAGGCCATCAAGATCCTGGCCACCAGCATCGTCGACGCCATCCTGCTGGACCTGAACCTGCCCGACTCGCGCGGCGTGGAGACGGTGCAGCGGCTGCGCTTCGAGATCTCGGGCACGCCGATCATCGTCGTCTCCGGCCAGGTGGACGAGACCCTGCGCAGCCGCGCCATCCAGGCCGGCGCCGAGGACGTGTTCGCCAAGGAAGAGACCAACAGCCGCCTGTTCTGGCGCAGCGTGCTGCAGATCATCGAGCGGCGTCGCGAGCAGCAGCGGCAGTTCCAGCACGTGCTGGACGCGACGCCGGACGCCATCCTCGTCGTCAGCCTCAGCGGCGTGGTGCGCTACGTCAACCAGGCCGCCGTCGACCTCTTCGGGCGCAGCCGCGACGACCTGCTGGGCGAGGCGCTGGGCTTCTCGGTGAAGGACGAGGAACCTGCGGAGATCGTCATCCCGCATGCCGACGGCGACCGCGTCTGCGAGATGCGCATCGTGCGCATGGAGTGGGACGACGACCGCGCCTACCTGGCGTCGATCCGCGACATCACCGAGCACAAGCATGCCGAGCGCCTGCGCGCGCACAGCGCCGATCTCGAGTTCGAGAACCGGCGCATCCAGGAAGCGAGTCGCCTGAAGAGCACGTTCCTGGCCAACATGTCGCACGAGCTGCGCACGCCGCTGAACGCGATCATCGGCTTCAGCGAACTGCTGTACGACGGCCTCATCGAGCCGACGGCACCGCAGTACCGCACGGTCATCGGCCACATCCTCAACAGCGGCAACCACCTGCTGCAGATGATCAACGACGTGCTTGACCTGGCCAAGGTGGAGGCCGGCAAGGTGCGCTTCGCCCCCGAGCGCGTGGATCTGCGGCGCATCACCGAGGAGGTGTGCGCCAGCCTGGGCAGCATGGCCAGCCTGCGCTGCGTGCGGCTGGACTGCAGCACGGACGAGTCGCTGGACGACATCGTGATCGACCCGGCGCGCTACAAGCAGATCCTCTACAACTACCTGTCCAACGCGCTGAAGTTCTCGCCCGAGGGCGGCCGCGTGCTGGTGCGAACGGCACCGGAAGCGGCAGGCATGTTCCGGCTCGAGGTCCACGACAACGGTCCCGGCATCGCGCCCCGCGACCTGCCGCGCCTGTTCACCGAGTTCCAGCAGCTCGAGAGCGGCGCCACCAAGCGGCACCAGGGCACGGGCCTGGGCCTGGCCCTGGTCAGGCGCCTGGTGGAGGCGCAGGGCGGCCGCGTGGGCGTGAGCAGCGTCGTGGGCGAAGGCAGCGTGTTCCATGCCGTGCTGCCGCGCCGCCATGCAACCACCGAGGAGCCCGGCCCATGAAAGCACCCACAGTGCTCGTGGTCGACGACCAGGAGATGAACCTCGTCCTGCTGTCCTTCCTGCTCACGGCCCACGGCTACGAGGTGGTCACGGCGCCGGGCGCGAACGAGGCGCTGGCGGCCATCGACCGCCAGCGGCCGGCGCTGATCCTGATGGACATGCAGATGCCCGACATCGACGGCTTCGAGCTCACGCGGCGCCTGAAGGCCGATGCGGCCACCGCGGCGATCCCGATCGTCGCGGTGACCTCCTTCGCCATGTCGGGCGACCGCGAGCGCGCGCTGGCGGCCGGCTGCGACGGCTACATCTCCAAGCCCATCGACACGCGCTCGCTGCCACGCGAAGTGCTGGGCTACCTGAGCGAGGCCGACCGCGCTAGGCTGCCGCCGACGGCGCCGGAGCCGCCTGCAGCGTGAAGTGGAAGCTGCTGCCCTCGCCGGGGCGCGACTCCACCCAGATGCGGCCGCCGTTGCGTTCGACGATGCGCTTGGCGATGGCCAGGCCGATGCCGCTGCCGTCGTAGCGCCCGCGCTCGTGCAGGCGCTGGAACATCTGGAAGATGCGGTCGGCGTGCCGCAGGTCGATGCCGATGCCGTTGTCCTGCACGGAGAACACCCACTGGTCACGTTCGGGGCGCGCTTGCACGCGGATCAGCGGCGGCGCCTCGGCGCGGAACTTCAGCGCGTTGCCCAGCAGGTTCTGCAGCAGCTGGCCCAGTTGACCTTCGTCGGCCAGCACCCGCGGCATCTCGCCGGCGATCACCGTCGCGCCGGCCTCGCGCACGGCCGGGGCCAGCACGTGCAGCACCTGCGCCAGCACCTGGCCGGCGTCCACCGGCGCGGGCGCCTGGCCCTGGGACTCGACGCGCGCGTAGGCGAGCAGGTCCGCCACCAGCCGCTGCATGCGGCGCGCGCCGTCGACGGCGTAGAAGATGTACTTGTCGGCGCGCTCGTCGAGCTGTCCCTTGTAGCGCTGCCCCAGCAGTTCGGTGTAGCTGGCCACCATGCGCAGCGGCTCCTGCAGGTCGTGCGAGGCCACGTAGGCGAACTGCTCCAGGTCGGCGTTGCTGCGCCGCAGTTCGTCGTCGCGTCGCTTGCGGTCGGTGATGTCGATCACCGAGGCCAGCATCGCCGGGCCCTGGGGTGTGTCGAGGGGCTCCAGGCCGATCTCCACGGGGAACTCGCTGCCGTCGCGCCGGCGGCCGTGCAGGTCGCGGCCTTCGCCCATGCGCCGCCCCTGCGGCTGCGCGAACAGGCCCTGCACGAGGGCCCGGTGCGTCCCGCGCGAAGTTTCGGGCACCAGGGCCTCGATGGGACGACCCGGGAGTTCACCGGGGCCGTAGCCGAACATGGCCTCGGCCTTCTGGTTGGCCAGTGTGATGACGCCGGCGGCATCGACCATCATCAGCCCGTTGGGGGCCAGGTCCACC
Source organism: uncultured Rubrivivax sp. (assembly GCA_964495125.1). Taxonomy (GTDB): domain Bacteria; phylum Pseudomonadota; class Gammaproteobacteria; order Burkholderiales; family Burkholderiaceae_C; genus Rubrivivax. Next base: position 14,223 of record CAZBUU010000038.1, read on the forward strand.
ACCAGCCGGAAGCGTTCGTCGGCACTGCGCGACAGCGCCTCGGCGTCGACCAGCCGCTTCAGGTCGCGCAGCACGACGACCTGCGCCGGCGGGTGGCCGCCGTCGGCTTCCAGGCGGGCGGTGCTGAGCTCGACGTCGGCCCGCGTGCCCTGCCGGGAGATGAGCACGACGCGCCTGCGCAGCACGGGCGGAGCAGCTTCGGCGAGCAGGCTGCGCACCCAGGTGGCCAGGGTGCTGCCTTCGCCGGTGCCATCGCCACCGAACACGTCTTCGAGCGGGCGGCCCAGCGCCTGTGCTTCGCTCCAGCCGGTGAGCTCGGCAGCCCCTGGCGACAGTTGCGTGATGCGGCCGGCCGCGTCGGCGACCACCACGCCCGCCCCGGTGCTGGCCAGTGCCACCTCCAGCACGCGGGCAGGCAGTGGCGAAGCGTGCGCGGTGACGGACGGATCGCAGGGGCTGTTCATGGCGGGCGGGTGTTTCGAAGCGATGCTGCGGGGGGGCGGTTCGCGCCGTTGCGAGCATGCCCGATTCCGTCCGGGTGGGTTCAGCTTCTTCGCCGAGCCTTTGCTGCTGCCGGGGTCGGCGGCAGCGCCCGCAGCCCGGCGAAGTACACGTCCAGCGCGTCGGCGCCGCGGCCGGGAAGGTCGTGACGTGCATCCAGCAGCCAGTCCTGGATGAGGCCGTCCATCAGCGCGTGCAAGCCGGCGGCCAGCACCGGGCTCGGCACGGCGCGCGTGACTTCCCGACGTCGCTGCCCCTCGGCGAGTGCGGCTTCCAGGCCGGCGCTGAAGTCGCGGCGCAGCTGCAGCCGGCGTTCGCGCGCGGCCGACATGTCGTCGGTGTATTCGCTCTTGAACAGCACGATCTCCAGCACGCGCTGCATCTGCTCGCTGCCGGCGATGCGGGTCAGGGCCAGCACCAGGCGCGCCCGCAGCGCCGGCAGCACCTCGGGCTCGGCCTGGGCGTCGGGGCCCAGGCAGTCCTCCATGGGCAACACCACGCGGTCGAGCATGGCGTTGAAGAGGTCGGCCTTGTCCTCGAAGTGCCAGTAGACGGCGCCGCGCGTCAGGCCGGCCGCCTGCGCGATGTCCTGCAGCGTGGTGCCGGCCACGCCGTGCTGCTGGAAGCGCCGCTCGGCAGCGTCGAGCAGGCTGGCGCGCGTGGCGAGGGCTTCTTCCTTCGTTTTTCGGGCCATGGCGGTGGAGTGGGATTTACCGAGCTTTGCAAACATACATTCAAGCACGTATGTATACTGCAGCGCAACATCCTTTACCCGCGGCCGGCTCCGGAAACGCGGAATCCACACCCCACCGAGGTAGCCCGTGAAGCCACGCGCCGCTGTTCCCCTTGCTGTTTTCTCGCTCCTGCTGGCCGCCTGCGGCGCCAAGGACAGCGCCGCCCCGGCCGGCGCCATGCCACCTGCGGCCGTGGGCGTCATCACCATCGAGCCCCGCGCCGTCGAGTTGCAGTCCGAATTGCCAGGCCGCGTGGAACCACTGCGCACGGCGCAGGTGAGGGCGCGGGCCACCGGCGTGGTGGTGGCGCGGCAGTTCCGGGAAGGCAGCGACGTGAAGGCCGGGCAGATGCTCTTCAGCATCGATGCCGCGCCCTACCAGGCTGCGCAGGCCACCGCCAAGGCCCAGCTCGCCAAGGCCCAGGCGGCGCTCGCGCAGGCCACGGCCACCGCCGAACGCTTCAAGCCCCTGGCCGAAGCCAAGGCCATCAGCCAGCAGGACTACGTCAACGCGCTCGCTTCACAGAAGGTGGCCGAAGCCGACGTGGCCGCCGGGCAGGCGGCGGTGCAGACGGCCACCATCAACCTGGGCCATGCCCAGGTCACGGCGCCCATCGCGGGCCGCATCGGCCGGGCACTGGTCACCGAAGGGGCGCTGGTCAGCGCCACCGAGGCCACTCAGCTGGCCCTCATCCAGCAGGTGGGCAGCGTCTACGTCAACTTCACGCAGAGCAGCAGCGAGCTGCTGCGCCTGCGCCGCGCCATGGCGGCCGGCCAGTTGCGCAAGCTGGCCGGCGACGCCGTGGCCGTGCAGGTGCTGCTGGAAGACGGAACGCCGCTGAAGCAACCCGGCAAGCTGCTGTTCAGCGACCTGACGGTCGACGCCAGCTCCGGCCAGGTGACCCTGCGCGCCGAGGTGCCGAACCCCGACGGCCTGCTGCTGCCCGGCCAGTACGTGCGCGTGCGCCTGGCGCAGGCCGAGCTGCCGGCCGGCATGCTGGTGCCGCAACAGGCCGTGACGCGCGCCACCGGCGGCGACAGCGTGCTCGTCGTGGGCGAGGGCAACAAGCCGGCGCCGCGGCCGGTGAAGATCAGCGGCGGCCAGAACGGCCACTGGGTCGTCACCGAAGGCCTGAAGGCCGGCGACCGCGTCATCGTCGACGGCTTCCAGAAGATGATGGTGCCGGGCGCCCCCGTGAACCCGGTGCCCTGGCAGCCCGCGGCTTCGGCCGCCGCCGCGCCGTCGGCCCCGGCCTCGAAGTAAGCGGGGCACCGGACCATGGCCCGCTTCTTCATCGATCGCCCGATCTTCGCGTGGGTGATCGCCCTCTTCATCCTGGTGCTGGGCGGGGTGGCCATCACCCAGCTGCCCGTGGCCCAGTACCCGCCGGTGGCGCCGCCGTCCATCGTGGTCTCGGCCGCCTACCCGGGAGCTTCGGCCAAGACGCTGGAAGACAGCGTGCTGTCGGTCATCGAGCGCGAGATGAACGGCGCTCCCGGGCTGCTGTACATCGAATCCGTGGCGCAGGCCGACGGCAGCGGCAACCTCACGCTGAGCTTCCAGCCGGGCACCAATGCCGACCTGGCGCAGGTGGAGGTGCAGAACCGCCTCGGCCGCGCCACGCCGCGCCTGCCTTCGGTGGTGACGCAGCAGGGCGTGCGCGTGGAGAAGTCGCGCTCGAACTTCCTGCTCTTCACGGTGCTGTCCTCGAAGAACCCGGCCTACGACCCCATTGCGCTGGGTGACTACGTCGCGCGCAACGTGCTGCCCGAGATCCAGCGCCTGCCCGGCGTGGGCACGGCGCAGATCTTCGGCACCGAGCGTGCCATGCGCATCTGGGTCGACCCGGCCAAGCTGCAGGGTTTCAACCTGTCGATGAGCGAGGTCGTCGCGGCCATCCGTGCGCAGAACGCGCAGGTGGCGGCGGGTTCCATCGGCGACCTGCCCAACGTCGCCGGCCAGGGCATCGCGGCCACGGTCGTCGTCAACGGGCAGCTCACCTCGGTGGCGCAGTTCGGCAGCGTGCAGCTGCGCGCCAATGCCGACGGCTCGGCCGTGCGGCTGCGCGACGTGGCCCGCATCGAGCTGGGGGCGCAGAGCTACGCCACGTCGGCACGCCTGAACGGCAACCCGTCCACCGGCGTGGGCGTGCAGCTGGCGCCCACCGGCAACGCCTTGCAGACGGCCGGCGCGGTGCGCGCCAAGATGGAGGAACTGCAGAAGTTCTTTCCGGAGGGCGTGAGCTGGAGCATCCCCTACGACAGCTCGCGCTTCGTCAAGATCTCCATCAGCCAGGTGGCCGAAACGCTGGTCGAGGCCGTGGTCCTCGTCTTCCTGGTGATGTTCCTGTTCCTGCAGAACTTCCGCTACACGGTGATCCCCACCATCGTCGTGCCGGTGGCGCTGCTGGGCACCTTCGCCGTGCTGCTGGCCTTGGGCTTCTCGATCAACGTGCTCACCATGTTCGGCATGGTGCTGGTGATCGGCATCGTGGTGGACGACGCCATCGTGGTGGTGGAGAACGTCGAACGCATCATGAGCGAGGAAGGCCTGTCGCCGCATGCCGCGACGGTGAAGGCCATGGGGCAGATCCAGGGCGCCATCATCGGCGTCACGGTGGTGCTCATCTCGGTGTTCGTGCCGCTGGCCTTCTTCGCCGGGAGCGTGGGCAACATCTACCGGCAGTTCTCGGCCGTGATGGTGGCGTCCATCGCCTTCTCGGCCTTCCTGGCGCTGAGCCTCACGCCGGCACTGTGCGCCACGCTGCTCAAGCCGGTGGAAGCGGGCCACCACGTGGACAAGCGCGGCTTCTTCGGGTGGTTCAACCGCGCCTTCAAGCGCACGGCCCAGGGCTACGAAAGCCTGGTGGCCCGGCTGCTGAAGAAGGCCGGGCGCTACCTGGTGATCTACGCCGCCATCGTGGGCGTGGTCGGATGGGTCTACCTGCGCCTGCCGACCTCCTTCCTGCCCGAGGAAGACCAGGGCTACCTCATCGTCAACGTGCAGCTGCCGCCGGGCGCCACGCAGGAGCGCACGCGCGCCGTCATCCAGCAGGTGGAAGGCTTCGTGCTCGAGCAGCCCGAGGTGCAGAGCATGGTGGCGGTGCTGGGCTTCAGCTTCTCGGGCCAGGGCCAGAACGCGGCGCTCGCCTTCGTGACGCTGAAGGACTGGAAGGACCGCGCCGGGGAGGGGCAGTCGGCGCAGGCGCTGGCCGGCCGCATCTTCGGCGCCATGATGGGCGTGCGCGACGCCTTCATCTTCCCGCTGAGCCCGCCACCGATTCCCGAACTGGGCTCGGCCTCGGGCTTTGCGCTGCGCCTGCAGGACCGTTCGGGCCAGGGCCACGAGGCGCTGGTGGCCGCACGCAACCAGTTCCTGGGCATGGCATCGCAGAGCAAGATCCTGGCGCAGGTGCGCCCGGACGGCCTGGAGGACGCGCCGCAACTGCAGCTGGACATCGACCGCGAGAAGGCGGCCGCACTGGGCGTGGGCTTCGACGCCATCAACGCCGCCATCTCCACGGCGCTGGGCTCGACCTACGCCAACGACTACCCCGCCGCCGGCCGCCTGCAGCGCGTGGTGGTGCAGGCCGACGCCCCGGCGCGCATGCAGCCCGAAGACCTGTTGCGCCTGAACGCCAGCAACAGTGCCGGCAAGCCGGTGCCGCTGTCGGCCTTCGCGACGACGCGCTGGGTCACCGGCGCCATGCAGACCGTGCGCTACAACGGCTACCCGGCCATGCGCATCAACGGCGAGGCCGCGCCCGGCTACAGCACGGGGACGGCGATGGCCGAGGTCGAGCGCATCGCGGCGCAGCTGCCGGCGGGCTTCGGTTTCGAGTGGACGGGCCTGTCGCGCGAGGAGAAGCTGGCGGGCTCGCAGGCGCTGGTGCTCTACGGCTTCGCCATCCTGGCGGTGTTCCTGTGCCTGGCGGCCCTGTACGAGAGCTGGAGCATCCCCTTCGCCGTCATCCTGGTGGTTCCGCTGGGCGTGCTGGGCGTGGTGCTGGCGACGCTGTTCCGCGGCTATGCCAACGACATCTATTTCCAGGTGGGCCTCATCACCATCATCGGCCTGTCGGCGAAGAACGCCATCCTGATCATCGAGTTCGCGAAGGACCTGCAGGCACAGGGCAAGAGCGTCTTCGAGGCGGCGCTGGCGGCGGCGCACCTGCGCTTCCGCCCCATCGTGATGACCTCGCTGGCCTTCATCCTGGGCGTGCTGCCGCTGTTCCTGGCCTCGGGCGCGGGCTCGGCCAGCCAGCGCGCCATCGGCACCGGGGTCATCGGCGGCATGGTCACGGCGGTGGTGCTGGCGGTGATTTTCGTGCCCATCTTCTTCGTCGTCGTGCGCCGCTTGTTCAAGGACAGCGAGCGCCAGCGACGCATGTACATGCACGAGACCGAGAACGTGAACCTCAACGTGCCCACGGACGATCGCTGAAATGGCCGCCACGCTCACCTTTCGCCGAACGGCCCTGGCGACCGCCCTGGTGGCCCTGGCCGGCTGCTCATCGCTGGCGCCCACCTACGAACGCCCGGCACTGGCGGTGCCTGCGGCACTGACCGACGCCGCGCCGGCCGCCAGCGCCGCCAGCCCGGCCGCCTTGGGCTTCGCCGACTTCACGCCCGACGCGCGCCTGCGCGCGCTGGCCGACCAGGCGCTGAAGAACAACCGCGACTTGCGCGTGGCCGTGCTCAACGTCGAGCAGGCGCGGGCCTCGCTGGGCCTCGCGCGGGCCGAGCTCTACCCGTCGCTCGCCGCGGGCTTCACCGCCAGCCGCGCACCCAACAGCCAGGGCCAGCAGGCCAACAGCTTCGCGCTGGGGCTCAACCTCAGCAGCTACGAGGCCGACCTCTTCGGCCGTGTGCGCAGCCTGTCCGACGCCGCTGCGGCGCGCCTGCTGGCAAGCGACGAAGGCCGGCGCGCGGCGCAGGTCTCGCTGCTCGCCGGCGTGGCCGCGGCCGACCTGTCGCTGCGCGCCGACGCCGAGCTTCTGGCCCTCACGCAGCGCACCCTGGCCACGCGCGAGGACACGCTGCGCCTGGCCCGCATCCGCTTCGAGGGCGGTGCAGCGGCCGAGGGCGAACTGCGCAGCGCCGAGTCGCTGGTGGCCTCGGCGCGCGCCAGCCTGGCCGCGCTGCAACGCCAGCGCAGCCAGGACGCCAACGCGCTGGCGCTGCTGCTGGGCGGGCCGGTGCCCGCGGGCCTGCCGACGGCCACGCCGCTGGCCCAGGTGGCCTTCGCCGAATTGCCAGCCGGCCTGAGTTCCGACGTGCTGCTGGAGCGTCCCGACGTGCGCCAGGCCGAGCAGGCGCTGATCGCCGCCAACGCCAACATCGGCGCGGCGCGCGCGGCCTTCTTCCCGCGCATCCTGCTCACGGGCCAAGCGGGTTTCGCGAGCACGCAGTTGTCGAACCTCTTCCAGAACACGGTGTGGACCTTCACCGGCCAGTTGCTGCAGCCGATCTTCGACGCCGGGCGCAACCAGGCCAACCTGGACGCCGCGAACGTGGGCCGCGACATCGCCGTGGCGCAGTACGAGAAGGCCGTGCAGTCGGCCTTCCGCGAAGTGGCCGATGCCCTGGCCGGCCGCGCCACGCTGGGCGAACAGCTCGCTGCGCAACAGGCCCAGGCCGAGGCCGAAGGGCGCCGCGCCGAACTCGCCGAGCGCCTGTTCCAGGGCGGCGCCGCCAGCGCGCTGGACCGCCTGGACGCCGAGCGCTCGGCGCTGGCCGCGCGCCAGGCCGTGGTGCAGGTGCAGCTGGCGCGGCTGCAGAACGCCGTGGCGCTGTACCGCGCCCTCGGCGGCGGCGCCGGGCCGTCCGCGCGCTGAACTTCAGCGGCAAGACCGCTGCCGCTTCGTGCGGTCGCGTGGCAAGGCGCTTGCCGGGGTGCCATTCGCGCACCCCGGGCCGCTTCCGGGGCCACTGCAAAAGGCCCAACGGCGACAAGCACTTGCGCTCCTGACTCGGGGCTTTCCCTGGCCTGCTTCGCGGCTGGCATGCAACGTGGGTACGCCTGGCCCACACCGGCAACCGGCCGGTGATGCACGACCAGGAGACACGCCAAGATGGAGACCTTCTACGAGGTGATGCGCCGCCAGGGCATCTCGCGCCGCAGCTTCCTGAAGTACTGCTCGCTCACCGCCACCTCGCTGGGGCTGTCCCCGGCCTTCGTGCCGCAGATCGTGCAGGCCATGGAGAACAAGCCGCGCACGCCCGTGCTGTGGCTGCACGGCCTGGAATGCACCTGCTGCAGCGAGAGCTTCATCCGCAGCGCCCACCCGCTGGCCAAGGACGTGGTGCTGTCGATGATCAGCCTCGACTACGACGACACGCTGATGGCGTCGGCCGGCCACCAGGCCGAGGCCATCCTCGAGGAGGTGATGACCAAGTACAAGGGCAACTACATCCTCGCGGTGGAAGGCAACCCGCCGCTGAACCAGCAGGGCATGAGCTGCATCATCGGCGGCCGGCCTTTCCTGGACCAGTTGAAGCACGTGGCCAAGGACGCCAAGGCCATCATCAGCTGGGGCAGCTGCGCCAGCTGGGGCTGCGTGCAGGCCGCCAAGCCGAACCCCACGCAGGCCGTGCCGGTGCACAAGGTGATCACCGACAAGCCCATCATCAAGGTGCCCGGCTGCCCGCCCATCGCCGAGGTGATGACCGGCGTCATCACCTACATGCTGACCTTCGACCGCATCCCCGAGCTCGACCGCCAGGGCCGGCCGAAGATGTTCTACAGCCAGCGCATCCACGACAAGTGCTACCGCCGGCCGCACTTCGACGCCGGCCAGTTCGTCGAGGCCTTCGACGACGAGAGCGCGCGCCGCGGCTACTGCCTCTACAAGGTGGGCTGCAAGGGCCCCACCACCTACAACGCCTGCTCCACGGTGCAGTGGAACGAGGGCACCAGCTTCCCGATCAAGGCCGGCCACGGCTGCATCGGCTGCAGCGAGGACGGCTTCTGGGACAAGGGCAGCTTCTACAACCGCCTCACCGACATCCACGCCTTCGGCATCGAGGCCAACGCCGACAAGGTGGGCGGCGCCGCGGTGGGCGTGGTGGGCGCGGCCGTCGCCGCTCACGCCGCGGTCAGCGCCATCAAGCGCGCCACCTCCAGCAGCACGGGCGCCCAGCCCGCCAAGACCGACACCCCCGCCTGAGCACGGAGCGAGACACACCATGGCCGCCTACGCCACCCAAGGTTTCAACCTCGACGACAGCGGCCGCCGCGTCGTCGTCGACCCCGTCACCCGCATCGAGGGCCACATGCGATGCGAAGTGAACCTGGACAAGAACAACGTCATCCGCAACGCCGTCAGCACGGGCACCATGTGGCGCGGCCTGGAGGTCATCCTCAAGGGCCGCGACCCGCGTGACGCCTGGGCCTTCGTCGAGCGCATCTGCGGCGTCTGCACCGGCTGTCACGCGCTGACCAGCGTGCGCGCGGTGGAAGACGCCCTGGGCATCAGGATCCCGAAGAACGCCCACCTCATCCGCGAGATGATGGCCAAGACGCTGCAGGTGCACGACCACGCCGTGCACTTCTACCACCTGCATGCACTGGACTGGGTGGACGTGGTCTCGGCGCTGAAGGCCGACCCGAAGAAGACCAGCGAGCTGCAGACGCTGGTCTCGCCCTCGCACCCGAACAGCGCCGCGGGCTACTTCCGCGACGTGCAGAACCGGCTGAAGAAGTTCGTCGAGAGCGGCCAGCTGGGCCCCTTCATGAACGGCTACTGGGGCAACAAGGCCTACGTGCTGCCGCCCGAGGCCAACCTGATGGCGGTGACGCACTACCTGGAGGCGCTGGACCTGCAGAAGGAGTGGGTCAAGATCCACACCATCTTCGGCGGCAAGAACCCGCACCCCAACTACCTGGTGGGCGGCGTGCCCTGCGCCATCAACATCGACGGCGACGGTGCTGCCGGTGCGCCGCTGAACATGGAGCGGCTGAACTTCGTCAAGGCGCGCATCGACGAGATCATCGAGTTCAACAAGAACGTCTACATCCCCGACGTGCTGGCCATCGGGACGATCTACAAGCAGGCGGGCTGGCTGTACGGCGGCGGCCTCTCGGCGCTGAACGTGGCCGACTACGGCGAGTACCCGAAGGTCAACTACGACAAGAGCACCGATCAGCTGCCGGGGGGCGTGATCCTCAACGGCAACTGGAACGAGATCCTGCCCATCGACCCGCGCGACCCCGAGCAGGTGCAGGAGTTCGTCACCCACAGCTGGTACAAGTACGGCGACGAGACCAAGGGCCTGCACCCCTGGGACGGCGTCACCGAGCCCGACTACCGCCTGGGCAGCAAGACCAAGGGCACGGCCACCGCGATCGAGCAGATCGACGAGAGCGCCAAGTACAGCTGGATCAAGAGCCCGCGCTGGCGCGGCCATGCGGTGGAAGTGGGGCCGCTGTCGCGCTACATCCTGGGCTACGCCCACGCGCTGAAGGGCAACAAGCACTGCCAGCGCGTGAAGGAGCAGATCGAGAGCTCGGCGGTGGCCATCAACAGCGCCATCCCCAAGGCGCTGGGTCTGCCGGAGACGCAGTACACGGCCAAGCAGCTGCTGCCCACGACCATCGGCCGCACGCTGGCGCGCGCGCTGGAAGGCCAGTACTGCGGCGAGATGATGCTGGACGACTGGCACGAGCTGATGGCCAACATCAAGGCCGGCGACCGCGCCACGGCCAACGTGGAGAAGTGGGACCCCGCCACCTGGCCGAAGGAGGCCAAGGGCGTGGGCACGGTGGCCGCGCCGCG
>CAZBUU010000039.1:0-24065 GCA_964495125.1 uncultured Rubrivivax sp.
GGCCTGGCGCTGCTGAGCGCACGTGCGTGGCATTGCGGCTTGTTCCCGCTGCGCCCCTGCGGGGGCCAGCGAATTATCGTCAGCAAATGACGTCCTCACAAGAAACAGATCTACCCGTCCAGGTGTTCATGTCGCGGCAGGTGCGACCGGAGCGACCTGGAAGCCCAGGGCCGCAGCCCGACGCTTCAATGCAGCGACGCTGCGCTCACGCTGCTGCTCTTCATAGCGCTGCTGGCCTTGGTCCACGAAAGCCTCACCTCGGGTGAGCATGAAGTAGACGAGTCGCGCGAGTTTGTGCGCCGCAGCAGTGTTGGCGCTGGGCTTGCCCATGCGCGTGCACAGCCGGCGATAGAACGCTCCGAGCGCCGACTGGCTGCGCGACAGGCTCATGGCCGCCAACTTCAGCGTCTGGCGAACCCGATTGGCCGAGTGCTTGGTGCTCGCCGAAATGACCTTGCCGCCACTGATCTTCGTGGCCGGGCACAGGCCCAGCCACGAACAGAAGTGCTTGACGTTCGCGAACCGGCTCAGGTCAGGACCGACTTCGGACAGGATCTTCATCACCGAGGTCACGTCCAGCCCGTTGATGCGCGTGAGGTCCACGCCCGCCCAGTCGGCCAGCGTCTGGCGAAGGTCGAACACCGCGCGCGTTCTGCTTCCGGCCCGGGGAGGCTTGCCAAGTTCTATACCCCCGCGGCTGCGCTCGGTCAGCAGCGCCTGGAGCTTGGTATCGCAGCCGGCAAGATGCCGAGCAATGTCGTCGTACATCGCCAGAGACTGACCAAGAACGAACAGATGCTCTTCCCGCCAGTTGCCGCTCAGCGCCTTGATGACATCGGCCTGGCTGGCCTTGACGCGCCGGTTGCGATGCTGCGCCAGCACGACCGCGTCGCGCTCGCCAGCGACGATCGCGCGGATGATCGCCTGCCCAGTCACGCCCATCACGTCGGTGAGCACCTCGGTGAGCTGAAGGTTCATCTGCACGAGCGCCTTCTGCATGCGCTGCACCCAACTCGCCTGCTCGGTGAGCAGCACCTCGCGCTGCCGCGCGACGGCACGCACTACGCACACTTCGCCATCAGGCCGCCATGCCGCGCGCAGCAGCCCCAAGCTCATGAGCTTCTGCAGCCATTGGCAGTCCTGCACGTCGCTCTTGCGCCCGGGCACATACTTCATTTGCCGGGCATCGACCAGCCAGACCTTCAGACCCCGCTGCTCGAGAACGTCGTAGACGGGGATCCAGTAGACGCCGGTTGATTCCAGTGCCACCGTGTCGACGCCGCACGCCAGCAGCCAGTCGGCCAGCGCATTGAGGTCCGTCGTCATCGGCCCGAACTCGCGTACCGGACCATCTGCCAGATGCGGCGGCACGGCTACCCAGTGGCTCGTTGCGCCAACATCGATTCCAGCGGCATTGGGGAACACCGCGACTTCCTGCTTGCGTGCTGCCATGGCCTGCTCTCCGTCATCGTTGATGAAAGGCAGCGCCATGGGAAGCGTCGAACTCGACTCGATCTCACAAACGGGATGCGCACTGCTGCGCTCACCAATTTCGCCGACGATTCCCCAACCAAGCTGATAAACGGGCTCGCTCAAGCTCGCACCAGTGACGTGTCGGTGATGTCGTCGCTGCCGCTCCCGTTGTAGCGCACCGGCTGTTTCTTTGCGAACGCCTGCCGCGCGTGCGCGCCTGGGGCGCTGATAAGAACACTTTTCAGGAAGTGGTGAAGGGTGCGCCGATGCCATGGAGACACGGCATCCCCTGGGCGACCGTCCGCTATGTGGCGGCGAGGCGACCGGCGGCTTGTGGCCGGGTCGAGCCGGCGAGGTGCCCGGATACGTCGCCGCAAAGCTGCCGCTCGCCGGCGGGATTGGGCAAGGTTTGTGGGCCGCCTTCGAAGGACTACAACTGGCCGACTGCGTGAGTACGACAGCACGCCAGACAGCAGCCGTTCGCCGCCGGCCACCACCGCCTTGCGCGGGTGGCCGGCCGTCTGCTGGCTCAGATCTCCGTCTGCTCAGAGATCTCCAGCGCGTCATCGACCTCGATGCCGAGGTATCGGACTGTTGACTCCAGCTTGGAATGGCCCAGCAGCAGCTGGACGGCGCGCAGGTTCTTGGTGCGTCGGTAGATCAGCGTCGCCTTCGTCCTGCGCATCGAGTGCGTCCCGTAGTCGGCGCGGTCCAGGCCCAGCTCGTCGACCCAGTGCCCGAGGATCCGGGCGTACTGGCGGGTACCGAGGTGAGGTGAGTCGTGGAGCCGGCTGGGGAAGATGAAGTCATCCGACTTCAGGCCGGCCTGTTTGATCCACACCTGCAAGGCATCCCGGGTGGCCGGCGTGATCTCGAACTGGACCGGGCGCTGGGTCTTGTGCTGCAGCACGATGGCGCGCGTCGCAACCTGGTCCCCATGACAAACATCTCGGACCTTCAGGGCGACGAGATCGCACCCGCGCAGCTTGCTGTCGATGCCCAGTTTGAAGAGTGCGAGCTCGCGCACCCGGTGCTCCATTTGGAAGCGGACGCGGAGAGCCCAGATGTCCTTGAGCTTGAACGGAGCCTTCTGCCCGACGATCTTGCCCTTGTTCCACGGCTCGCGATGAGCGGTGTTGCCTGCGGTTCCCATGAGGGTCTCCCATCGAGCTGAGGGAGTTGCAGGATGCTCTCCTGAGCCGCCAGGGCACCATCTGCAGCCAGACATCGGGCCGGCCCACCGGCACTGAACGACAGCTTCCCGGCGCCGGCTCGAACTGGCAGTCCCGGCCACATGCAGTCGATCAACAGCGGCGGACGAATGTCGGCTGTAGGCTGAACAGAGGTCTTCACGATCCGCGAGTGACCGCTGCGATGGGCGACGGACATACTTCGCTTCAAAATGGCGTGCGATGACCCAGCAGCATGCCCCCTGGTGCTGGACGCAGCAGGTGATGCTGAAGTGCTTCCCCTTGTCCAGGTTGGCACCAACTACCCAATCCATTTCCATGGCCTCGAAAGCGCCCAAGAATTCGGAGCGATCCGCCGCTGCAGCTCCCGCAATGGCGCCGGCGGAAGGCGAACGCCGAGCGCTCCGTGGCTATGTCGGCCAGTATGAGCGGGCAGGCGCGGCCATCTACGCAGCGCTTGAGCGCGACGAGCTGCTCTGGATCGGCGTAGCCGACCGCCACGCGGGTATTGCCGACGACTTGGTACTTGGGTTCTATGGATTGGTGGTCGGCCACCAGTTCAAGACTTCCAAGTTCCCTGGCACTTTCACTGTTGAAACGCTGTTTACTGGCGCAAACGGCCTCTTGAAGCCCCTGGTTCAAGCTTGGCAGTGCCTACACAAGGACAACCCGGGAAGCCGTATCGAGATTCGCCTGGTCGTCAACGACTTTCCATCGATTACTGACAAGCCAGGCGACGGCACGCCGCCTCACAGCGCGGCATTTCTTGAAGAGTTCCAGCAGCATCCAAATCGGTCGCTGTCGGATTGGTACACGCCGGAATGGAGTCGACTGATCGACCACCTGCGCCGTGAAGCCGGCCTGTGCGATGACGACTTCGAACAGTTCTTGCACAGCCTCCGTGTGGTGTGCGGAGGTGCGGCGGACTTCATCCAGTCGCACAAGCTGAACGCCGAGCAGGCGCGACAGGCATCCGAGATTGCCAGCGTACTGCCCAAACTGGTCGCCGATGCACGCGACAAGGACAGGTGGACGCGTGACGAGCTGCTTCGTGAGCTTGGCTGGCGCGATCCCGCCAAGATGCTGCTCATCCATCGGTTCCCGGTCGGCGCCTATGTCCAGCGCAACCGCGACACTGAGGTCAAGCTGCTGGCCGCGCTGCATGCCGCCGACCAGGGCTACGTCTCACTCATAGGACCGCCTGGCTCCGGAAAATCTACCCTCCTGCAGGTGGCGCTGGCCACTGAAGCAAATGTCCGGCTCGTTCGCTACTTGGCGTACGTGCCGGGCGCTGCTCAAGGCGTGGGTCGCGGGGAGGCCGACAACTTCCTGACCGACGTCGGCACGCAGCTGCGCAACAGCGGTTTGGTTGGACTTCGTCTTCGCGATGACTCGCTGCATGAACGCCGCGAACAGTTCGGCGTCATGGTGCGGCAGGCTGGTGAACGCTTCGCCCGCGAGGGGATCCGAACAATCATCGTCGTCGACGGGCTCGACCATGTGCCTCGTGAAGAACGGCCGACCAATTCGCTTCTGGGCGAGCTGCCTCTTCCCGCGGCCATTCCCAACGGGGTTGTGTTCGTGCTCGGAACGCAGCGGCTGGATCTCGCGAATCTGAAGCCCGCAGTTAAGGAACAGGCGGAGAAGAGCGATCGGCTGGTTCTCATGAGCCCCCTCGGCCGCGAGGAGGTCGCCCGGATGGCAGATGCGCTCGGTCTGCCTGCCGACATATCGCGATTGGAGCTGAGCAAGCTCACGCATGGCCACCCTCTGGCAACGCGCTACTTGATCCAGGCCCTGTTGCACGCCGACGAAGCCGGCCGCAAGCACCTGCTCAGTGGCGGGATGCCGTTCGACGGCGACATTGAGACCGTGTACACCGCCGCCTGGCGCGAAATCGCGAGCGACAGCGATGCCATGGACGTGCTGGGCTTCATCGCCCGGGCTGAGGCGCCCATGGACCTGCGGCTGCTGACCACGGTGGTTGAGGAGTCCGCGATTGAGCGCGGCTTGGTCGTTGCACGGCACCTGCTCCGCAGTTCACCCCAGGGATGGAACGTTTTCCACAACAGCTTCAGGCTGTTCATCATCGCTCAACCGCGAGCCCGCCTCGGAAGAGTCGACGCCGAATACTCCCAGCGCGTGTACCGCGACCTCGCCCAGTTGGCGAAGAACGCGCCGCACGAATCGGCGCAGCACTGGCTTGAGCTGCGCTACCGCGCCCGTGCTGGCGACGGTGCCGATGTACTTGCACTGGCGATGCCCGCTCACTTCAGGCAGCAACTGGCTGACGGGCGTTCTATCGCCGAGATCCATGCCGATATCCGCCTGGCTCTGCTGGCAGTGCGTGGAACGCACGACGCGACCGCTTTCGCACGGCTGCTGCTGTGTCGTGACGAAGTGGGGCGGCGCGAAACAGCCCTTGAGTACGCCAACCAGCTTCCGTTGGCGATGCTGGCGGTCGGGGACATTGATGCAGCCCTCTCCTTCGTGCAGGACTTCCCGAGCCAGGGCTACGAGGTCGTCGATGCCCTGTTGGCGCGAGGCGACTTCGAGCGCGCGAAAGAGCTGTTTGAAAGCCTCGAGCCACTGTCGCAGCTCCATACGTCCAAGTTCCAGAACCACGGGCACGACCACAACATCAAGGAATTCGAAAGGTGGGCAAGGCGCGCCGTCCACTTCCGAGACACCGAGCAGATCCAAACAGCGATTGACCACCTCGCCGCGGAGGGGCTGCGCCAGCCCGAAAAGGTGGATCCAGAAACTGTTGTCGCACTACGCGAGCATCTGAGGAGGGAAGCAGCCGAGGCGATGCTTGCTCAGAAGGTTGACGCCGATCCAAAGGAGCTCTGCAGCAAGCTCGGGGTAGCCGATGAAGACAAGCCGTCCGTAATGGTTCACGCAGGGCTTGTGGCAAGTCGCCGTGGCGACGTTGCACAAGCGCTTGCCCTGTTTGATGCTGCCGCGGCCCTTCCTGGCTTTGGAGAGGTGCCCAACGGCTACCGCCGCCGCATGGCACTGATTGCATTTGAAGTTGACCGTCGCGACCTAGCCGAGGCCCTGTTCGACAAGTTGGTCGCACCGATGATCTCCATGTGCGACGACGAGACGGACCTGGCTGGGCTGGGTGATCTGGTCGGCGCGGTGATGCACCACGCGAGACTTTGCACGCTGCTCACTAAGCCGCTGCCAAGCGCGACGCCGTCGAAGCACACGTTCCTTCAACCGTTCCAGCAGCACGCCTCGACGATAGGCGTGCTGCTAGGTCGCGTCGCCGTCGACAACGCGGCCGTGCCGGCGGGCAGCATCCAGGAGGAAGCCCGCGTAGCCCTTGGATACGTCCTACGTCTAACATCACAAGGCGGCAGCGAGTCATATCGCATTCAACAGGCCTTCAAAGCGATCCCTGTGCTCGCGCAAGCGCTGCTGAGGCTTGGCGCAAAGTGTGGCGAGGATGAGTACCGCGCGGTACTTCGAGAAGTTGACGCAGCCATCACCTCATCGACGCTGGGGGGTACTGCGTACCTGAGACGCAGATTGGCCGTCGATGCGTATCGGGTTGACGGTGACCGGGTGGCGGCAGTCGATCGGCTCAACGCCCTCGAGGCGGAGCTTCAAGAGAGCACGCCGAGCGAGCAGATCGACGGGTTGTCGGATCTGGCCATCGCGTTGGCTGCGGTGGGAGACTTAGAGCGGGCGAAACAGTTGCTGGCGACAGTTCCCGAGCAATGCCTTGGCTACGCGTTGGCACCCAAAAAAGACCCGCAGTACGCAATCTGGCGAGACATCCTGGTCCTTGCGAACGCCGCTGACCCGGAGAACCGTGTCAAGCGGGTCTCAAGCTTGATGCGCCAGGTCGGTGGGATGACCGAAACGGAAGGGTCGTCGGCCGCGCATCGCCTGACGATGTCGCTCATTGAGGAAGCGATGCAGGTCGGACCTCGCTTCGGCTTCGAGGTGTCAAAGACACTGGCAGATTGGCATCTGATTGGCTGGCCGAACCGCGTCGACCTGCTCATGACGGGGATGGTCCGGCGAAGCCCTGAACTCGTCTTGGCTTGCGCGACCGTCTGGTGCGGACTGTGCCTGCCGTTCTACATGGAACCGTACTACCGGGACCCTCACCACGTCGGCGACTTCATCGACATTGCCGCCGACGCCGCGGGCCCTGGCCAGATTGAACCGCTCGCACTGATGCTATTGGGGGCGATCGAGGTAACCAGCAGAGCACACGAGAGGGTCAGACTGCTCAAGCGCCTTCGCACGGCTGCCGGAAAACATGGGTTTTCATCAGCCGAGCTCGACGCCGCCGTAGCCCGGTGGACGTCAGAAGCGCCGGAACCTCGACACTCATCTACGCCCAGCAAGTACGACTCGGAAGCCACTCTCGAGGAGCTTGAGCGGGCGTTTGAATCGGATGGCGACGAGCTGAACTACAACGCCCCGTACCGTTTCAGAGATCTGGCCGAGGTGGCTCCGCTTCATATGGTGCGGAGGATGTTTGAGCGCTGGCAGGTCTTGCAGGACGACGCGCGCTGCCGCTTCCTGATGGTCAAGCGGTTGGCTGCGGCGGGTGAGGTCGAGTACGCCAAAAAGCTGATGCAAGGCTACGAGACAAGCAAGGACCCCTGGAGTTCCTGGAGCCAATGGATGGGCGGCGGAAAGTTCCTCTACTTTGAGGCGAAGAACCTCTTGGAGGGACCATCCACGTCCCGTGCCGCCTTCGAGAACATCGTCGATTCAGTGACGGCGGGTCAGGAGAACACACAGTCGCTGCTGACAGAGCTGGATTCGATCTTGCCAGTGATCAGCGCGTCGCCGGACTGGCCGGCCGTCTGGTCGTTGCTTGAGGAGCAGATGGCCTGCACTCGCGAGTTCCAGCGGGGACGGCCATTCCAGCCGAGCGAGCTACCGCTCAGCGACATGGATCTTCTGGAAGACTTGCTGCACTTTGCCTATCGGCTGCCCGTCGCCGAAGTTCAGCGACACGCACGCAACTGCACGCTGCGCTTGTCAGGGCAAGCCGGGCACGGTCAAGCACTCTTCAAGTCCCTGATGCTGCGACTTCTAGTTGGCGATTCCGATGCCCCCCTGCAAGCGCTCGGAATGCTGCTGGTTGTTGACAGCGCGGGCTTTGCGCCCGAGTTGGGCACTGCCGTGGTTGCGTTGGTCAGTCACCGCGATATCTCAGTGGCAGAGTTAGCCGCACTGTTGTCGCATCGGTGGGGGGTGCCAGCTTCCATGGACGCGAAGCCGCTGCCTCTCTTCTATAGCCTCGAACTGGAGGCTCCCTCCGAAGGCGACCATGCCTTCAAGGACGAGAAAACTGGTGCGATGCGAGTCGAGTCGCCGCTTGGCTGGACCGAGATGCTGCGCTCGACAGCGAAGCACCTTGCGCAGGCGGCAGGCATCGACGAGATGACAGTCCGCCGGCGCGCGGCGATGTTCATTCAAGATTGGGGTGGACTTGAGGCATTCGGGCCCTCCGGCGTCAAAAGGCTTGAAGCTCAGCTTCGCGCCCTCGACATGCAGATCACATACCTGAAGCCCCATGCCTACGTTGCCATTGCCGCCCTTCGCCACGTCGCGGGAGAACTGCGGCTGGCCGGCAAGCTGAACGGCCGCGACAGGCCGACGCTGTTGGAGCGTTTGGGTTGCTCTCTTCCGCCTCGGCCGCTGAAGCTCCCGCAAGTGCGCCCCGAATGGATGCGCATGCCGCTGTTTGACCGACATGCGGGTTGGTCCGAACGAGAGAAGAAGTGGATTGACGAGGTCGGCAGCGACGTTGCGCCGTTCCCGGCTCTTCACGATGGCCAAGTCGTGGCTGAGGTGTCGCGTATCAAGATCTTCAAGCCACGCCTGTCGGAGCATCGCCTCTACCGATTTCGAGCACCCTCGGCACAAACTGACGGGGAAGACTTCGACCAGTGCTATGCCACGTTGCCCATCGTTGTTTGGCTAGGCCAATACGTCGCCCTCGACAATGAACTGGCGCCAACACTGGTAAGGCGAGTTGTTTGCTCTGTGGACATGGGCTTTGACGCAGCGGCCTATCCATTTGCGTTGTGCCCGAACTGGTTGAAGAGGCTTCGCTGGCATGCGCATGACGGTGAGCCGAGCGTCTTTCTCGACGCGAGCGGAGCTGTGGTCGCCAGGCTCTATTGGTGGCGTGATGCCGGCCCAGTTGATATCGATGCGGAGTCTCTGTGGGGCGAGGGTTGTTACCTTGTTGTGATGCCGGCGGGCATCGAACGGCTCATCGCTGCGCGTGGGAAGTTGGCCCTGGACATCAACGTGTTCGCAAGCAGGCAGATCAAGCAGCCAAGCAGCTCCGGACAACCTCTCCTAAAGACGGCGAAGAACGGCTACTCGATCTAAGCCGTCCACATTCAGCTGCGATGCTAGGCAAGCTCAACGCCGGCTGCTATTGCCGGTAGCAGTCGTTCGGGCTAGAGATCGAAACGACCGTTGTGGGTCGGTATGTTGAGTTCACCCGGGGCGGAAGCAGTCATCGGCGGGGCGCCGGCCAGTCCGGAGTCGTCGACCGGTCGCTTTGAGAGTCCACCGGTCACTCAGGGCGAGCGCCCTCGAAGGACCGGTCTCGGAAGTCGCCGATATTCCGCCGGGAAGTGCGAGTGACAGTGACCAGTCTCGACCAGCCGATCGCCCGAGTTGGCCCGGCCGGGCTCAAGGCGTCAGAGAGCGCGGCAAAACCGACAACTGCAGTCGCGTCGTCATGAGGTACCCGATAGACGCGCCGCGTGAGATGCGCGTGAAGTTTGACCGATCACCGTAGGCTAGCCTATAGTGTTCTCTGTGGGGTTTGGGTGTAGCCGCGAGGGTGCACATGACCGCCAACCTTTGCCGCTCGCCGAATTCACACGGACGACTGTTAATCCGTAGGTCCCTGGTTCGAGCCCAGGTCGGGGAGCCAAGAAACTGTAGTCAGATGAAGGCCTCGGCGAGAAATCGCTGGGGCCTTTCTCTTTGGCCCACGGTCTTCGGTCTTCCCCAGCGCTGCCCAGCCGGCCTCACGGGGTACGGTTTTTCCGATATTCCGATCACGGATCTTCTGCTTCATCCGAAGTGGCCCGGGCCCGACATTCGAGCCTGTGGTGCGTCCTGCCCACGCGAACCGCTTCCACCCCACAGGAGACTCCCTTGCGCAGCTATCCCCTCGACAGCCCCGAAGCCGCCGCGCGCATCGTCGCGCTGGTGCTGATCTCCGACGGCCATGTCTGCCGCTCCGAGATCGATGCCTTGCAGAAGCTCCAGATCGAATCCCGCCTCGGCCTGGCACCCGGCCACTTCGCCGCGGTGATGCACACGCTGTGTGAAGACCTGCTGGCCGGCGCCTACGGCGGCAGCTCGATGATGAGCAGCGTCGATGAGTCGACGCTCGCCGCGCTGACGGCCGAAGTGAAGGACCCTGCGCTCCAGTTGTCCGTGCTGCAGCTGGCGACGGCAGCGGCCGAGGCCGACCGGCATCTGTCCGAGGGGGAGGCCTTGGTGATGGCGGCCGCGCGCCGGCACTGGCGCCTTGAGGGCGGGTCCAATGCATCGGCACCCGCCGCAGCCGTGGCCCTCCAGCCGGCCTGAGTCGAGCAGGCTTCCGACGTCGAGGCGAGTACCGCCCCGCCGCCTGGTCCGCGGCGAGGGCGAGATCCAGGCATCGCCTGCGACATTGACCGACATCAGTCTGGTGGCCCGGGCCCGTAGTTAATCTACGGCCCGAACCGAGCCCCACCGCACGATGTCCCGGCACACCCCTACCGAATTCCCATGCCAGGGGTGGCCATGAATCCCTATCTGTTGTTCTTCATCTTCCTGCTGTTGTCGGCGGGGGTGATCGGCGCCGTGGTCGGGCTCAACGCCTGGCTCGGCCCGCGCGTGGTCAACACGCCCGCGAAGATGGACCCGTTCGAGTGCGGCGCGCGCCCCATGCAGCAGCGCAACGTGCGGCCGCTGTCCATCAAGTACTACCCCATCGCCATCTTCTTCCTGCTGTTCGACCTGGAGACGGTGCTGCTCTTCATCTGGGCGGCCACGGCCGGGCAGCGCGAGATTGCCACGCTGTCGCTGGTGTCCTTCCTCGTCTTCACGGCGCTGCTGGCGCTGGTCTTCGTCTACCTCTGGCGCGACGGCGGGCTCAAATGGAGATGATGGAGTACTTCACCACCCGCAAGGACGACCTTGTGGGCTGGGTGCGCAAGTTCAGCCTCTTCCCCTACCCCTTCGTCACGGCCTGCTGCGGCATGGAGTTCATGTCGGTCAGCTCCACGCTGTACGACACCGACCGCTTCGGCGCCGCGCTGCCACGTTTCACACCGCGCCAGAGCGACCTGCTGATGGTGGTGGGCACCGTGAGCCACAAGCAGGCCCAGGTGATCAAGACCGTCTACGACCAGATGTGCGAGCCCAAGTGGGTGATGGCCTTCGGCGCCTGCGCGGTGAGCGGCGGCTTCTACCGCAACTACGCCGTGCTGCAGGGCGTGGACAAGGTGATCCCGGTGGACATCTACGTGCCCGGCTGCCCGCCGCGCCCCGAGACCGTGATCGACGCCATCATGATGCTGCAGGACCGCATCGCGGGTGACCACCACCCCATCCTGCCCTTCGAGGCGCAGAACCCCGAGCGCCGCTGAAGGCCGGCCCCGCGATGCTGCAGCAAGCGCTCGAATCAACCCTGTCCGGCCGCTACAAGCGGGCCTGGTCGAGCTTCAGCATGCCGGTGTTCGAGATCGAACGCGGCGCGCTCGCCGATGTGGCCACGCGGCTGCGCGACGCGCACGGCTTCGAGCTGCTGCTGGACGTGACGGCGGTCGACCGCATCGAGCAGCAGCCGCGCTTCGAACTCGTGGTGCACCTGTACTCGCCCACGCTGCACCAGCGCGTGCGCCTGAAGGCGGTGGTGCCGGAAGACGATGCGGTAGTACCCACGCTCACCCCGCTCTACGGCTCGGCGCGTTTCCTCGAGCGCGAAGCGCACGAGATGTTCGGCATCCGCTTCGAGGGCAACGCCGACCTGCGGCCCATCCTGCTGTACGAAGGCTTCGTGGGCCACCCGCTGCGCAAGGACTACCCGATGGAGCGCGAGCAGCCCATCGTCGAGTACCGGAAGTAGCCCGCAAGAAGACCGGCATGGCATTCGCGCCCCCCATCAGCAGCTACCTCGAGACGACGGCCGACCCGAACAACGTGGTCGTGAACATCGGCCCGTCGCACCCGGCCACGCACGGCACGATCCAGATCGTGGCCGAGATCGACGGCGAGACGGTCCGGCGTGCCGACATCCACTGCGGCTACCTGCACCGGGGCTTCGAGAAGGAAGCCGAGGCGCACGCGTACCACAACGTCATCCCGTACACCGACCGGCTGAACTACTGCTCGGCGCTCAACAACAACTTCGCCTACGCCGCGGCGGTGGAACAGTTGCTGGAAGTGGAGATCACGCCGCGCTGCGTGTGGCTGCGCACGCTGCTCAGCGAATACAACCGCATCGCCGACCACGTGACCTGCATCGCGGCTTCCGTGATGGAGATGGGCGGCATGACCGCCTTCCTCTACCTGATGACGGTGCGCGACTACATCTTCGAGCACCTGAACCACCTCACCGGTGCGCGGCTGACGTATTCGTACGTGCGCATCGGCGGCCTGGGGCGCGACCTGCCCGAAGGCTGGCTGGAACGGCTGGAAGAGATCCTGCAGTTCACCGAGGAGTACCTGGAGCGCATCCACGGCTTGCTGGACCGCAACGGCATCTTCATCGGCCGCACGCGCAACGTGGCGGCGATGAGCACCGAGCAGGCGCTGCACTGGGGCTACACGGGCCCCATCCTGCGCAGCACCGGCCTGGCGATGGACATGCGCAAGGACACGCCCTACCTGGCCTACGGCGAACTGGATTTCGACGTGCCCGTGGGCATCAAGGGCGACAACTACGACCGCTACTACGTGCGCATGTGCGAGATCGACGAGTCGATCCACATGATCCGACAGTGCGTGAAGAAGCTGCCCGGCGGCCCGGTGAGCGTGAAGGACAAGCGCGTGATGCTTCCGGAGAAGCAGCTGGTCTACAAGCAGATCGAGGCGCTGATCCACCACTTCAAGCTGGTCACCGAAGGCATCCAGGTGCCGGCCGGCGAGGTGTACGTGGCGCACGAGGCGCCCAACGGCGAACTCGGCTTCTACCTGGTGAGCGACGGCACCGGCCGCCCCGCCAAGCTGCACGTGCGCTCGCCCAGCTTCGTTCACATGGGCGGCATGCACTCGCTGCTGGAAGGCTACGACGTGTCGGACATCGTGCCGACCTTCGGTTCCATGAACATGATCGGCGGGGAGTGCGACCGATGAGCACCGTGCCCGCCGTCCCGGCTTCGCTGCAGGCGCGCTTCGACGCCTTGCGCGCCGAGTACCCGGCCGAGATGACACCGTCGCTGGTGTTGCCGCTGCTGCACTGCGTGCAGGCCGACAAGGGCTGGGTCAGCGAAGACGACGCGGTGATGATCGCCGGCTACCTGGGCGTGCCCGCCATGCAGGTGCTGGAAGCGCTGCGCTGGTACTCGATGTTCGAGAAGGCGCCCACAGGCCGCCACGTCGTCAAGGTGTGCCGCAACATCGCCTGCGCGCTGCGCGGCGCCGAGGGCGTGCTGGCCCACCTCCAGACGAAACTGGGTCTGAAGCCTGGCGAGACCAGCGCCGACGGCCGCTTCACGCTGCAGACCGTGGAATGCCTGGCCTCCTGCGGCACCGCGCCGGCCATGCAGATCAACGACACCTACCACGAGAACCTGGACGCGGCCAAGATCGACCGCATCCTCGGGGAACTGTCTTGAACCCCGACGCCATCTTCTTCAACCACGAGCCGACGCCCGACTCGCACACGCTGGCGGCCTACCGCCAGCGCGGCGGCTACGAAGCACTGGAACGTGCGCTGAAGACGCAGCAGCCCGCCGACGTGGAAGCCGAAGTCCTGGCCTCGGGCCTGCAGGGCCGCGGTGGCGCCGGCTTCTCCACCGGATCCAAGTGGGGCTTCGTCAACAAGAAGAGCCCGGTGGTCTACCTGTGCTGCAACGCCGACGAAGGCGAGCCGGGCACCTTCAAGGACCGCTGGATCCTGGAGCATTCGCCGCACCAGCTGCTGGAAGGCATGCTGCTGGCGAGCTACGCGCTGGGCGTGCGCCACGCCTTCATCTACATCCGCGGCGAGTTCGACCTGCCGCTGCGCCGCCTGGTGGCTGCGCAGCGGGAAGCTCGTGAAGCCGGCCTCATGGGCCAAGGCATCCTGGGCACGGGCTTCAGCTGCGACGTCATCGTGCACCGCGGTGCCGGCGCCTACGTCTGCGGCGAGGAGTCCAGCCTGCTCAATTCGCTGGAAGGCAAGAAGGGCTATCCGCGCAACAAGCCGCCCTTTCCCGCGGTGCGCGGCCTGTACCAGCGGCCGACGGTGGTGAACAACGTCGAGACGCTGTCCACCGTGCCCTGGATCCTGCGCAACGGCGGCGCGAAGTACGCCACCCTGGGCAGCAAGCGCAACCCGGGCACGCGGCTCTTCGGCATCTCGGGCCACGTGAGGCGGCCCGGTATGTACGAGCGGCCCACCGGCCTGCGTCTCCACGACCTCATCTACCAGGACGCCGGCGGCATCCTGGGCGGCAAGGCACTCAAGGCCGTCATCCCCGGCGGCAGTTCCACGCCCATCCTCACCGCGGCCGAGATCGAGACCATCACCATGGACGCCGACTCCATGGGCAAGGCCGGCACGATGATGGGCTCGGGCGGCATCATCGTCATCGCCGAAGGCACCTGCATGGTGAAGCTGCTGCAGGTTCTCTCGCGCTTCTATGCGCACGAGTCCTGCGGCCAGTGCTCGCCCTGCCGCGAAGGCACGGACTGGATGAACCGCATCCTGCAGCGCATCCTGGCCGGCGAAGGCCGGCCCGACGATCTGCAGGCGCTGAAGGACATTCCCGCAGCCATCATGGGCAAGACGGTCTGCGCCCTGGGCGACGCGGCCTCCATGCCGGTGCTCAGCTTCATCAGGAAATTCGGGCCCGAGTTCGAGTACTTCATCGAGCACAAGCGTTCGATGTACGGCGGCCAGCTGACGGTGGCGGGGGTGGCCGCATGAAGATCACCATCGACCAGCGCGAGATCGACGCCGACGACGGCGAGACCGTGATCAGCGCGGCGCGTCGCGCCGGCATCGAGATCCCGCACTTCTGCTGGCACGTCAAGCTGTCCATCGCCGGCAACTGCCGCATGTGCCTGGTGAAGGTGAACAACCTGCCCAAGCTGATGCCGGCCTGCAACGTGATGGCCGCGCCCAAGATGGTCATCGAGACCCAGGGCGAGGAGATCGAGAAGGCGCGCGCGCAGGTGATGCAGTTCATCATGCTGAACCACCCGGTGGACTGCGGCATCTGCGACAAGGCCGGCGAGTGCACGCTGCAGGACACGCAGCAGCGCTACGGCACGCCGGAGTCGCGCTCGCACGAGGTGAAGATCCACAAGCGCAAGCTGGTGGAGTTGAGCCCGCGCATCTCGCTGGACAACGAGCGCTGCATCCTGTGCAGCCGCTGCGTGCGCTTCACGCGCGAGATCTCGGGCTCCAACGCCCTGGGCATCGTCGACCGTGGCAGCCACTCCTTCGTGGATCGCGTGTCCTCGGCCCCCTTCGACGACCCGTACTCGGACAACGTCATCGGCATCTGCCCCACGGGTGCGCTGCTGTCGCGCGACTTCCTCTACGAGAGCCGGGTCTGGTTCCTGGAGCCGGTGCGCAGCGTCTGCACCGGCTGCTCACGCGGCTGCAGCGTGCAGGTGTGGCGGCGGCAGAAGCTGCGGCAGTCGCGCCAGCCGGGCGCCGAGGATGCGCGCCGCGCCTACCGCATCTCGGCCTTCGACAACCCCGAGATCAATGGTCCCTGGCTGTGCAACAAGGGCTTCGACCTGCACAAGGCCATGGCCCGTGAACGTGTGCTGACACCCCGGCTGGCCGGCCGCGAGGCCAGCCTCGACGCTGCCCTGGCCCGCGCCCGCGAACTGCTGGCCCAGGCGCGCAAGCCGGCGCTGCTGCTGTCTGCGCACGCGTCCAACGAAGAATTGGAAGCGCTGAAGGCGCTGTCGCTGGGTGCGCTCACCGTCTGCGTGCGCCAGGATGTCCTGCCCGCCGAAGGCGAGGTGTTGCAGGACAAGCTGCTCATCCAGCCCGACAAGAACCCCAACAGCCATGGCTTGCGCGTGCGCTTCGGTGAGGCCGCCTACGACGCCGCCGCCGGCCACGACCTGGTGCTGGTGTGGGGCGAGATGGCCAACCTGGCCGACCTGGGCGACGTGCGCGTCATCCATCTCAGCACCTTCGGCCCGCAGCAGGCCGCAGCCGATGTCGTGCTGCCCGTCTCCACCCCCTTCGAGCGCAGCGGCAGCTTCAGCAACTTCGAAGGCAAGGTGAATGTCTTCGAGCAGGTCTTCGACAAGCCGGCCGGCGTGCAACACGCGGCGGATGTGTTCAGGAGCCTGCTGTCATGACCCAATCGCTGCTGGTGCATGGCGTGTTCATGCTCTACGTCGTGGCCTTCCTGATGGGCATGGCGACCATCCTCACCTGGGTGGAGCGCAAGCAGTCGGCCGTCATGTCCGACCGCATTGGCGCCAACCGCGCCTACCTGCGGCTGCCGTTCACGCAGATCAAGCTGGTGTGGATGGGCCTGTTCCATGGCCTGGCCGACGGCGCGAAGATGATCCTGAAGGAGAACTTCACCCCCGCCACCTACGACCGCTTCTGCTACCACCTGGCGCCCTGGCTCACCGCGGTACCGGTGCTGCTGGTGTTCGCCGTGGTGCCTTTCGGCGGGCCCATCCAGCCGGGGCTGCTGTTCGGCGGCGCGATGGAAGGCTTCTTCGGCGACGCACGCTACCCGATGCAGATCGCGCAGATGGACGCCGGCGTGCTGGTGGTGCTGGCGGTGTCGGGCATCGGCATCCTGGGCACGATGCTGGCCGGCTGGTCGTCGAACAACAAGTTCTCGATGCTGGGTGGCGCGCGCGCGGCCTCGCAGATGATCTCGTACGAACTGGCGATGGGCCTGGCGCTCATCGCGATGGTGGTGAGCTTCGGCACGCTGGACCTCGACGTGATGGTGCAGTGGCAGCGCGAGCACGTGTGGGGCATCTTCGTGCAGCCGCTGGCCTTCCTGCTCTTCCTCACGGCCGCCATCGCCGAGAACAAGCGTGTGCCCTTCGACCTGCCCGAGTGCGAATCCGAACTCGTGGCCGGCTACTTCACCGAGTACACCTCGATGAAGATGGGCCTGTTCTTCCTGTCGGAGTTCATCGAGATCGTCGTCATCTCGGCGCTGCTGGTGACACTGTTCTTCGGCGGTTATGCCGTGCCTTTCCTCGGCCCCGAAGGATTCGTCTTCCCGGGCGGCGGCACCTGGCAGCTGCCGCACGGCGTGGTGGTGGTGCTGCAGGTGCTGTGCTTCTGGTTCAAGGTCTTCATCGCCGGCTGCTTCCAGATCGGCATCCGCTGGACGCTGCCGCGCTTCCGCTTCGACCAGCTCATGGACCTGGGCTGGAAGGGTTTGCTGCCGCTGTCGGTGTTGAACCTCGTGATCACGGCCTTCGTGGTGTGGTGGCTGGCATGAAGAAGGCCCCGCACCGCCAGGTGAAGTGGAAGTACTGGAACGAGCCCGAGCCGGGTTGGTACGAGCGCGTCTACATCTTCGAGGTGGTGCGCGGGCTGTCCATCACGATGGGCGTGTTCGCGCGCAACATGTGGAAGTGGGTGACGGGCCGCAAGGGCGCGCTGACGGCCTACTACCCCGAAGAACTGCGCGCCGACTACTCGCCCAACAACCGCGGCCGCCATGTGCTGACGCAACGGCCGGATGGTTCGCCGCAGTGCGTGGCGTGCAACCTGTGCGCCACCGTCTGCCCGGCCTACTGCATCGAGATCGTGGCCAAGGCCGACTTCGCCGACCCGGCGCATCCCAAGTCACCCGCCCGCTTCGAGATCGACTACTCCCGCTGCATCTTCTGCGGCTTCTGCGTCGAGGCCTGCCCCGAGGACGCCATCCGCATGGCCAAGGAGGTGCCGAACCTGCCCAGCTTCGAGCGTGAAGCGATGTGGGGCCGCATCGACCTGCTGAAGAACTGGCAGCCGGCGCGTGACGCGCACAAGCCCTACCCCGCTGCGCCGGCCGCGCCGACGTCCTCGAAGGAAGCCTCATGAGCACGGCCTTCATCGCCCTGTTCGGCGCCCTGGCCGTGGTCTTCGCCGGCCTCGTGCTGCTGGCACGCCAGCCCATGCGGGCGGCGCTGGCACTCATCGCCCACATGGTGTGCCTGGCCGGCATCTACGCCACGCTGGACGTGCACGTGGTGGCGCTGTTCCAGGTGCTGATCTACGTCGGCGCCGTCATGGTGTTCATGGTCTACACCATCATGCTGCTGGACGACCGCGACGCCTCCTTCCAGCAGCCTTTCTCCCGGCTGCGCGTGCCGGCGGTCGTGGTGGCCGTGGGCGTGGCGGCTGCCCTGCTGTGGGCGCTGGGCAGCGGCCCGGCCGCCGAGCGCCCGGCAGCGGCGGCCACGGGGCCGGCCCCCTTCGCCTTCGTGCCCTTCTCCATCGCCTTCATCAAGCAGTACTGGTTCCACTTCGAGCTGGTCACGGTGCTGCTGCTGGTGGGCATCGTCGCCGCGTGGACCACCATCCGGGAAACTCAGCGATGAGCACCTACCCGCTGCTGGTTTCGCTGGCCGTGCTGCTCTTCTGCATGGGCCTGCTGGGCGTGATGCTGCGCCGCAATCTTCTCGTCGTGGTGATGAGCCTGGAGATCATGGTCAACGCCGTGGTGCTGAGCTTCGTCGCCGGCGCCTGGCACACGCAGACGCTCTCGGGTGCCGCCATGACCTTCTTCATCTACGTCGCCGTCACCTGCGAGATCGCGCTGGCCATGGCGTTGCTGGTGCTGCTGGTGCAGCGGCGCGGCTCGCTGGACCTGGCAGCCGAACAGGAACTGCGGGGCTGAACGGCGATGTCCTCCCTGATCGCACTTCCGCTGCTGCCGCTGGCCGGCTTCCTGTTCAACGGCATCGTCGGCAGGAAGTTGCCGAGGACCGTGGTCAGCGTGGTGGCCTGCGGGCTGCCGGCGCTGGCCTTCCTGCTGACGCTGCAGCAGTACGTCGCTCTGCTCGGCCGCGGCACACCGCTGGCGGAAACGCTCTTCACCTGGGCCGCCACGGCCGGGTTCCGGGTCGAGGCGGCACTGTACTTCGACGCCGTCACGGCCGTGATGTGCCTGGTGATCACCGGCATCGGCACGCTGATCCACGTCTACTCCATCGGCTACATGCACGAGGACGAAGGCTACGCGCGCTATTTCGCGTACCTGAACCTGTTCCTGTTCTTCATGCTGCTGCTGGTGCTGGGCAAGAACCTGATCGTGATGTTCGTGGGCTGGGAAGGGGTGGGCCTGGCGTCCTACCTGCTGATCGGCTACTGGTTCAAGGATGCCGACAAGACAGCCGCCGGCATCAAGGCCTTCGTCGTGAACCGCGTGGGCGACACCGGCTTCCTGCTGGCCGCCTTCCTCATCCAGATCACCGCCGGCACGCTGGACTTCCAGGGCGTCAACGCCTTCTTCAGCGCCAAGCCGCCTGAAGCGGCGCTGACCACGCTGATCGGCCTGCTGCTTCTGCTGGGCGCCTGCGGCAAGTCGGCGCAGATCCCGCTGCACGTGTGGCTGCCCGACGCCATGGCCGGCCCCACCCCGGTGTCGGCGCTGATCCACGCCGCCACCATGGTGACGGCCGGCGTCTACCTGCTGTCGCGCCTGAGCGGCCTGTTCCTGGCCACGCCCGACGCGATGGCCGTCGTGGCCTGGCTGGGCGCCATCACCGCGCTGGCCGGCGCCACCATGGGCGTGGTGCAGTGGAACCTGAAGAAGGTGCTGGCCTACTCCACCATGTCCCAGATCGGCCTCATGGTGATGGCCTGCGGGCTGGGCGGCTTCTCGGTGGGCATGTTCCACCTCACCACGCACGCCTTCTTCAAGGCCTGTCTGTTCCTGGGCGCCGGCGCCGTGCTGCACGCGCTGGGCGGCGAAGAAGACATGCGACGCATGGGCGGGCTGCGCCAGAAGCTGCCCTTCACCTTCGGCGTCTTCCTGCTGGCGACGCTGGCGCTGTGCGGCGTGCCGCCCTTCTCGGGCTTCTTCTCCAAGGACGAGATCCTGTGGACGGCCTGGTCGGCCGCTGGCGGTTCGCCTCTGCTGTGGGCGGTGGGCAGCGCAGCGTCCTTCCTCACGGCCTTCTACATGTTCCGCGCCGTCTTCCTCACCTTCTTCGGCAGCAGCCACGTCAGCGCCGAAGCGGCGCACCACCTCCACGAGCCGCCGCTGAGCATGAGCGCGGTGCTGGCCACGCTGGCCGCGGGCTCGGTGCTCGTGGGCTTCATCGGCCTGCCGCAGCTCTGGCGAGAGTGGCTGGGTGCCTCGGCGCCGTTCTACGACTTCCTGGCGCCGGTGCTGGGCCATGCGCCGGCCCGCGAGGGCGTGGCGCACAGCACCGAGGCGGTGCTGATGGTCGTGGCCATCCTCGTGGCCTTCGCCGGCATCGGCCTGGCCTGGCTGCGCTACGGCCGTGGCGAGCCCGCGCCGGCATCGCAGAGCGCTCTGCACCGGCTGGTGGCCAGCGGCTACCGGCTCGACGAACTCTACGAGCGTGTGTTCGTGCGCGGCCTGGGCTGGCTGTCGGTGTCGGTGCTGTCGCGCCGCATCGAGAACCCGCTCGCCACAGGCAGCACCCTGCACACGGCGCAAGGCGCCTGGGCCGGCACCCGCTGGCTGGGCCGGCTGCAGACGGGCAACCTGCAGGCCTACGTCATCTACGCGCTCGTCGGCCTCGTCGTCATGCTGGCCTGGGGGGTGAGCCGTGGCTGAAACCCGTTCCACCCTGCCGCGCGCGCTGACCCTGGCCCTGATGCTGGCCGTGCTGGTCTGGGCCTTCGGCGTCTTCCTCGACTTCAAGGGCCACCCGGGCAGCTTCGAGTTCCAGGCGCCCTGGATGCCCTCGCTGGGCGTCAGCCTGCACTTCGCGGTCGACGGCCTCAACGTCTACCTGCTGCTGCTCACCGCACTGCTGTTCCCGGTGGTGCTGGCCTGCGCCTGGAACACGGCCGAGGCGAAGCGCACGCTGTGGCTCGTGCTGATGCTGGCGCTGCAGGCCGCCCTGCTGGGCACCTTCCTGGCGCAGAACCTGGTGGTCTTCTTCGTGCTGTGGGAAGCGGTGCTGATTCCCATGGTGCTGCTGATCCTGGTCTTCGGCGGGCCCGAGCGGCGCCGCGCGGCACTGACCTTCTTCCTCTACACCATGGCCGGCAGCGTGCTGTTCCTGGCCGCCGTCATCGTGCTGGGCGTGCAGAGCGTGCAGCAGACGGGCCAGTGGGACTTCGGCTTCGACACGCTGTACCGCCTGCGCCTGGCGCCGGGCACACAGCAGTTCGTGTTCTGGGCCATCGTGCTGGCCTGCGCGGTGAAGAGCCCCCTCTTCCCGTTCCACTCCTGGCTGCCCCTGGCCTACGGCGAGGCCTCGCCCTCGGGCACGGCGCTGATGGCCGGCGTGATGTCCAAGATGGGCGCCTTCGGCTTCATCAAGCTGGCCGTACCGCTGTGCCCGGAGGTGGCCCACCAGGCCGCGCCGCTGATGGTGGGCTGGGCCGTGCTGAGCGTTCTGTATGGCGCCGTGCTGGCGCTGCGCCAGGTGGACTTCAAGCAGCTCGTGGCCTATGCCTCGCTCAGCCACATGGGCTACATCGTGCTGGGCGTGTTCAGCTTCCAGGCCACGGCGGCGCAGGGGGCGCTGTTCCAGATCTTCAGCCACGGGCTGGCGGTGGCCGGCCTCTTCCTGATGCTGGGCCTGCTGGAACAACGCTGCGGCCGCGGCTACCTGCAGCTCAGCGCCCTGGCCGGCACGGCGCCGCGCTTCGCCGTGGCGCTGATGCTGTTCGTGCTGGCCTCGCTGGCGCTGCCGCTGACCAGTGGCTTCACGGCCGAGTTCCTGGTCCTGCTGGGCAGCTTCACGCAGGGCCTGGCCGTCTGGCGCGCCGGCGCGGGCGCCGGACAGCTGGTGGCGGTGCTGCTGGCCGCCACCGGCGTGGTGCTGGGCGCCACCTACATGCTGCGTTTCGCGCGCGCGCTGGTCTGGGGCGACGCAGGCCCGGCCGGCGGCGACGCCCGGCTGCGTGACCTGGGCGCCCGCGAAGGCCTGGCGCTGGCACCGCTGCTGCTGTTGATCCTGTGGATCGGCGTCGCACCGGCGTCGATGATGTCGAAAGTGGAAAACGCCGTCACCTCGCTCACCGCGCCGGCCGCCACCCCCACGCTCGCAAAGGCCGCCCATGGGCAATGACTTCTTCCACGCGCTGCTGCCCGAGCAGGGGGTGCTGGGCCTGATCCTCGTGCTGATGGTGCTGGAGACGCTGCGCCGAGATCCGCGTCTCGCTCGCCTGGCCTTCGCCGCGGTGATGCTGGCCGGCCTGGGCGTTCTGCTGCAACAGCTGATGGCCGGCTTCAGCGCCGTGCCGATTCCCGGCGAGCTGCAGGTGGACCGCCTGGCCCTGCTGGGCAAGGCCGTGCTGATGGGCTGCGGCCTGGCCCTCACTGTGGGCTTCGAGCACCCGGGCGGCTTCAAGTTCTGGATGCTCCTGGCCTCGGCCCTGCTGGGCGGCATGGTGGTGCTGGACAGCGCCGGCTTCGCCACGCTGTTCATCGGCATCGAGATGCTGTCGCTGCCCGCTTTCGCGCTGATGGTGCAGGGCCAGGGCCACACCCCCGCCAGCGAAGGGGCGTTCAAGTACCTGCTGATGTCGTCCGTGGGCACGGCGCTGCTGCTCTTCGGCATCTCGCTGGCCTACGGCAACACGGGCTCGCTGGCCATCGCCGATTTCGCGCGCGCGCTCTCCGGCAGCGGCCCGGTGCAGGCGGCGGGGTTGCTGGTGCTGTGCGGCCTGTTCGTGAAGGCGGCGGTGTTCCCCTTCCACGGCTGGGCGCCGGACGCCTATGCCGGCGCGCGCCTGTCGGTCACGGCCGTTCTGGCGTCGCTGGTGAAGGCGGCCGTGGTGCTGGCCCTGCTGCGCATCACCGCCGGCGTGGTGCTGGAGGCCACGGCCACCAGCCTGGTGGCCGCCCTGGGCATCGTCTCCATCGTCTTCGGCAACGTCGCGGCCCTGGGCCAGAAGCGCCTCAAGCGGATGCTGGCCTACTCATCCGTGGCGCACGCCGGCTACATGATCTTCGCGCTGGTGGACAGCACCGGGAGCCGCACCCAAGACCTGCTCTGGTACGTCGCCTTCTACGCTTTCGGCACGCTGCTGGCCTGCGCTGCCTTCGCGCGGCTGAGCCCGGCCCGTGACGACGATGCCGACGACGAACTCTCGGCCCTCGACGGCCAGTTCGCGCGCCGCCCCCTGGCCGCGCTGCTGCTGGCGCTGGCCGTGCTGTCGCTGGCCGGCATGCCACCCTTCCCGGGTTTCTTCGCCAAGCTCTTCGTGTTCAAGTCGGTCATCGCCTCGGGCCACCTGGTGGCGGCCATCGCGGCCTTCGTCGGCAGCTTCCTGGGCCTGGCGGTGTACCTGAACATCGTGCTGCGCTTGTTCCGCACCGACGCCGAACCGGCCAACGCCGCCACGCGCCTGCGCGCCGAACCTCACTGACCACCGGACAGGGGCCTCCACCATGAACGCTACGCCGAGCATGCCCACCCGCAACCAGCTGGCCGCCGCCCTGCAGGACGCCATCCAGCTGCGTGGCACGGTCGCCGACCTGCTGGCCCTCAAGGGCACGGTGGTGCACGCCATCGGGCCGGCCGAGACGGTGTACGCCGCCATCCACAAGATGACCGAGTGCCGCGCCGGCGCCCTGCCGGTGATGGACGGCACGCGGCTGGTGGGCATCATCTCGGAGCGCGACTACACCCGCAAGGGCATCCTGCAGGGCCGCGCCTCGAACGAGACGCGCGTGGACGAGATCATGTCCGCCAAGGTGATCACCGTCGGCCCGGAAACGCGCCTGGGCGACTGCATGAAGGTCGTCACCGACCACGGCATCCGCCACCTGCCGGTGGTGGACGGCGACCGCGTGGTCGGCCTGCTGAGCATCGGCGACCTCGTGCGCGCCGTGGTTCAGCAACAGGCCGAGGTCATCCAGAGCCTGAAGTCCTTCATCGGCAGCGACTACCCGACCTGATCTTCCTCCAGCGGCCGGCTGCACTCTTCCAGCAGGTAGGCGATGGAACGGTAGGGCCGGCCGGTCTCGGCCGTGAGGCCGATCTCGCAGGTGCGGTTGGTGGAGACGCCCTCGCAGCAGCTGGCCGGCAGCGCCTCATGCACCTTGCGCAAGG
>CAZBUU010000040.1:0-24055 GCA_964495125.1 uncultured Rubrivivax sp.
AGGCCTGCTCCTGCGTCACGTCGTCGCCCATCACTTCGAGCAGCTTCTCGTTGAGAACGACGCATCAGGGAAGCTGAGCCGCGCGCTGGGGCGCGTCGGTTCGGGCGTAGGACGCCGACCTGCAGGTGCGCCTTCTCGAATCGGCAACTGAATCGGCTCGAATGAGGTTCCGCTCTGCAGCGGTTGCGGCCGGACGCGGTCGACCGGCGAGCTCACGGTCGGCGCCCCCAAGCCGACATTCGGGCCGGCTGCCAGGGCTGGCCCGAGCGTCAGCGATGTGGGGTGCTCCTGACATTGCCGGCGCTGACGTCGGGCCGGCATCGTCTCGACCCGGTCAACGACCGCTGTTCCGCGCCCTGAACTCACGCAGCCGACCCTCACCGGTCGGACGGATCGCTCAGAAGCAGTCCGATAGAGGCGGCTCGCTTACGGGTTCTGCCCATCCGGAAAGCCGTCCTTCGGAGCAAGCGCAATCCGATCTCTCGCACCCGACCGAGGGCCGCCCTTGTTGGCCCTCGGAGGTGAGGGCCATGCGCAGCAAATGAGGCTCAGACCAAAACGTCGAAAGGAAGCGAAGAGCCACCCGGAAGTGGCATGGGGTTAGCTGACTTGCGCTCCGAGACGAAAGTAAATATGATGTGCATCATACATGTCCGACCACCCCATGCCGCGATTCGTCCAGTCCCGCAAGGAAGCCTCCCACGAGCGGATCCTTCAGGCCGCCACCCGCGCCATCCGCCGCAGCGGATACGCCGGCACGGGCGTGGCAGACATCATGCGCGAGGCGGGCCTGACCCACGGCGGCTTCTACGCGCACTTCGATTCCCGCGAGGCGATGCTCACGGAGGCTGCCGACCGGGCGGGCGCGGAGACCGTGACCTTCCTGGAGCAGTTCGCCACGGCGGCTCCGCCCAAGGACGCATACCGAACGCTCCTCAAGACCTATCTCTCGCGTGCCCATGTGGAGCGTGCCGAGACCGGCTGTCCTGTCGCCGCACTCGGCTCCGAGATGCCGCGCCAGGCGCCCGAGGTGCGGCACGCCGCGACCCGCCGCATCAAGGACATGATCGGCCTCGTGGCGCGCTACGCGCCCGACCGCAGCGAGCCCGAAGGCCGGCGCAAGGCACTCGCAGCCACGGCCACCATGATCGGCGCGCTGATCCTCGCCCGGGCGGTCGATGACCGCCAGCTCGGCGACGACGTGCTCGCCGCCGCCCTTGAACAACTGATCGGCGAGTGAGTTCCTTGCGATCCACTCCCAGTTCTTCTTCGCCCCTGAATATGACGCTCGTCATATTGATGTTCCTTACCGCTGCTCAACCTCCAGGAGCTCCCCATGAAGATTGAAGGATCCATCGCGCTCGTCACGGGCGCCAACCGCGGTCTCGGTGCTGCCTTCGTCCGCGCGCTGCTGGCCGGCGGCGCCGCCAAGGTGTACGCCGCGGCACGCAACCCCGCCACCGTCCAGCAGGCTGGTGTGGTGCCGGTGCAGCTGGACGTGACCCAGCCCGAACAAGTCGCAGAACTCGCCCGTGACCTGCGCGACGTGAATCTCGTCGTCAACAACGCCGGCATCTTCGAGCCGGGCCCGCTGCTGGCGCCGAACGCGCCGGAGGCGCTGCTGCGGCAGATCCAGACCAACGCCATCGGCCCACTGCGCGTGGTGCAGGCTCTCGCGCCGGTGCTGGCCGCGAACGGCGGCGGTGCCGTGGTCAACATGCTCTCCGTGCTGAGCTGGCTGACGCTTGCCAACGTCAGCGGCACCTACAGCGCCTCCAAGGCCGCGGCCTGGGCGCTGAGCAACGCGCTGCGCCAGGAACTGAAGGCTCAGGGGACGGCGCTGCTGTCGGTGCACGCGGCGTTCATCGACACCGACATGGCCAGCGGCGTGCAGATGCCCAAGACCTCGCCCGACGACGTGGCGCGCATCGCCTTCGAGGCGCTGCAAGCCGGCCAGAGTGAGGTACTGGTAGACGACATCACCCGCCAGGTGCGCGCCGGGTTCGGCGCCACCCCGGCGGCGTACCTGGGCGCATGATGTCCGCACCGAAGGCCGTGATGCCCGGCGTTCCGTCCTCCACGGCACCCACGCCATGGGGCGTGTTCCTCGTCTCGAGCATTGCCGTGTTCCTGGTGTCGATGGACGGGACGCTGTTGTACGCGGCCTTCGGTGCCGTGCGCGCCGGCTTCCCCGGCAGCACGGCGGCCGACCTCTCGTGGGTGCTCAACGCCTACACGGTGGTCTATGCGGCGCTGCTCGTGCCGGCCGGCCGCCTGGTCGACGCCCACGGCCGGCGGCGCGTGTTCCTCGCCGGCCTGGCGCTCTTCCTTGCGGCATCGGCAGCCTGCGGCCTCGCGCCCACGGTCGGCACGCTCGTCGGCGCGCGCGTCGCACAGGCGGTCGGCGCCGCGCTGTTGACGCCGTCGTCGCTGGCGCTCGTGCTGGGCGCGTTTCCGGCTGAGAAGCGGGCCGTGGCCGTGAGCCTCTGGGGTGCCGTCGGCGGCCTTGCGGCGGCGCTCGGCCCGAGCCTCGGCTCGGCGGTCGTGGACCTGCTGGGCTGGCGCTGGGCCTTCTTCATCAATCTGCCGCTGGGCGGCCTGGCCTGGTGGCAGGGCCGGCATCGCCTGACCGAATGGCGCAGCAGCACGCAGCCGCCGCCGCTGGACGGTGTCGGCATCGGCCTGCTGATGGCGTCGGTTGGCGCGGTGGCCTTCGGCATCGTGCAGATCGAGTCGCTGGGCTGGCGCTCGCCCGTCGTGCTGGGCGCGGTGCTCGGCGGCGTGGCGCTGCTGGGCGTCTTCGTGGCGTGGGCGCGCCGGGCAGAGCATCCGGCAGTCGACCTCGCGCTCTTCGACGACACGACCTACCGCTTCGTCAACCTTGCCACCTTTGCGTTCGGCGTCGCCTTCGCGCTGATGTTCTTCGGCTACTTCTTCTTCCTGATGCAGGTGTGGCACTACAGCCTGCCGCAGGCCGGCCTCGCGGTCGCGCCGGGCCCGCTGCTGGTGGTGCCGGTGGCCATGGCTGCGGGCCGCTGGGCGGCGCGCATCGGCCACCGCCCGCTGCTCGTTGCGGGCAGCCTGCTGTACGCCGCCGGCGGGCTGTGGCTGCACCAGCGCACGGGCATCGAGCCGGACTACCTCGGCACCTGGCTGCCGGGACTGGTGCTCACGGGCACCGCCGTGGGCATGGTGCTGCCTTCGCTGGGAGGTGCCGCGGTGGCGCGGCTGGCGCCCGCGCGCTTCGGCATCGGCAGCGCGGTCAACCAGGCGGTGCGCCAGATCGGTGGCGTGATGGGAGTGGCTGCGACGGTGGCCCTGGTGGGCCACGCCGGGCCGCGGCTGGCCGAGTTCCACACCCTCTACCTCACGCACGTCGTGCTGGCCCTGACCACGGCCCTCCTGTGCCTGCGCGTCGACACGCGACCGGCGGTTAGGCGCTGAGCGCACACCGACCGCCGCATTCCGTTTTCATCACCACAACGACCTTCGATCCCATCATCATGAGCACGACATCCAACTCCTCACCCGTGGCGCTCGTCACCGGCGCCAGCGCGGGCATCGGCGAGGCCACCGCCCGCGCGCTGCTGGCGGCGGGCTATCGGGTCTTCGGCACCTATCGCAAGACGCCGCAGCGCCGCATCGACGGCGTCCAGTACCTCCACTGCGACGTGACGAGCGACGCCTCGGTCGCCGCGGTCGTCGCGGAGGTGCTCGAAACCGCGCAACGCATCGATCTGCTCGTCAACAACGCCGGCATCGGTCTCGTCGCGGGGGCTGAGGAATCGTCGGTCGACCAGGCGAAGGCGCTGTTCGAGGTCAATCTCTTCGGCGCCATCCGCATGGC
This sequence comes from uncultured Rubrivivax sp., assembly GCA_964495125.1. Lineage (GTDB taxonomy): Bacteria > Pseudomonadota > Gammaproteobacteria > Burkholderiales > Burkholderiaceae_C > Rubrivivax. The sequence goes on from CAZBUU010000040.1 coordinate 3,848, forward strand.
GCAGTCGGTGCTGCCCGCGATGCGTCGCCAGCGGTCCGGACGCATCGTCAACCTGAGCTCCATTCTCGGCGTGATTCCCTCGCCGTACTCGGCGCTGTATTCGTCAACCAAGCACGCGATGGAGGGCTACTTCGAGTCGCTGGACCACGAGGTGCGTGCCTTCGGTATCCGTACCGTGCTGGTGGAGCCCGCCTACACCCGCACCGCGTTCGAGGGCAACGTGCTGCACGCCGACCGCAAGCTCGACGACTACGCCCCCGCCCGCGGTCGCGCCGAGGCGCAACTGCGCGCGGTGATGCAGACGGCCGACAAGCCCGAGATGGTCGCGGCAGTCGTCGTGCGCGCGGCGCAGGACCGGAGCCCGCAGCTGCGCTACACGGCAGGCAGCGTCGCGAAGCGCGTCAGCCTGCTGCGGCGCTTCGTTCCTGCCGGAGCCTTCGACAAGAGCCTGCGCAAGCAGCTCGGCCTGTAGCCCGGGCTTTCTCGCGGCCCATCGATCGACGCACGCGCCAGAGTGCAGCCATGGCTTTACCCACCCGGTGGCCGCTCGTCCTGAAATATGACGGTCATCTTTTTTTCCACAAGGAGCATGTCCATGAACGATACCCATCAGGCCAACCACCCGGCCGGGAACCCCGAGAAGTCGGGATCGACCCGCCGGCAGGCATTGCTCGCGGGCGCAACCGCGCTTGCGGCCGCCACCGCAGTCTCCTCGGTCCTCGCACAGACCGGGGGCGCTTCCTCCGCCTCGGCGCTCACGCAGTTCGTCGAGGTCGGCGGCCGAAAGCTGGCCTACCGCTCGGTCGGCCAGGGCAAGCCGCTCGTGCTGTTCCACCGCTTCCGCGGCGTGCTCGGGCTCTGGGACCCCGCCTTCATCGACGCCTTGGCGGCCGAGGGCTTCCAGGTCATCACGTTCGACTATTCCGGCATCGGACTGTCGACCGGCCAGCCCAGCTACAACCCGGCCACGATGGTCAAAGACGCGAAGGACCTGGTCGACGCGCTGGGCCTGAAGGACGTCGCGATCGGCGGCTGGTCCATCGGCGGCATCGTGGCCCAGATCTACCTGGCGATGTTCGGTGCCGGCGTCAGCCACGTGGTGCTGCTGGCCACAACGCCCCCCGGCAAGCTGGTCAAGGCCGGCGAGCAACTCTTCTACGACGCCGCCGCGGTGCCGGGCATCGCGCTGGACAACTTCACCACGATCTTCTTCGAGCCGAAGGACGAGGCCAGCCGCGCAGCGTCGAAGCGGTCCTTCGACCGCATCACGTCGCAGAAGGTCCCGCGCAGCCCCGACGTGCCGGCGGACTGGGCGATTGCCCAGATCGGCAACACGCCGCGCAACCCGGTCTTCCCGGTGGATGAGGTGCTGCAGGTGCTGAAGAGCACCAACGTGCCCATCCTGCACCTCGGCGCCGACCACGACATCGTGTTCCCGATCGAGAACTGGTATGCGCTGAACGGCCAGTTGCCCACGACGCGGCTGATCACCTACCCGAAGACCGGCCACGGCCCGCAACACCAGTTTCCCGAAGAGGCCGCGCGGCACATCGGCGGCTTCATCCGCACGACCCGCAAGGGCTGACCGCCCAGGGCCCACCCTCGCTGCGTCACGCCAGCCGGGGTGGGCTTCACCGCCCATCCGCATGGAGCCCCGCCATGAGCACACCGGCCGTTGCCGTGTCCACCAACTACGCGCGCATGCTCATCGTGGCCGCGCACCGATTCAAGCAACGGCACGACGCGACGCGATCGCCTGCACCCGGCGCGCCTGAACCGAAAGCTGCTGGCCCGCAGCGGCCAGCCCGTCCGCGCTCCCGAGCCCGTCGGCCGGATCAGCGAGACGGCGCTGCCGTTTCGCTCATCGTCATGGCTTGACCGGGGGAAGGTCGAAGATCAGGCAGGTGGTCGTCGCGTGCGCGTACAGCTTGCCGTCCGGCCCGACGATGCGGGCCTCCGACGTGGCCACCTGCCGCCCCGCATGCACGAGCGTGCCTTCCGCGCGCACGAAGGGCACCGCGTCCGTCAGGGCGCGCGTGAGGTTGACCTTCAGCTCGAGCGTCGTGTAACCCTTGCCGGCCGGCAGCGTGGAATGCACGGCGCAGCCGAGCGCCGAATCCAGCATGGCGGCGTACCAGCCGCCATGCACCGTGCCCATCGGGTTGTAGTGCCGCTTGTTGGGTCGGCCCTGGAAGATGGCCTTGCCGGGCTCGATGCGGATGGGAATGAAGTCCAGCGTGTCGCCCATCGGCGGCTGCGGCAGCCGGCCGGCCGAGATGGCGTCGAACACCTGCATCGCGGACAGGCCCGCCAGCTGGTCCGGACGTGCCACCCCGGGCGGCGCCAGGGCGGCGCGCGCAGCTTCTTCCTCGGCAGCCCAACGGCTGCTCATGTCTTCCTGGCTCATCTTCGGTCTCCGGTTGGGTTCAGATGTGGGGCGCGCCGGGTCAGGCGAGCTTGAAGGGCAGTTCGCGCAGCCTTTTGCCGGTCAAGGCAGCCACCGCGTTCGCAAACGCCGGCGCCAGCGGCGGCAGCCCTGGCTCGCCCATGCCGGTGGGCGGGTCCGCGCTCGGGACGATGTGCACCGAGAAAGCCGGCATGTCGGTGATGCGGGGCACGGCGAAGTCGCCGAAGTTGCTCTGCTCGACCACGCCATCCTTCAGCGTGATGGCGGCGCCCGGCAGGCACATCGACAGGCCCATCAGCGCAGCACCCTGCACCTGCGCCTCGACGGTCAGCGGGTTGACCGCCAGGTTGCAGTGCACCCCGGCCGTCACCCGGTGCAGCACCGGCCGGCCGTCCTTCACGGAGGCTTCCACGACATAGGCCACGACCGACTGGAACGACTCGTGCACCGCCACGCCCCACGCCTGCCCCCGGGGCAGCGTCTTCTTGCCGTAGCCGCTGCGTTCGACCGCCAGCTGCAGCGCGGCCCGGTGGCGGGGATGCTTGTCGCCGAACAGCTTCATCCGGTAGGCCACCGGGTCCTGCTTCGTGCTGCGCGCGATCTCGTCGATCAGCGTCTCCATCACGTAGGCCGTGTGCGTGGAGCCGACGCTGCGCCACCACAGCACCGGCACGTTCAGCTTCGGCTGGTGCACGGTCAGGCGCATCGGCAGGTCGTAGGGCTCGCGCATGCCCTCGACGGTGGTGGAGTCGATGCCGTTCTTGACCATCATCCCTTCGAAGAAGGTGCCGGTCAGGATCGACTGGCCGACGATGACGTGGTCCCAGGCCAGCACCCGGCCTTCGGCGTCGAAGCCGATCCGGGCACGGTGCAGGTGCATCGGCCGGTAGTAGCCACCCTTGATGTCGTCCTCGCGTGACCACAGCGTGCGCACCGGTGCGTCCAGCCCCGCGGCACGCGCGGCCTTGGCGATGGTGCAGGCTTCGACCACGTAGTCGCTGCTCGGGATCGCGCGGCGCCCGAAGCCGCCGCCGGCCATCTGCACGTTGACTTTCACCTGCTCCGGCTTGAACCCGAGCACCTGCGCGGCGGCCATGCCGTCGACGCCCGGGAACTGGCTGCCCAGCCACAGCTCGGCCCCGTCGCTGCCGATGCGCACGGTGCAGTTCAGCGGCTCCATCGGGGCATGGGCCAGATAGGGAAAGACGAACTCGGCCTCGATGCGCCGGGCCGCCGTCGCGAGCGGCGCCATGTCGGCGTTGAAGTGGGTCGGACCCGGCCGGTCGGCGAGGCTCCGATAGTCCGCCAGCTGCTTGCCGCTGTCGACCTTCTCGAGGGTGGTCGTGTCCCACTGCACCTTCAGTGCATCTCGGCCCTGCTTCGCGGGCCAGTAGCCGTCGGCCACGATCGCCACGCCCTCCGCGCCACGGTCCAGCGGCACGCGCAGCACGGCGCGCACGCCCTTGACGGCGCGGGCCGCCGCATCGTCCAGCGAGGCCAGCTTCGCGCCGAAGACCGGCGGGCGGGCGATCACGGCTGTCAGCTGGCCGGGCAACCGCATGTCGATGCCGTACGACTGCTGGCCACGGCTCTTGGCCACGGCGTCGAGCCGGCGTGTCGGCCGGCCGATGAGGCGGAAGTCCTTCGGCGACTTGAGGGTGACAGCCTGGGGCACCGGCAGCGCCATCGCGGCGTCGGACAGTTCGCCGTAGCCGAGGCGGCGCCCGTCGGCAGCCACCACGAAACCGGCCTCGGTGCGCAGGGTCGAGAAGTCGACGTTCCAGCGCGCCGCGGCGGCGGCCATGAGCATCGCGCGGACGCGGGCGCCGAGCTCGCGGTACTGCGTGAAGCTGTTCTTGATGGAGTTGGAGCCGCCAGTCAGGTGCATGCCGAAGAGCGGGTCGGCATAGGCGCCGGCATTGGTGCCATGGCGCGAACGGACGCGGCCCCAGTCGGCATCCAGTTCCTCGGCCAGGATCAGCGGCAGCGCGGTCTGCACGCCCTGGCCGAAATCGAGGCGGTTGATCGTGACGGTGACCGTGCCATCGGGCGCGATCTCGACGAAGGCCGATGGCTGCTGAGCTGGCCCGAGCGGCTTCGGCACGGCGGCGTCGCCGGCCTGGGTCATCGAGGCGACGGGGTAGGCACCCAGCGCGAGGCCGCTGGCGCCGGCCAGTTTCAGGAACTGGCGACGCGGCAGCACGCCGGCGGCCGCTGAGCCGGCGTCCCGGTCCAGCAGATGCTGGAGGGCGCGCGGGAGTTCGTGGCGGACGTTCGAAGGCAGCATGGCAGTGTTCTCCTCAGGCCAGCGCGCGGGCGGCATCCGCCACCGCAGCACGGATACGGGCGTAGGTGCCGCAGCGGCAGACGTTGCCGGCCATGGCGGCGTCGATCTCGGCCGCGCTGGGCTGCTTGCCCCTGGGCAGCGACTTGAGGAACGCGGTCGCACTCATGATCTGGCCGCTCTGGCAGTAGCCGCACTGCGCAACGTCGTGCTTCACCCAGGCAGCATGCACGGCTGCACCGACGCGGTCCGACCCGTCGGTGGTCGCCTCGATCGTGCGGATCTTGCGGCCTTCGGCCGCCGACACCGGCGTCACGCAGGAGCGCACGGCCGCGCCGTCAAGGTGCACCGTGCAGGCCCCGCACAGTGCCGCGCCACAGCCGAACTTGGTGCCGGTCATGCCGAGCGTGTCGCGCAGCGCCCAGAGGATGGGTGTCGTGGCGTCGACGTCGACCGCGTGGTCGCGGCCGTTGACGTTCAGGGTGGTCATGGCAAGGCTCCAGGATGAAAGCTGATGAACATCATAATATGACCATCGTCATTCTGTGAATGCTGCGCGATCACGCCGCCGGCCGGGGCTCACGCCGCCGGGCCAGCAGGGCCGGCCAGCTCGAGCCAGTCGAGCTGGTTCTCCAGCGCATGGAAGGCGTCGTCCCCGATGTCGCCCCGGTCTCGCAGCCCGAACAGCGCGGCACGGGCGGCACGAAGCGCACCGCCGTAGGCGTCCGCATAGGCCGACGCGGGCTCGACCCCGCGCAGCGTCTCGTCGGCGAACATCAGGCGGGCCTTCAGGTCGCGGCGCACGAGGTCCATTGCGGGCGACAGGTCGCCCGGCAAGGCGGCCAGCACCGCCGCCACCGCGCGCTCGCGGGCGAGCCGCAGTTCCTGCGCCACGGGGTCGTCGTCCCGCAGCCTGAGCACACGCATCAGCGGTCCGAGGGTCAGCCCCTGGATCAGCAGCGTGCCGAGCACGACGCTGAACGCGACGAAGACGACGAGGTCGCGCATCGGGAAGCCCGGCGGCAGCGCCAGGGCCGACGCCAGTGTCACGATGCCGCGCATGCCGGTCCACGAGATGACGACGCCGCTGCCCACCGAGGCCGGCAGCATGGGGCGTGGCGGATGGAAACCGTGCGTCCGGTCGCGCCACCGCACCAGCGCGTTGAAGCTCATGTGCCACGCGATGCGTAAGCCGATGACGGTGGCGAGCACCGCTGCCGCGACCAACAGATCGTTGCCATGCCCGGGTGCGCCGAGCTGCGCGACAACCGGTCGGATCTGCATCCCGATGAAGATGAACGCGAAGATGTTGAGCGCGAAGGTCACCGTTGCCCAGACCGCGTTCGTCGGGACGCGAATGCGGGCCGGGATCTGGGCCGGTGCAATGCGGGCCAGCGTCATCGCGAAGCACACGGTGGTCAGCACGCCGGACAGGCCGAGCCGCTCGGCAAGCAGCCAGACACCGAAGGTGCCGATGAACTGAACGATGATCGCCGTGGGCACGTGCTCGATGCGGCGGGTGACGCGCTGCATCAGCCAGCCCAGCGGCGGCCCGGCGATCACGCTGCCCAGCACGCCCAGCAGGAACGCCGGCAGCACCGCCTCGCCGGAAAAGCTGCCGGCCAGCGCCGCACCCACCGCGAGGCGATACACCAGCAGCGCGCTCGCGTCGTTCAGCAGGCTCTCGCCTTCCAGGATCGTGAGCAGCCGATGCGGCGGACGCAGCGGCCGCAGCACGGCGGTCGCCGCCACGGCGTCTGGCGGCGCGACGATGGCGCCCAGTGCCACGGCAGCGGCCCACGGCAGGCCCGGCACCAGCGCATGCGCCACCCACGCGACAGCGGCCGTGGTCAGCCCGACGGCGACGACGACCAGCGCCGCCACCGGCCATCCGTTGTCGCGCAGATCGCGCAGGGACGTGTCATACGCGGCGTCGAGCAGCACCGGCGCCACGAATAGCGCGAGCACGAGGTCCGGCGGCAGCGCAAACGCCGGCACCCCTGGCACGAAGGCGAGCGCCGCACCGCCGAGCGCGAGGAACACCGGGTACGGCGCACCGACACGGCGTGCCGCCGCGGCCAGCAGCACCGCCACGACGAACAGGCCGATGACGACTTCCAGCGCCTGCATGCGACCTCAGGCGCGGCCGCCCTTTGGTGCATCCGGATGTCTCACCATGGCGCGCCCTCCTGTGTTGCCCGCAAAGAATGCCGAGAGGGCGCGGCACTGCGCATTCCCCACGGCCGGCGCACTTTAGGCAGCGCCCCACACCGGGCCTAGTGGGCCGGCGCTTGAAACACCATCAAGCGCGGCTTGCGGGTCCGGCCTTGCGACGCCGTGGTGCGGGCTTCGCTCCCGCCGCGGCAAGCTCGGCCGGCGACAGCACGAACTGCGGGTTGTCGGCCAGGCGCTCCACCGCCAACTCGATGAACTGCCGCACCCGCTGCGGCTGGGCCTTGCGGCTGCCGTAGTACAGGTACAGGCGCATGTGGTCGGCCATGTGCTGCGGCAGCAGCGGCACCAGCCGTCCCGCGCGAACCAGCGGCGCGGCCGACAGGGCCGCGACCTGCGCGATGACCTGGCCGCTCAATGCCGCCTGCAGCTCGAGCTCGATGTCGTTGCTGGCGACCGTGGGTGGCACGTGGCGCTCGATGATCTCACCCTCCACGTTCACGTACCACGGCAGCGTCTGCCCGGTCGCCGGATGCCGGAACACGCTGCAGCGGTGCCCGCTCAATTCGTCGAGTGAGCGTGGCGACCCGTGGCGTGCCAGGTAGGACGGTGCGGCACAGATGAGCAGCTGGATTCGGAACAGCGGCCGTGCGATCAGGCCGTCCTCGGGGGGCGCACCGATCCGGAAGCCGACATCCACGCGGTCGAGCACCCAGTTGCCGATGCCGTCGTCGAGCTGCAGGTCGGGCTGCACCTCGGGGTGCTGGTTGCAGAACTGGTCGAGCACCGGCCACAGGATCGGCGCGAACGACGAGCGCGGCCCGACGATGCGCAGCGGCCCCGCCATCGTGTCCTTCGACGCGCGCACGCGCTGCAGCGCACGGTCGAGCGCAGCGAGCGCCGGCCGGGTCGCCTCCAGCAGCTGCCGCCCTTCGTCGGTCAGCGACAGGCTGCGCGTCGTGCGGTGCAGCAGCCGCGCACCGACGTGCTCTTCCAGCTGGGCGACGGCCTGGCTGGCGGCCTGCGGCGTTACGCCCTGGGCCGCAGCCGCGCGTCGCAGGCTGCCCAGCTCGGCCGCCTTCGCGAACATCCCGATGGCCCTGAGTTCGTTGATCGGCATGGCGCCTCCGTCCTGATCCGACGCGGCCATTATCAAGCGGCACTTGCGTCTGCTGTAAGCCTTTCATCACTAGTAGCTTGATGCCGCGACGCCTAGATTTCGCTCCCATGGCAGGCAAACCCACTCTCTGGCTCCTCGCCGTGCTGAGCGCGCTGATGGCCTTCGCGTCCATCTCGACGGACCTGTACCTGCCTGCGATGCCGGCGATGGCGCAGGCGCTGCACGCCACCGCCGGCACGATGGAATGGACGGTGTCGGGCTACCTCGTCGGCTTCAGCCTCGGGCAGCTCGTCTGGGGCCCGGTCAGCGACCGGTACGGGCGCCGGCTGCCGGTCGCCATCGGCCTGCTGCTCTTCGTGGCGGGCTCGGCCGGCTGTGCGCTGGCCGACAGCGCCACGGCACTGGTCGGCTGGCGCGTGCTGCAGGCCCTGGGTGCATGCGCGAGCGTGGTGATCGCCCGCGCGATGGTGCGCGACCTGTTCGCCGGCGACCGCGCGGCGCGGATGATGTCCACGCTGATGACGGTCATGGCCGTGGCGCCGCTGGTGGGGCCGAGCGTGGGCGGCGTGATCCTCTCCGTGTCGTCCTGGCGCACAATCTTCTGGGTGCTGGTCGTCGTGGGCCTCGCCACGACCGCCGCCCTGTTCACGATCCCCGAAACACACGTGGCCGCACGGCGGAGCTCGGAGTCGCTGAAGGCGTCCTTCGTGCGCTACGCAGCGCTGGTTCGCGATCGCCGCCTGCTCGGCTACGCCGCCACCGGCGCGTTCTTCTACGGCGCGGTGTACGCGTACATCGCCGGCACGCCCTTCGCCTACATCGACTACCACCATGTCGACCCGCAGCACTACGGCGTGCTCTTCGGCGCCGGCATCGCCGGGATCATGGCCGCCAACCTGGTCAACGCGCGCCTGGTCGGCCGCTTCGGCAGCGACCGGCTGATGCGCTTCGGCGCCGCGCTGGCTGCCGCAGCCGGCACCGTCGTGGCCCTAGCCGCGGCCACCGACTGGGGCGGCCTCGCCGGGCTGATGGTGCCGCTGTTCGTGTTCGCGTCCGCCAACGGCTTCATCGTCGCGAACTCGATCGCCGGCGCACTCGGCCGCTTCCCGGAGGTCGCGGGCTCGGTGTCCGCGCTGGTCGGCGCGCTGCAGTACGGCTTCGGCATCGTGGGCTCTGCCCTGGTGGGCCTCTTCGCCGACGGAACGCCACGCCCGATGGGTTTCGTCATCGCGGTGTTCTGTGCGGGCAGCCTGCTCGCCGCCTGCCTCGGCGCCCGCGCCGCCATCTCGCAGCGGACCGTTGGACCACGGAGCGCGCCGACGCCCGCCCCGCGTGCGTCCTGACCCCGCCACCCACCTCACCCAGGAGCACACCATGCAACACCGACAACTCGGACGCAGCGGGCTCGAGGTCTCGGCCCTCGGCTTCGGCTGCATGGGCCTGAGCTTCGGCTACGGCCCCGGCCTCGACCGCGCCAGCGGCGTCCGCCTGATCCGCGATGCGGTCGAGCGCGGCGTCACCCTGTTCGACACCGCCGAGGCCTACGGCGCGCTCAACGAGGAAATGGTCGGCGAGGCGCTCGCGCCGGTGCGCAACCGCGTCGTCATCGCGACGAAGTTCGGCTTCCGCGACGGCGACTCCAAGCTCGGCATGGACAGCCGCCCGGAACGCATCCGCGCCGTGGTCGAGACATCGCTGCAGCGGCTGCGCACCGACCGCATCGACCTGCTCTACCAGCACCGTGTCGACCCCGCGGTGCCGATCGAAGACGTGGCCGGCGCGGTCAAGGACCTGATCGCGCTAGGCAAGGTGCGCCATTTCGGGATGTCCGAGGCCGGCGTCGAATCGATCCGCCGCGCCCACACCGTGCAACCCGTGGCCGCGCTGCAGAGCGAGTACTCGTTGTGGTGGCGCGAGCCGGAGACCACCGTGCTGCCCGTGCTGGAGGAACTCGGCATCGGCTTCGTGCCCTTCAGCCCGCTCGGCAAGGGCTTCCTCACCGGCGCGATCGACGCCGGCACCTCGTTCACGAAGGACGACTTCCGCAACATCGTGCCGCGCTTCTCGGTCGAAGCCCGGCAGGCCAACCAGGCGCTGGTCGACGCTCTCCGGCGCATCGCCGCAACGCGTGGCGCAACGCCGGCCCAGATCGCGCTGGCGTGGCTGCTCGCGCGAAAGCCCTGGATCGTGCCGATCCCGGGCACGACGAAGCTGAACCGCCTCGAGGAGAACCTGGGCGCCGCAGCCATCGCACTCTCGGCCGAAGAACTCCAGGCCATCCAGGCCACGCTTGACGGCATTGCCATCCAAGGCGACCGATACCCCGCCCAGCTTGCCGCCCGCGTCGGCCGCTGACCACTTCCATCGCCCTCGAACTTCAAGGAGATCCCGCATGAGCAAGGACATCGTCGTCATCATCGGTGCCGGTGGCATCGGCACCGCCATCGCGCGCCGCCAGGGCATCGGCAAGACGCTGCTGCTGGCCGACTTCAACACGAAGACGCTCGACGCCGCTGCCACCGAACTGCGCGGCGCCAGCTACCAGGTCGAGACGCACACCGTCGACGTGTCGTCGCGAGCCTCCGTTCGGGAGCTGGCGCAGGCCGCGGCCGCCCTCGGCCGCGTCGTGCAGGTCGTCAACACCGCCGGCCTGTCGCCCAACATGGCGCCCGTGGACCGCCTGCTGGCCGTCGACCTCTATGGCTCGGCCGTGGTCTTCGAAGAGTTCGAAGAGGTCATCGCCCAAGGCGGCGCCGGCCTGCTGATCTCCAGCATGGCCGGCCACATGATGCCGGCGCTGACGCCCGAGCAGGACCGCGCACTGGCCTACACGCCGGCCGACGAACTGCTGGCCCTGCCGTTCCTGCAGCCGGCGGCGGTGCCGAACACACTGGTGGCCTACATGCTCTCCAAGCGCGCGAATGCCCTGCGCGTGCAAGCGGCCGCCATGAGCTGGGGCGAGCGCGGTGCCCGCGTCAACGCCATCAGCCCCGGGATCATCATCACGCCGCTGGCCCGCCACGAGCTCGAGTCCGAGATCGGCGGCGTCTACCGGGCGATGGTCGAGGCCTCACCGAGCAAGCGCATGGCGCCACCGGACGAGATCGCCATCGCCGCGGCCTTCCTGCTCGGGCCCGACGCCGGCTTCATCACCGGCAGCGACCTGCTGATCGACGGCGGCGTGATCGCCGCGATGCGCGCCGGCAAGCTGCCGACGCCGGGCTGAAGCCGCGACGTCTGCACATCTTCAGGAGCGCCCATGAGCAACACGACTTCATCGGCCCGTACCTACGCAGTGGCCGACGCCACCGCACCGCTCGCGCCGCTGACCATCCCGCGCCGCGCGCTGCTGGCGCGCGACGTGGCGATCGACATCCTCTACTGCGGCATCTGCCACTCCGACCTGCACTACGCACGCGACGACTGGCACGACATCCTGCAGGCCCTGTATCCCGTGGTGCCAGGGCACGAGATCGTCGGCCGCGTGACCGCCGTCGGCGCGGACGTCACGCGCCACCGGCCCGGCGACCTGGTGGGTGTCGGCTGCCTGGTCGATGCCGACCGCACTTGCCCGCACTGCCGTTCGGGCCTGGAGAACTTCTGCGGCAACCTCACGCTGACCTTCGGATCACGGGACCGGCACGGCACCGCGCCCATGACCTTCGGCGGCTACTCCGAGCGCATCGTCGTCGACGAGCACTTCGTGCTGCGTGTGCCGGACAACCTGCCGGTGGAGGGCACGGCGCCGCTGCTGTGTGCCGGCATCACCACGTACTCGCCGCTGCGCCGGCGCGGCGTGGGGCCGGGCCAGAAGGTCGGCATCGTCGGGCTGGGCGGGCTCGGTCACATGGGCGTGAAGTTCGCCCGCGCCTTCGGCGCCCACGTGGTCGTCTTCACCACCTCGCCAGCGAAGGCCGAAGACGCCCTACGGCTGGGCGCCCACGAAGTCGTCTTCTCGCGGGACGCGCAGGCGATGGCGGCCCACGCCGGTTCGTTCGACTTCATCCTCGACACCGTCGCCGCCGACCACGACATCAACGCCTACCTGAACCTGTTGCGGCTCGATGGCAACCTGACGCTGGTGGGCGCACCGCCCAAGCCGCTGGCCCTGTCGTCCTTCGCGCTGATCTTCGGCAACCGCAGCGTGTCGGGCTCGAACATCGGCGGCATTTCGGAAACGCACGAGATGCTGGACTTCTGCGGCCGGCACGGCATCACGGCCGAAGTCGAGGTCATCACGATGCAGCAGGTCAACACCGCTTGGGACCGGCTGCAAAAGGCCGACGTGAAGTACCGCTTCGTCATCGACATGGCGTCGCTGAAGCAGGGGGCCGCATGAAGCCCTGGCGCTGGGCCCTATTCGCGCTGGTCGTGACAGGGTCGGCCGGTGCCGCTGAGGGTGATCTGGTCATCTCACGGGGCGGGTCGCGTCCGATCGTCGCAGCTCCGACGGCCAACTTCACGGGGCAGGTGCGGCCGGAGATGCTCTTCACGCCGACGGGCGCCGACCGGGCCTCCGCGGGCAAGGTCAGCTTCATGCCCGGGGCTCGTACCCACTGGCACACCCACCCGCTGGGGCAGACGCTGATCGTCACTGTCGGCGCGGGACGGGTGCAGCGCGAGGGTGGACCGATCGAGACCATCCGCGAAGGCGACGTGGTGCGCATCCCGCCGAACGTGCGCCACTGGCACGGGGCCGCACCCGACACCGCCATGACGCACATCGCGATCGCGGAGGCGCAGGGCGGCACCACCGTCACCTGGATGGAGGCGGTGACGGAGGCGCAGTACGGCGCGCAAGCGCGTGCAGACGAGACCACGTCCTCCGCGAGGCCTTCCCGAGCCCAGCAGCTGCTCGGCGACATCGCGCCGAAGCTCGCGCAACTCACCGACGATGTGCTGTTCGGTGACGTCTGGCAGCGGCCAGGCCTGTCGCCGCGAGACCGCAGCCTTGCCACCGTGAGCGCGCTCATCGCATTGAACCGGCCCGACCAGCTGCGCTCGCACCTCGCGCTCGCGCGCCAGAACGGCCTCAGCGAGATCGAGCTGGTCGAGGCACTCACGCACCTGGCCTTCTATGCAGGCTGGCCCAGCGCGGTGTCGGCCGCAGGCATCGCCCGCGAGGTCTTTGCGACGCCCCCAGGCGCCGCCCCTGCTCCACGCTGAAAGGCCATCCCATGCAGCACGTGACCCTGGACACCGGAGCTTCCATGCCCGTGGCGGGCTATGGCGTCTTCCAGATCCCGGAACCCGCGGCGTGCGAGCGCTGCGTCGTTGAGGCCATCGCGGCCGGCTACCGGCTGATCGACACCGCGGCGTCCTATCTCAACGAAGAGGCCGTTGGCCGAGGGCTGCGCGCGAGCGGAGTGCCGCGAGACGAGCTCTTCGTGACCACCAAGCTGTGGGTGCAGGACGCCGGCTACGAGCGCACGCACGCAGCCATCGACCGTTCGCTGCGCAAGCTGCAGCTCGACCACCTCGACCTGTACCTGATCCACCAGCCCTTCGGCGACGTGCACGGCGCCTGGCGTGCCATGCAGGAGGCCTTCCGCGACGGCCATCTCCGCGCCATCGGCGTCAGCAACTTCCACACCGACCGGCTGATGGACATCATCGCGTTCAACGACGTGCCTCCGGCCGTGAACCAGGTCGAGGTCAACCCGTTCCAGCAGCAGACCGAGGCGGCCGCGTTCATGCGCGAACAACGTGTGCAGGTCGAGGCCTGGGCGCCGTTCGCCGAAGGACGCAACAACCTGTTCAGCCACCCGGCGCTCGCAACTCTGGCCGCCAAGCATGGGAGATCGATCGGTCAGGTGGTGTTGCGCTGGCTGCTGCAGCGCGGAATCGTGTCGCTCGCCAAGTCCGTGCGGCCCGAGCGCATGGCCGAGAACCTGGCTCTGTTCGACATCGCCCTCGACGAGGGCGACATGGCCGCCATCGCGACACTGGACACCGCGACCAGCAGCTTCTTCTCCCACCGCGACCCGGCGATCGTGAAGTGGATGAGCGAACGCCGGCTGGAGGCATGACCATGAAGTGCCTCTTTCGTGCCGCCGCGCTGGCTTCGTTGTGCTTCGCGCTCGGCCTGCCGCCGGCAATGGCGCAGGCGCCGCTGACGATCCAGTCGCAGGGCAGCTTTGCCGTCGGCGGCACAGTGGTTCGCAGCCCGGGCACCTACGACCCGACGAAACTGGATTCCGGTGGCCAGACGCTGCACGGCGACCATGCGCGCGTTTTCTACCAGGTGCCGGTCGGAGCGCGACCCCTGCCGCTGGTGATGTGGCACGGCTTCGGCCAGACGGCCAAGACCTGGGAGACGACACCGGACGGCCGCGAAGGCTTCCAGACCCTGTTCCTGCGGCGGCGCTTTGCCGTCTACCTCGTGGACCAGCCCCGCCGTGGCGGTGCCGCGCGGGGCACTGTCGGGACCACGATCACGGCGACGCCTGACGACCAACGCTGGTTCAACGTGTTCCGGCTGGGCACCTGGCCCGATTTCCTGCCCGGGGTGCAGTTCTCGCGCGACCCGGCGGCCCTGGAGCAGTTCTTCCGCCAGTTGGTGCCCGACACCGGCCCGCTCGACGGCACCGTGGCCGCCAATGCCGTCAGCGCGCTGTTCGAGCGCATCGGCCCGGGCGTGCTCGTCACCCACTCGCACAGCGGCGGCCTGGGCTGGCTGGTGGCCATGGGCAACCGCAACGTGCGCGGCATCGTGTCCTACGAACCAGGCAGTGGCTTCGTGTTCCCGGAAGGCGAAGTGCCGCCCGACATGCCGAGCGCGACAGGAACGCTCTCAGGTGTGGCTGTGCCCCTGGAGCGCTTCAAGGCCCTGACGCGCATGCCCATCGTCCTCTACTACGGCGACAACATCCCGACCGAACCCACCGCCAACCCGGGCCTCGACAACTGGCGCGTTCGCCTGGCGATGGCCCGGCTGTGGGTCGCGGCCGTGAACCGGCACGGCGGCGATGCGAGGCTGGTGCATCTGCCCGAGGTGGGGTTGCGCGGCAACACGCACTTCCCGTTCTCGGATCTCAACAACGAACAGGTGGCTTCGCTGATGGCGAAGTTCCTGGCCGACAAGCGCCTGGACTGAGACGGGACGTGCGACGCCGGAAGGCGTTGCGCGCCTGGCGAAGGCCCGAGGGCGATTTCACGCCAGAGGGCTGAGGCCCAGGCTGTAGACGGCAAAGGAGGGACCTCTCGATGACTCGCATCCTGATCATCGGCGCCCACGGGCAGATCGCCCGCGTGGCCACACAGTTGTTCCTGGAACGACAAGACACGGACCTGACGCTCTACCTGCGCAAGTCGGCTCGCCTGAACTGGCTGGCCCAGCATCCCCGCGTTCGCCTCGTCGAGGGCGACGCACTCGACCCTGCGGCTCTCGCGGCCGCGATGCACGATCAGGACGTGGTGTACGCCAACCTCGCCGGCTCGATGGAGCAGCAGGCCCGCCACATCGTCGACGCGATGCGCAAGACCGGCCTGCGCAGGCTCATCTTCATCGCCTCGATGGGCATCTACGAGGAGGTCCCGGGCCAGAGGTACCAGAGCGTGCTGGACCCCTATCGCAAGGCCGCCGCAGTCGTCGAGGCTTCAGGCCTGGACTACACGATCGTGCGCCCGGCATGGTTGAACGACCGCGACGAGATCGCCTACGGGACGACGCAGAAGCGTCAAGCCTTCCAGGCGGCCGACGAGACGGTGTCGCGCAAGAGCGTGGCCGACCTGGTGGTCCGCCTCGCGATGACGCCCGGTATGGAAGTCGCGAGCAGCATGGGCATCCATCACGACGCTGGACATCACTCCCGCTCCACATGAGCCGGGCAAGGTCAGGTGAGGCATAGCGTGCGCCATCGGCGGGGCTGCGGTCACACGGGGCACCCTCCTCGACGGGCGACCCGCGAACGTCCCTGCCGCGCGACAGGATCGCACGCGAGGATGCCGGAAACCAGCCTGTTCTTCGGCAACGCGGCGAGTCGCCTTGACTCGTTCATCGCCCTTTCGACCCGGCCACCAGCGCCTCGCCCCGACGGGACAGCCCACTTCGCAGATCGTCGGATCCGACGATCCGTTGCCAAGAGCCGCCTTCTAGAGTCGTACGTAGCGGTTACCACGCCTGCGCAACCCGGGCTCCGAGCGAGACCTCGATGCAACAAGACCCTACTGGAGACAAGAACCTGCTGCGCGTTCAGGACGTGACCGTCCGCTTCGAGTCTGCGCCCGTCGGTCAACCCGATCAATCTGCTGACTGCTTGTGGCCGGGAGTGTCAGTCTGAACCCGCGCCGGATAGCAGCCATTCGGCGTGGGCGGCTGGTACGACTGGTCCTTGACTCAGGGCAAGCGCCCTTGTCGCCTGCAGGCGCATCTTGGTCGGCCCTCAACTTGATGGGAGACCATCATGGGATCCGTTACCAATGCAGCTCATCGCGAGCCGTGGAACAAGGGCAAGATCGTCGGGCAGAAGGCCCCTTTCAAGCTGAAGGACATCTGGGCGCTCCGGGTGCGTCTACAGATGGAGCACCGTGTGCGTGAACTTGCCCTCTTCAACCTGGGAATCGATAGCAAGCTCCGGGGCTGCGATCTTGTTGCCCTGAAGGTCCGGGACGTGTCTCACGGCGATCAACTGGCGACGCGCGCCATCGTCATGCAGCACAAGACCCAGCGCCCGGTGCAGTTCGAGATCACGCCGGCGACACGGGAGGCACTGCAGGCCTGGATCAAGCAGGCCGAACTGAAGCCTGAGGACTTCCTGTTCCCGAGCCGTCTTCACGACTCCCCACATCTGGGGACCCGACAGTACGCCCGAATCCTCGGGCACTGGGTCGATGAGCTCGGCCTGGACCGAGCCGAGTACGGTACGCACTCGATGCGCAGGACAAAGGCGACGCTGATCTACCGTCGCACCAAGAACCTACGTGCGGTTCAGCTGCTCCTCGGGCACTCCAAGCTGGAGTCGACGGTGAGGTACCTCGGCATCGAGGTCGACGATGCTCTGGAGATCTCTGAGCAGACCGAGATCTGATCGCTTGAAAGGATGGGCCGCCCCGACTGATGGCTGGGGCGGCGATTCGCGAACGGCTGCTGCCAGGCGCGGAGCCCGACAGACACTCCCGGCCAGAAGCCGACTTTGCGGCATGTGACTGAGAGCTGTCATTCACCTCGGTGTGCGGACACAAACGACGTGCCACTGTCGCGCCCGCACGGCGCCAGCGAATGACGACTCAGTCCAGCGATGCGCCCGTGAGCTTGACCAACTCTTCATAACGCACGACTTCTGCCGCCCAGAAGCGCGCGAACTCTGCGGGAGAACCGCTGCGGACCTCGCCTCCGATGTCCTGCAAGCGCTTGGCAAGGTCACCCGACTTCAACGACTGATTGATGGCCGCATTCACGCGCGTGACCACTGCGGCCGGTGTGCCGGCTGGTGCGGCGACGCCGTACCAGGCGTTCATCACCATGCCCTTCAGGCCCACCTCGCCGAAGGTTGGCACATCAGGCAGCAACGGACTGCGCTTGTCTGCTGCAACGGCCAGCGCCCGCACCTTGCCGCCCTTGACGTGGGGGAATGCGCCGGTATCGAACATGAAGTCGAGCTGGCCGCCCATGACATCGGTCAGCGCGGGACCACTGCCCTTGTACGGCACGTGGGTGATGTCGGTCTTGGTCAGCGACTTGAACAGCTCACCGGCCAAGTGCGCCGACGCGCCCACACCACCCGAGCCGTATGAAAGCTTCCCGGGATTGGCCTTGGCTGCCGCCACGATTTCTGCCGGCTTGTGGAATTTCGAGGCAGCGGGGACGACCAGGATGCTGGGAATCACCGCGACCGCAGCGACCGGCACGAAGTCCTTGATCGCGTCAAAGCCCGTCTTCTTGTAGAGGTGGGGATTCGCGGCGTTCGTAGAACTCGTAGCGAGCAGCAGCGTGTAGCCATCCGGGGCCGTGCGAATGAACTGTTGCGTGCCGATATTGCCGCCCGCACCTGCCACGTTCTCGACGAACACGGTCTTGCCAAGGTCTGACGTCAGCGCCTGAGCGACTGCCCGCCCGACCGCATCAGCGGCACCACCGGCCGGCCAGGGCACGACGAGCCGGATCGACTTCTCAGGGTACGTCTGGGCTTGGGCGGCGCCCATTGCGAAAGCAGATGCCAGCAGGGCGGCTGCGCAAGTGCGAAACGGTGGCTTCATGTCTTGTCTCCGGTGGTATTGGTGGGTGAGGCAGGAATCAGTTCAGACCGTGACGGCGCAGCGTCTCGGTCAGGCCGAGCAGTTCCGCGGTTGTCGCGCCTTGCGCAATGGCCTGCCGCATCAGCTCCTCTTTGCCTTCGCGGGTCTCGGCGTGCTCAATGACTTCATTGACACGGTGGGCAGGCACGACGGCAATTCCGTCTCTATCGCCGACGACGTAGTCGCCGGGGCGGATGCAGACATCGCCGAAGTACAGCGGCACTTCGATTGATCCGGGCTGGTTCTTCGCTGTTCCCTTGATCGACAGGCCGCGGCAGAAGACCGGGAACCCTTGCTTCACGATCGCCTCGGCGTCACGCACGGCCCCATGGATGAGCAGTCCGGCCAAGCCGAGCTTCACTGCCTGGGCGGTCAGCACGTCGCCCCAGGGACCGGCTTCGAGAAATCCCTTGCAATCCACCACAAGCACCTGACCGGGCTGGGCCTTCAGCAGGGCGTAGTGCAGCATCAGGTTGTCGGCCGGCCGCATGTCCACAGTGAATGCGGGACCCGCCATGCGCATGCCGGGGTCGACGGGCTTGATGCCGCTGTCCAATGCACCCGTAGCGCCCTGGGCTTCGTAGACAGTCGCTGCGCCGAGGGCGGCGAGTCGCTCGCAGACTTCGTTTCGGTTTTTCGACATGGCGGCAGTCTCATCCAGCTTTCTCGTGTACTCCAGTTCTGTTTTCTGACCATAAACTCAGGAAAAATGAAATTCCGCCAACTGCGCTACTTCTGCGAAGTCGTCGATGCGGGCACGCTCGCGCGCGCCGCCGAGCGCCTGTTTGTTGCGCCAACGGCTATCAGCATGCAGATAGCGCAGTTGGAAGAGTCGGTCGGCGGCGCCCTGTTCGACCGATCGGCCAAGCCCATGGCGCTGACTCCGCTGGGCCACTACTTCCTGCCGCGCGCGCGCGAGTTGCTCCGAGACGGCCAACGCCTGGAAGAAGACACGCGGGACATGGCCACTGGCCGCCGAGGTTGGCTGAGCATCGGGTTCGTGCGCTCGTTGCTTTACTCGGTGCTGCCGGTGGCCATCCGCAGCTTTCGTGAGCGCTTGCCAGATGTCAAATTGGAGCTCGTCGAGTTGCTCTCCGAGCACCAAACTTCAGCGCTGCGCCAGCACCGGATCCACATCGGCCTGTCCCGCTTTGCGCGGACAACTGAGCCGCCGAACGACTTGCGGCACACGCTGTTGTTCGACGATCCCTATGTTGCGGCTGTCCCATCGTCGAGTCAGCTCGCCAACTCGCCAGCGACGACTTTGGCCGAACTGGCCGATCTGCCCTACATCGCGTTCCCCAAGGACCCGGCGAGTTCGTATGCGAGCCAGGTCATGTCCATCCTGCATTCGGCTGGCATGCGTCCGCGAGTGGCCCACGAGGCCATCGAAATTCACACTGCATTGGGTCTGGTCTCGGCGGGCCTAGGCTTCACGATCGTGGGGGCGTCGGTGGCAACGCGGGGGCCGGCCGACGTGACTTTCCTGGAACTACCAGAGGTGATCGAGACGACTCAGGTGATCGCCGTCACGCGAGAGGACGAGGAAAACGAATTCGTCACTTCAATGCTGGACACGCTGCGGGCCGTGCAACTCCGGTCAGCCCCGCTGCGGAAAGAGCCTGCGCGCGCTGGGTTAGCCGCAAAGACTGGACGAATCGCGGGCGCTCCACCTTCGACGTCGCGTCGCGCCAAGCCCGATCGGTGAGAAACAAGCGTTGAAAGGCATCCCGCGTCCTTTCGCCAAGCAGGCCGGAATGGCTGCTTCGTCATCCTTGGGCTGACAGCTCAGGGTCGGTACCGTCACATGGCGCACATAAAGAGCTGACGTAGCCAAGCACTTGGGCGGCGGTGCGCAGTCGAACCTGGCAAACGGGCTCGATGGCGGCTTCACGGGCACTGCGGTCACAGGCCGCGGCAAAAGTTGAACGGCCGGTTCCGGTCGCCGCCGACACTCGCTGTCGCGGAACAAATGACCGCCCCCAGTCT
>CAZBUU010000041.1:0-23957 GCA_964495125.1 uncultured Rubrivivax sp.
TCGAGAGCGTGGTGGTGAACCGTGCGGCGCGGCCGCCGGTGTTCTTCAACCTGCGCTTCACCTTGCCATGAACGCCGCCGCCGAGCCGCCCTGGAGCGAGGCCAACCAGCGCCTGCTGGCGGCCGAGTTCGCCGCGCTGCGTGCGCTGCTGGGCGATGCCGAGGGCGAGCGGCCCGTCATGGCCGAGGCCCGCGCTGCGCTGGCCGAGCCGGCCGCCATCGACGAACTCGCGGCGCTCTTCGGGCTGAGCCCTTTCGAGCGCCAGGTGCTGCTGCTGGTGGCGGGCGTGGAGATGGACAGCGCCATGGCGCGGCTGCTGCCGCGGCCCAGCTTCAGTGCCGCGCTGGCCACGCTTCCGGGCGCGCACTGGAGCGCCATCGGCCCGCTGGCGCCGCTGCGCGCCTGGCGGCTCGTCGAACTGGACGAGCCCAGCCCGACGCAGGCGCGGCTGCGCATCGACGAACGCATCCTGCACCACCTGGCCGGCGTCAACCGCATCGACGCACGCCTGGCGCCGCTGCTGCGCCTGCTGCCGCAGGCCACGCTGATGGCGCCTTCGCACCAGGCCGAACTCGAACGCCTGCTGCGCCTGCCGCCGGCCACGCCCGACAGCGGCCCCACGCTGTGGCAGCTGAGCGGCAGCGACAGCACGGCGCAGCGCGCCGTGGCCGCCGCTGTGGCCCACGAGCAGGGCCGCGCGCCGCTGCTGCTGGCGGCCCAGGACATCCCCGCGGGGGCCAGCGAGCAGGAAGCGCTGGCCGTGCTGTGGCAACGCGAAGCAGCGCTGCTGCCCGCGCTGCTGGTGGTCGAAGGCGCCGAGCGCACCGGCAGCGAAGGCGCGGCGGCCCGCTTCATCGCGCGGCTGCACGGCCTGGTGCTGCTGGTCGGCCGCGAAGCGGGCGGCTTCGCGGTGCAGGCCAGCGCCCGCCTCGACCTCCCCGGCCCCGCCGAGCAGGGCTGGCTGTGGCGCCATGCACTGGGCGACGCGCCAGCGGCCCTGCACGCCAGCGCCGCCGCGCTGGCCCAGCAGGTGCGGCTGGGCGCACCGCAGATCGACCAGCAGGCCACCCTGGCGTGCGTGGTGGCGGCGCAGGAGGGTGAAGAATCCGCGGCGGCCCTGCTCTGGCGCGGCGTCACGCAGGCCGTGCGGCCGGCGCTGGACGGGCTGGCGCGCCGCATCGAGCCGCAGGCCACCTGGCAGAGCCTGGTGCTGCCCGAGCCGGTGATGGCCAGCCTGCGCCTGATCGTGGCGCAGGTGGGCCAGCGGCGACGCGTCTACGAGGAATGGGGCTTCGGTGCCCAGGGCGGTGGTGAACGCGGCCTGGGCATCAGCGCGCTCTTCTGCGGCGAAAGCGGCGTCGGCAAGACGCTGGCCTGCGAGGTGCTGGCGCACGAGCTGGGGCTGGAGCTGCTGCGCGTGGACCTGGCCGGCGTGGTCAGCAAGTACATCGGCGAGACCGAGAAGAACCTGCAGCGCGTGTTCGACGCTGCCGAGGCCTCGGGCGCGCTGCTGCTCTTCGACGAAGCCGACGCGCTCTTCGGCAAGCGCAGCGAAGTCAAGGACAGCCACGACCGCTACGCCAACATCGAGGTCAGCTACCTGCTGCAACGCATGGAGGCCTATGCCGGGCTGTCGGTGCTGACCACCAACCAGCGCAGCGCCATCGATCCCGCCTTCCTGCGCCGGCTGCGCTTCGTGCTGGCCTTCCCCTTCCCGGACGAAGCGCAGCGCGAAGCCCTGTGGCGCCAGCAGCTGCCGGCGGCGATGCCGCGGCAGGGCATCGCCACGGCACAGCTGGCCAAGCTGCGCCTGACGGGCGGACAGATCCGCAACATCGCGCTCAACGCCGCCTTCCTGGCCGCAGACGAAGGCGGCCGGCCGGTTACGATGGCGCACTTGGCGCACGCGGCGCAGCTGGAGGCGGCGAAGCACGAGCGCAGCGATCTGCAGACGCGGGGGTGGGTGGCATGAAGGCCGTGCTGCCGGCCGCGCGCGCCGCCGCGCTGGAGCACGCCGCCGACCTGGCGGTGCGCCAGCCCGTGCGGGCGCCCACCCAGCCGCGCATCGCGCCGGGCGAGCTGCAGTTCCCCGCAGCAGCGACGCCGGCCGGAGGTTCGCCGCTGCCGTCGCCGCTGCGCGACACGATGCAGTCGCGCTTCGGGCACGACTTCGCCCGCGTGCGCGTGCACGCCGACGCCGACGGCCAGGCCAGGGCCCGGGCACGGCGCGCAAACGCCGTCACCCAGGGCAGCCACATCGCCTTCGCTGCCGGCCGCTGGGCCCCGGAGACGGCGCGCGGGCAGGCCCTGCTGATGCATGAACTGGCGCACGTGGTGCAGCAGTCCGAACTGGCCACGGGCGTGCCGCAGTGCCAGAGCGCGGACGCACCGAACGAGACCGTCGGGTACGCCGCCGCCGAAGGCGACCTGGCCGGCGACGCCGACACGCCCGAGCGCCAGGCCGTGGTGGACGCGATGAATGCGTTCATGAACGCGACCGTCGGCGAGAAGGTCTTCGATGCGGCCATGCGCGAGAAGACTTGGGACGACCACAAGGCCGACGAAGCCATGCGCGAGGTCTTCCGCCAGGTGGACATCGCGCTGGAGACGGTGCTCACCGGCAAGCCGGCCAAGCGCCCGAAGGTGCCCATCACCACCACCTGCATCCACGTGCAGGGGGCCATGCTGCGGCGCGTGGAGTCGCTGCAGGCGGTGCTGGGGCCGAACCAGTTCGCCCTGGGCCCGGCGGCCAAGATGATCGGCAGCACGCTGGGCCCCGGGGTATGGAACGAGGCCGCGCCGAACATGACGCGCCGCCCGCGCAAGGGCGACATCTACGTGCTGGAGTTCACCGACAGCAAGGTCAGGCAGCTGATGCAGTACCTCGCCGGCGGCGTGGAACAAGACGCCGCGCTGGACGAGCAGGCGGCCAGCCGCGAGCAGCAGCTCGATGACATCCAGCAGCGCCAGCGCGAGCACGCCGAAGGCACGGCCGCGCCGGGCAGTGCCAAGCCCAAGGCCCACGAGGAGCGCTTCAAGCAGGCCGAGATCGACCGCATCCGCAAGCAGCAGGCCGAGCTGAAGCAGCGCATCGCGGCCGTGGGTGAGCAGCTTGGCGCGGCCCGCGAACGCGCCGACGTCACGCGCCAGGCGCGCATGGACGCGATTGCCGAGACAAACGCCAGGAACAAGAAGCCGCTGCCCGACTTCGAGTTCAGCCATGTCGGCTACGTCGTCTCCATCGAGCGACTGCCCGACGCCGACCCACGCGCCGGCGCCGGCCGCAAGCGGGAGCTGTGGACGACCTTCGACGGGGGCCAGAAGTTCGCCAAGGGCGGCCGCCAGCGGGAAGGCGCGACGCTGGTGCGGCGCCACTACAGCCCGGAGACCAACGAGATCACCGGCGAGGCCCAGCAGGTGATGGGCCCGCGCATCCTGAAGGGCTGGGTCGACATCGACAAGCTGGCGGCAGCGCCGCCGCGCCCCAAGGCCGGAGCGGCAAAGTGAAGCGCATCGAGCTCCACATCGACCGCCTGGTGCTGCACGGCGTGCCCGCTGCCGAACGGGACGCCGCCGTCGCGCGCTTCACGCAGGCGCTGCAGGCGGCGCTGGCCGAACCCGGTGCGGCGCAGGGCTGGGCACGGCAGGGGCACCAGGCACGTCTGCGCGTGGCGGTGCCCCCGGCGCCGGGCGCTGGCGGCGCAAGCTGGCCGGCGGTGGCGGCACAAGCGCTGTCGGCCGAGGTGCGGCGATGAGCCGGCTGCCCGCTTCTCTGGCGCGCCAGGCCGCCGCACGCCTGCCCGGGGCATCGGCACCGACCCTGGCCCGGGCGCAGGCCTCGCTGGCACGGGCCTTCGAAGGTCCATCGGCGGCGCTGGACGCGGGCCTCCAGGAACGGATGAGCCGTCGCTTCGGCCACGACTTCGGCCAGCTGGCCGTGCACGCAGACGACACGGCCGCGCGTGCCGCCGACGCCCTGGGTGCGCGCGCCTTCACGCAGGGCCGCCGCATCTACTTCGGGCGGGGCGAGTACCGCCCGCGCAGCGCTGATGGCCAACGCCTGCTGGTGCACGAACTCACGCACGTGGCCCAGCAGAGGCTCGGCGGCGGCGAGCCCGGCCGCGACGGCGCGCAGGAGCAGGAAGCCGCGCGCAATGCCACGCTGTGGTCCACCGGCGCACAGCGCCTGCAGGTGCGGCACGGCATGGCCGATGTGCTGGCCTTCGAGGACAAGCCGCCCACCGCCGCCCACGCCGGGGGCTCGCTCGGCGAGAACGACGCCGCCTTCGGGCTCGGCAAGATGGGCTTCGAGATCGTCATGGGGCCCGCGGGGCCGGGCGGTCATGCACTCACCGCCCGCGGACTGGACATCGTCGCCTACAACCCCAAGACCGGCGAGCTGTGGATCACCGACAACAAGGCCAGCGGTGGCACGGGCAAGGTGGACAGCGCCAGCGCGCTCACGCGCAACCTCAAGACCAACCTGACCACGGCCATCGCGCAGATCCGCGCCCTGCCCGAGTTCGGCAGCAAGCAGGCCGTGCTGGGCAAGATGCAGGCCGCCCTGGACTCGGTCTCGGCAAAGCAGCCCCTGCCGGCCGGCGTGTCGCTGGTGATCACCAACGCCGGCGGCTTCCACACGGGCATCGGCAAGGCGCTGTCCGACCAGGGCGTGCGCTTCGTCGACCTGATGGGCGAGAAGGTCATCGAGGCGCGCAAGGCCGACGTCCGCGCCGCCGAGGCGGCCGGACAGAAGACCGGCCGGCCCGCTTCGCACGAGGGCACGAAGAAGGCCGCGGAGGCGGCCCGCGAGCAGGACAAGAAACCGCCCCCCAAGCCCGTCGTCAAGGCCAAGACGCCACCGGTCAAGGCGCCGGTGACGGCCAAGGACGCAAAGAGCAGTTTCAGGACATCGGGCGACGTGATCCACACCGAGCGCGACGGCAGCCGTCCTCCGCCCAGCCGCGGGCCGGCCATGCGGTCGCGTACGCCCCAGCGCTTCAGCCCGCGCGGCGCGGGCCTGGCCCAGCTGCTGCCGGCCGCGATGAACGCGCTGCAGGACAAGGTCATCCGCCACCGCGTGGCCAGCGACATGCTGGGCATGTGGTCCCGGGTGGAAGACATTCGGCGCCGGTTCCCTGGCGACACGATTGTCTTTCTGGTGTCGCTGCAGGAATGGGCCCATCCCGATCCGACCGGCCAGGTGGCACGGGCGGTCAACTACGTCGACGTGTTCCACGGCGCGACCGAGGCCGATGCCATCGCCGCGGGCAGCAACCTGCTGCGCCGGCCGGTCCCGGAGGGTTGGGTCGAAGTGGGGCCCTTCGCGGGCGTCATCCATCCCACCGACTCTCTGGCCGAAGCCCGCGAGCACGCGGAGAGTCAGGAAGGCTGCTTCATCGCCACGGCGTGCTGCGGCAGCGAAGACGCGGTTCCGGTGGCGACCTTGCGGGCCTGGCGTGACCTGTGGCTGATGCGGCGTCGTTGGGGTCGGCGCTTCGTCGGCTGGTACTACCGGCGTTCGCCTCCCCTGGCGCGCTGGCTGGACAGCCATGAGGCCATGCGCACGCTGGTACGAATCGCCTTCGTGCGCCCGGTGGCCGCCGCCGTGGGCAGAACCCGTCCTTGGTGGGCCGCAAGAGCATGAACCGCCCTCTGCAGCGAAGCGAACTCGAGGCCGACCGCGCCGCCGGCCAGGCGCTGACCGGGCAGGTGCGCACCTCGCTCACCGCGCACACCGGCAGGCGCCAGGGCGAGCCTGCGGCCTTGCGTCATTCCGGATCGGGCCAAGGGCTCGACAGCGACGTGCGGGGCGACATGGAGTCCCGCTTCGGCCACAGCTTCGCCGACGTCCGTGTGCATGCGGACGGCGCCGCCGCCAGCGCGGCCGGTGCGCTGCAAGCCCTGGCCTTCACGCATGGCCGCCACATCGCCTTCGGGCCTGGCCAGTACGCGCCCCACAGCCCCGCCGGGCGCCAGCTGCTGGCCCACGAGCTGGCGCACGTGGTGCAGCAGACCCAGCCGGGTGGCGCGCCGCGCACCATGCTCGGGCCCCAGCCCCAACTGCAGGGCCAGGGTCCGCTTTCGGAGACCGCGAAGGCCGGCACCAATGCAGACCGGCAGGAGTTCGCCGGTGAGGCCGCGATCTTCCTGCGCAGGCAGGCCGAACACTTCGCCAGTCTGCAGCCCCAGCGCGACCCGGCCGTCACGCTGCGCAGCTTGCGCACACCGCTGGTCAACGGCCTGCAGATGCTCCAGGCCTTGCCGGCGACGCCAGACGAAGCCAGCACGCTGCGCACGGCCTACGCCGAAGCCGTGCATCGGGTCCTGGAGTCCTACCAAGCAGCCCAGGCCAGGGCCGGGTCCAAGAGCGCGCCCACGCTGCGGGCGCTGTACCAGCAGCACAGCAGCCTGATCGAGAACTTCGCGCAGGTGTTCGACGCCGGCGCGGACCAGCTCAGTTCGCAGCTCGGTGCTCCGCTACCCAAGGCGGCTTCGGGGGCCGAACGTTCGCGCCACCGGGCGCTGGCCCAGGCGCAGCGGCAGTTGCGCGTCAGCACGACGCCTGTGGACATCAACTATGCACCCTACTTCGACACGCGCGGCGGCACCACGAGCATGCCGCTGCCCCCCCGCACGAGCGTGCGGCTGTCGGGCGGCATGGCGACCACGCTGCATGGCGGGCTCACCAGCGTGGCAGCGGACCTGATCGACAGGAAGGTGCTGGGCCCGCAGATCATCCTCACGCTTGCGCTGGACCTCACCCCCTATGGCGGCGGCCACGACGCCTACCGCTTCACGCGCATCGATGTCGGCAGCGGTGGCGGCACGCGCAGCGAAGTCTGGATCGAGCGCCAGGGGACGATCCTCTCCGAAGGTCTGACTCAGCCCCAGCGTGCGGCCCTGGAGCTGCGTTTCAGGCGGCTCGGCTTCCAGAACGAGAACATCGGCACGCAGGAGTTCGACGAGGTCCTGCTCGCCTTGTCCGAAGTCCCCGAATCCCAGCTGGCGGGTGTGCGAGGCCTGTCCTTCCGTCGCGAGTCGGTGCACCCCACCAACCCCAAGGCTGCGGCCACCTACCACCCGGGCACCCACACGATCCGCATCTTCGACCTGGCGCTGGAGCAGAGCCTTACGCGCCTGGGCCGGCAAGGCCGCGTGCTGCGCTATGCGACCCACGCCATCGTCCACGAGATCGGACACGCACTCGACATGAGCGGCCTGCGCCAGGTCGACAGCGCCTTCGGTGCCGCCAACAAGGATCTCCTGGACAACTACGGCACGGGGAGCGGCAGCTACCAGGGGCCCGACAGCAAGGATCCGGACCGCCCGCGCTTCGACGCGACGCTGAAGGCCTTCAATCAGGCTCGGAAGGCCCGACTCCAGGCCCGCGGGCGTTCCGGCGCGCGTTGGGTCTCGGTCGGGGGTGCGCCCCTGTCCATCGAGGACAAGGGCCCCGGGCGCGAACCGACCCCCGCCTTCCGCGCGGCGGCCCTCAAGGACGACGGCGCCAGCGGGCCCCGCGTGCCCACCACCCGCCCGAAGCCCGTGCCGGTGTGGCAGGAGTACTACGCAGAGTCGTTCGCGCTCTACCAGAGCAGCCCGGAGCTGCTCAAGCGCATCCGGCCGCACGTGTTCGCGCACCTCACTGCGGAGTTCCCGAAGTGACGCTCGCCAACAGCCCCAAGCTCGTCAAGGGCGGCCTCGTGGTGCTGAACGCCGCCGGCACCGCCGTGGCCCGCAGCATCGCCCTGCAATACAACCCCGACAGCCTCTCGCGCAGCTTCCAGGTGCAGGGCGCCGGCGGCGAAGGCGGTGGCGAGCGCGCCACGCCCTTCCGGCTGAAGGGCCCGGCCATCGAGACGCTGAAGGTGGAAGCCGAGATCGACGCCACCGACGGGCTGGAATTCCCCGACCAGAACCCGAACGTGGCCGCCCTGGGCATCGGCCCGCAGCTGGCCCTGCTGGAAAGCCTGGTCAACCCGGGCAGCGACGCGCTGGTGGCACTCAACGCGCTGGCCAGCTCCGGCGTGCTGGAGATCGTGCCGGCCGAAGCACCGCTGGTGCTGTTCGTGTGGGGCCGTCAGACCGTGGTGCCGGTGCGCGTGACGGATCTCTCCATCACCGAGGAAGCCTTCGACCCCGCGCTGAACCCGATCCGCGCCAAGGTCTCGCTGGGCCTGCGCGTGCTGAGCACCGACGACCTGGGCTTCTCGCACCGCGGCGGCGCGCTCTTCATGGCGCACCTGCGGCGGCGCGAGCAGCTGGCCGGCAAGGTGGACGCGGCCACGCTGTCCTCGCTCGGGCTGAGCGGCCTGCCATGAAGCCATCACGGAGCCCCCGCCCATGAGCGACCCCGTCCAGATGCTGATCGATGCGGGCGCGATCCCGCAGCTGCCCTTCGACGAGGCCAGCCGCTACCGCGGCGTGGGCATCGCGTTGCTGGCGCAGCCCGGCGGCGAGCCGCCCATCGCCTACGTGAAGCGCCGCTTCATCGCGCAGCGGCGCGACATCGCCATCGCCGCCGAGGTCGTGGTCCACGCGGGCGACCGCCCCGACACCCTGGCCGCCCGCACCCTCGGCGACCCGCTGCTGTACTGGCGCGTGGCCGATGCCAACGCCGTGGCCGAAGCCGCCGACCTCACCGCCACGCCCGGGGCGCGCGTGCTGATCCCGCAGCCTTTCTGAACGCCATGGCCACCGGCATCCAGCTGCAGCTGCTCATCGGCCCCGTGCCTGTGCCGGCGCCGCGCGAGGTGGTGGAGGCGCTGGTGTCGGTGAAGGTGGAAGTGGGCTCGGGCGACACGCCCTCGGGCTTCGAGATGACCTTCGACCTGCCGCCGCGTTCACCGTTGCGCACGGTGTTCCTGCTGTCGGGCGGGGGCGGCAGCGTGCCGCTGATGCGCGTGGTGCTGGTGGGCGTGGTGGCCGGGCGCACCGAGCCGCTGGTGGATGGCGTGGCCACGCATGTCGAGACCGTGCCCGGCGCCGGCGGCGTGGGGCAGCTGGTGGTGAAGGGCAAGGACCTCTCGGCGCTGATGGCCATCGTCGACTTCCCCAGCCTGCCCTACCCCGCCATGCCGCCTTCGCTGCGCGTGCTGACGGTGCTGGCCAAGTACGCGGCGCTGGGCGTCATTCCGATGGTCATCCCGTCGCTCGCCGACGAACCCCCGCTGCCCACGCGCACCGTGCCGTTGCAGCGCGGCAGCGACCTGGCCTACATCCAGCAGCTGGCGCGCGAGGCCGGCCACGTGTTCTACCTCTCGCCCGGCCCGGCGGCCGGCACCAGCACGGCCTACTGGGGTCCGGAGATCCGCATCGGCGTGCCGCAGCCCGCGCTCACCACGGGCATGGACGGCCTCACGAACGTGGAGAGCATCAACTTCAGCTTCGACCGCGAGCGCAAGGACCTGCCGATCGTCTATTTCCAGGAATCGGTCAGCAAGACCGGCATCCCGGTGCCCATCCCCGACATCAACCCGCTGGCGCCGCCGCTGGGCGTGGTGCCGCCGCTGCCGCCCAACATCCGCAAGCTGGATCACACCGCGCACCTGACGACCGGCGCCACCCTCATGCGCGGCCTGGCCCACGCCACGCAGAACAGCGACTCGGTGTTCGGCAACGGCCGGCTCGACGTGCTGCGCTACGGCCGCGTGCTCAAGAGCCGCGGCCTGGTGGGCGTGCGCGGCGCGGGCCTGCCCTTCGACGGCCTGTACTACGTGAAGAGCGTCAGCCACGACATCCAGCGCGGCAGCTGGAAGCAGGGCTTCCAGCTCGCGCGCAACGGGCTCCTTTCCACCGTGCCGGCCGTGCCGGTCTGAACCCGCACCACACCATGAGCGCAGGACCCTTCTTCGGCAAGTACCGTGGCACGGTGCGCAACAACCTCGACCCCGAGATGGTCGGCCAGTTGCAGGTGGAAGTGCCCGACATCGGCGGCAACATGGTGCTCAGCTGGGCCAAGCCCTGCCTGCCGGTGGGCGGGCCCAACATGGGCATGTTCACGGTGCCGCCCATCGGCGCGGGCGTGTGGGTGGAGTTCGAGCGCGGCGACCCCGACTACCCCATCTGGACCGGTGTGTTCTGGGGCATCGCCGCCGAGCGGCCGGTGCTCAGCAACCTGGTGCCGCCCGGCGTGAGCGGCATCACGCTGCAGACGCAACTCGGCAACGGCATCGTCATCAGCGACGTGCCCGGCCCCACCGGCGGCATCCTGCTGCAGACGGCCAGCGGCGCCAGCATCTCCATCAGCGACGTCGGCATCGTCATCAACAACGGCAAGGGCGCGCTCATCAGCATGGCGTCCGGGCCGATGGTCGACGTCAACGCCGGCGCGCTGCAGGTGACCTGAGGAACGACGCGCATGCCCGCACCCGTCCTCCACCTCGGCGCCACCGTGCTGTGCGCGCACGCCGGCCCGGCGCAGCCCATCAGCCCCTTCCCGCGCGTGCTGCTGAGCGGCCAGCCGGTGGTGACGCAGCTTTCGCCCTACGGCATCACCGGCTGCTCGCTGGCCAGCACCAGCAGCCCGCCTTGCGTCACCGGCAACTGGGTGGTCGCGGCCACGCGCGTGAAGGCCGGGGGCGCACCCGTTCTCACCGCCACCAGCACGGCCGTCTGCGTGCCCACGGGCACGGGGTTGAACGTCGTGGCCGTGCAGACGCGCGTGCTGGCCACTTGAGGAACCCGCCATGCCGCACCTCGACCACCCCTGGCACATCGACGCCACCGGCCGCACGGCGCAGACCGACGACGCCGGCCACCTGCGCGACCTGATCGAACAGGTGCTGTTCACCGCGCCCGGCGAACGCGTGATGCGGCCCGACTTCGGCAGCGGCCTGCTGGGCCTGGTGTTCGAGCCCAACAGCAGCACGCTGGCCGCCACCACGCAGGTGCTGGTGCAGGGCGCGCTGCAGCAGCACCTGGGGCACCTCATCGCGCTGCGTGCGGTGAACGTGGAGCCGGTGGACTCGCGCCTGGAAGTGACGGTGCAGTACGTGGTGCTGCGCGACCGCAGCGCGCAGGAAGCGCGCTTCGATTTCGCGGCGGGGAGCGCGGCATGACTTGCCAGCCCTGCTGCCTGCCCCAGCGGCTGGAGTTGATCCAGCGCGCCGGCACGGCGCACGCCATCGAATGGATCGAGGTGCTGGACCAGGCCGCGCCGGCCGGCACGCCGCGGCAACAGACGCTGCTGGTGCGCCTGGTGCTGGCGCCGCCGCCGGTGGACGCCCCGGGCGTGCTGGGGCGCGAGCAGGTGCGCATCACGGGCGGCACGCGCAGCGGCCATGTCGGTGTGGTCTGGGCGGGCATGGCGAACGCCGCGCTGCCCGAGGCCGAAGCGTCGCTGCAGGCGATGCTGGCCACGCTGCCCGACGCCAGCCGCACGCTCGTCGTGCGCACCGACAGCAACGGCGATTTCTCCCGCTACCGGCTGCTGCTGGTGAGGGGCGCCGACGACGCCCGCCCGCCACCCGGCTTCGACCCCCTGCTGGCCGGCATCGAGTTCAGCTTCAAGGTCGAATGCCCCAGCGAGTTCGACTGCCGGGACGCGAGCGCCTGCCCGCCCGAGCCGCGCGGCAAGCCGCAGATCGACTACCTGGCCAAGGACTACCCCGGCTTCCGCCGCCTGATGCTGGACCGCATCAGCCTGCTGGCGCCGGGCTGGACGGAACGCAGCGCGGCCGACGTGGGCGTCACGCTCGTCGAACTGCTGGCCTACGCCGCTGACCAGCTGAGCTACCGCCAGGACGTGGTGGCCAACGAAGCCTACCTGGCCACGGCGCGCCAGCGCATCAGCGTGCGCCGCCACGCGCGGCTGGTGGACTACCGGCTGCACGAAGGCGCCAATGCCCGCGCTTTCGTGCACCTGGCCGTGGGCGGCGACGACGTGCCGCTGCCGGCGCGCACGCGGCTGCTCACGAAGACCCCGGGCCTGGGGCCTACCGTGGCCCCCGGCACCGAGGAAGCCGCGGCGCGGCAGGCCGGCGCGCTGGTCTTCGAGACCGTGCGCGCGCACACGCTGCACCAGCGCCTGAACACGCTGCGCTTCCATACCTGGGGCGATCTCGGCTGCAGCCTGCCACGCGGCGCCACGCGCGCCACGGTGAAGACGCATGCCACGGGCCTGGCGCCGGGCGACTTCGTCGTGCTGGTCGAGCACCGCAGCCCGGGCACCTTCCTGGAAGCCGATGCCGACCGCAGCCGGCGCCACGTGGTGCGGCTGATCGACGTGCGCACGGTCGAAGACCCCGCCGGCGGCCTGTTCGAGCCAGTGCCCTTCGCGGGTGCGCTGCCGGTGACCGAACTCGAGTGGGACGCCGCCGACGCGCTGCCCTTCGCGCTGTGCCTGGGCGTGGCCGAACGGCCCGGCCTGGACATCAGCCTGGTGCTGGGCAACGTGGTGCTGGTGGAGCAGGGCCACTCGCCCACCGGCGACGCCGACGACCCCGCGAACCCCGGCGAAGACCTGGGTGCCGTGCCGGCCAACGCCGGCCGCTTCGCGCGCGCGGCCGATGCCGGCGGCTGCTGCGACGCGCCGGCGCGCGAACCCTGGCCGCTGCGCTGGCGGCCGACGCTGCGCGAGCGCGCGCTGTCGCACGGCTTCGAGCTGGCCGCGCTGCTGAACCTGCCGCTGCAGCCGCAGCGGCCCGACCGCTGGTGGACGGCCAACGCGCTGCACCAGCTCAGCCCTCGCCAGGCCACGCCGCAGATCGAGTTGCGCGCGACACCGGCCACCCAGCCCGGCGCGCGCCTGCCTTGGGACGTGCAGCCCGACCTGCTGGGCAGCCTGGCCAGCGACGCGCACTTCGTGGTGGAGATGGACGACGTGCGCACGGCGCAGCTGCGCTTCGGCGACGGCGTCAACGGCCGCCTGCCCGACGAAGGCCTGCGCTTCGCTGCCTTCTACCGCGTGGCCGCAGGCGCGGCCGGCAACGTGGGCGCGCTGGCCATCGCGCATGTGGTCAGCGCCGGCAGCGGCGTCTTCACCGGCGTGGCCAACCCGCTGCCGGCCTTCGGCGGCAGCGAGGCCGAAGACATCGAGGTGGCGCGCCGCGACGCGCCGCAGGCCTTCCGCACGCAGGAGCGCGCCGTCACCGCGGCCGACTACGAGGCCGCCGCGCAGCGCCGCCACGACGTGCAGCGCGCCGCCGCGCGTTTCCGCTGGACGGGCAGCTGGCACACCGTGTTCGTGGCCGCCGACCGCCGCGGCGGCGCCGCCGTGGACGCGCCCTTCGAAGACCGACTGCGTGGCCACCTGGAGCGCTTCCGCATGGCCGGCACCGACCTGGAAGTGGACGGCCCGCGCCCGGTGCCGCTGGACGTGCAGCTGTTCATCTGCGTGCAGCCGCAGGCGCGGCGCGCGGAAGTGCAGCGCGCGGTGGCGCGCGAGCTCTCGTCGCGGCGCCTGAGCGACGGTCGCCTGGGCCTCTTCCACCCCGATCGCTTCAGCTTCGGCGAACCGGTGTTCGCCAGCAGCCTCGTCGCCGCCGCGCAGGCCGTGCCGGGCGTGGCATCGGTGCGGCTGGAACGCTTCCAGCGCCTGGTGAACCCGAGCGCCACGTCGCTGGCCGAGGGCGTGATCCGCATCGGCCGGCTGGAGATCGCGCAGCTCGCCGGCGACCCGAACTTCCGCGAGCGTGGTCGGCTCGTCCTGCGTTGTGGAGGTGGCCAATGAGCGCCGTGCAGCCCGAGCCCGCGCGCGGGCCCGACGTGCCCGAAGGCACCGAACACTGCTACGCCTGCACCGGCCTGGAAGCCGCCACGCCGCAGGCCGTGGACAACCGCCACGGCCTGCCGGCCGTGCCCTACCGCGCCGGTGACTGGGCGCAGTTCCGCGCCAGCCTGCACGCCGGCCTGTCCGATTCCACGCTGCCGGCACTGAACGCCCTGCTCACGCGCGACGGCAGCGACTTCAGCCTGGCGCTGATCGACGCCTTCGCCTGCAGCGCCGACGTGCTGAGCTTCTACACCGAGCGCATCGCGCAGGAGAGCTGGCTGGCCACGGCCACCGAGCGCGTGTCGCTGCAGGAGATGGGCAAGCTCATCGGCCACCGGCTGCGCCCGGGCGTGGCGGCCGAGGTGGCGCTGGCCTTTTCGGTGGAGACGCCGCCCGTGCCGCCGGCGGCCATGGCGCCCGAGCCCGGCGTGTTCGTGCACGGCGTGCCCGACGCGGTGAACATTCCGCTCGGCTTCAAGGTGCAGAGCCTGCCGGGTCAGGACGAGAAGCCGCAGGTCTTCGAGACGGTGGAGCCGCTGCAGGCGCACGCCGCCTGGAACGCGATGCGCGCGCTGCCCGACGCCGATGTCGCGCCGCGCTTCGGCGCGCGCAGCACCTGGCTGGCTGGCACGGCCACGCAGCTGCGGCCGGGCGACATGCTGCTCTTCGTGGGCCCCGAGTTCGAGGCCGACGCCGACAGCAATCGCTGGGACGCCCGCGTGCTGACGCAGGTGCAGGCCGACGCCGCCGGCCACCGCACCTTCGTCGCCTGGGACGAACCTCTGGGCTCGGTGGTGCCGCCCATGGACACGGCCTCGCAGCCCACGATCCACGCCCTGCGCGACCGCGCCGCCATCTTCGGCCACAACGCGCCCGACTGGTCGGGCATGACCGACGAGTACAAGGCCGCGTACCTGCACAAGGCCGTCGGCGAGCTCACCGACGAAGACCTCGAGGAGTGGCCGCACTTCGACATCTACGCCGCCGAGGGCGAAGGCACGCGCGTGAACCGTTTCGTCGGCGCCGCCGACGCCTCGCAGCTGCTGCGCGAAAGCGTGCGCCTGGCCCTGCTGCAGCAGACGCGCGACGGCGCCATGGCCGTCAGCCGGCTGGTGGCCAGCGGCGCCAGTCTGGCACGCAGTGCCGCCGCCGTGCCGATGGCCGGCGCGGCCGCCTGGGCCCAGGTGGCCAAGGAGGTGCCCGACGCGCTGAACACGCTGGCCGAATCGCTGTTGCAGCCCACGCGCGAGATCGCCGTGAACACCAGCAACCGGCTGGATGCGCTGCGCGGCGAGGTCGAACGGCATGCCGGGGACATCGACCGGCTGCTGAGAGGCTGAGGGGCCACCATGAGTTTCGAAGCCCTCAAGACCGCCATCGACAACGTCGTCAGCGCGCTGGACGCGCCGGTGGCCGAATTCGCGCAGCAGTCGCGCCAGCTGCGCAACAGCACGGCCGGCCTGCTGGAAGCGGCCATCGCCGGCGCGGCCGCCACCGCGGCGGCGGCGCGCCTGGAAGCGCAGCTGGCGCTGGCGCCCCACGTGCCCGGCGCCAGCGGCGTGGGCGTGGCCGGCGACCTGCTGTCGCCCGACGTGCACCTGGAACTGACGCAGGCGCTGCCCGCGGCCACCACCGTGGCACTGCTGACCAGCGACCCGCGCGCGCTGCCCCTGCTGCTGGGCCTGCTGGCGCGCGACGAAGACATCGACGAACTCCAGTTCGCAGCCGGCACCGCCATGGTCACCGGCGCCGCGCGCAGCGTGGAACTCGTGCAGTTGGGCCAGCAGCTGGCGCAGAGCCTGGCCAGCGCCAATCTCACCGACGCGGCGCAGGCCGGGCCGTGGCTGCTGGCGCTGGGCCGCAACGAGCCCGTGGTGGAAGGCGTGGGCGGTGCCGGGCTGCGTGTGCTCTCGGGCAGCGTGTCGCGCGTGTACGGCGCGGCGCAACGCGGTGCCGCTTCGGTGCTGGAGCGCGCCTCGCAACTGGCGCTGCAACTGCAGCAAGGCCGGCTGGGGCGCGTGTTCCCGGGGCGCAGCCGTCGCAGCATCAGCCTGGACCGTGAATACGCCGGCGTGGTGCCCGGCAGCTATGCGCTGCTGGACCGCGGAAGTTACCGCGAGCTGTACCGCGTGCAGGCCGTCGCCACGGCCTCGCGCGCCGAGTTCGCCGTCCAGGCCAAGACCAGCAGCCTCACGCTGGCCGGGCAAGGGCTGGAAGGCTTCGCCACCCAGGTGCGGCAGACGGCGGCCCACGTGCGCAGCGAGAAGCTGGAACGCGCGCGCACGCCGATCGCCGACGACGTGGCCGGCGACCGCTTCCACGTGGCCGCCGATGTGCGTGGCATGGCCGCCGGGCGCCGGTTGCTCATCCGCGCGCAACGCAGCGACAACGGCCAGGCCCTGGTGCATGCGGCCACGCTGATCAGCGCCACGCCAGCCACGAAGGCGGCCGACGGCGGGCTGATCGTCTTCACGCCGCCGCTGCCGACGCCCTGCCGGCGCAGCAGCGTGGTGGTCTTCGGCAACGTGGCGCAGGCCTCGCACGGCGAGACCGTGGCGCAGGTGCTGGGCAGCGGCGACGCCGCGCAGCCGCACCAGCGCTTCGCGCTCAGGCACGCGCCGCTCACGCACCGCGCCGGCGGCGGCGAAACCGGCGCCACGCCCGAGCTGACGCTGCGCGTGGGCGACGTGCAATGGCAGCGCCGCGACACGCTCTACGGCGCCGGCCCCACCGAACGCGTGTTCACGCTGGTCACCGACGAACACGACCAGGCCTGGGTGCAGTTCGGCGACGGCGAACGCGGCGCGCGCCTGCCCAGCGCCGCCAACAACCTGCGCGCCAGCTACCGCAAGGGCCTGGGCGCGGAAGGCAACGTGCGTGCCGAGGCGCTGAGCCAGGCGCTGTCGCGGCCGCTGGGCTTCAAGGGCGTCAGCAACCCGGCGCCGGCCAGCGGCGGCAGCCCGCCCGAGAGCGCCGACGAGGCGCGTGCCAGCCTGCCGCTGGGCACGCGAACGCTGGGCCGCGTGGTCTCGGTGCTGGACTACGAAGACTTCGCGCGCGCCTGGGCCGGCATCGCCAAGGCGCAGGCGCGCGTGCTGCGCCTGGCGCACGGGCCGGTGGTGACCGTCACCGTGGCCGGGGCCGCGCAGCCGGTGCTGGCGGCAGACAACCCGGTGCGCCAGCAGCTGCTGGCCGCGATGCGCGAACAAGGCGACCCGCACGTGCAGCTGCGCCTGCTGGCGATGGTGCCGCGGCTGTACCGCGTGGGCCTCAAGGTGCGCTGCGACGCGGCTTATGCGTCCGCGCAGGTGCTGGCGGCGGTGGAAACCGCGCTGCGCGCGCAGGGCAGCTTCGCGCAGCGCGCGCTGGGGCAGGCGCTGCACGCGTCGGACGTCGTGGCCGCGGCCCATGCCGTGCCCGGCGTGCTGGCGGTGGACCTGGACTTCCTGCACCTCGCCGGCAGCCCGCTGGCGCTGCGCCCCACGCTACGCGCCGCCGACACGCGCGTCGTGGCCGGGCAGCCCGCGGCCGCCGAGCTGCTGACCCTGGACCCCGGGCCGCTGGCGCGGCTGGAGCTGATGCCATGAGCGACGAGGGTTTCCCGAGTGCAGATCCCCGCTTGGCGGGACCGCGCGCAGCGCGCAGGGAGCACCAATGAACGGGACGACGGCCGAGCGCCTCTACGCGCTGCTGCCCGCGGTGCACCGCATCGCCGACGAGCAGCGGGGCCGGCCGCTGGCGCAGTTCCTGGCGCTCTTCGCCCGCGAACTGGACGCGCTGGGCCAGAACCTGGACCAGCTCTACGACGACCAATTCATCGAGACCTGCGCGCCCTGGGTGGCGCCCTACATCGGTGACCTGATCGGCTGGCGACCGATCCGCGCCGACGTGAGCCCGGCGCTGCGTGGGCTTAACTCGCCGCGCGCGGAGATCGGCAACACCATCGCCTTCCGGCGCCGCAAGGGCACGGCACTGATGCTGGAAGAGCTGGCGCGCAACGTCACCGGCTGGCCGGCGCATGCGGCCGAGTTCTTCGAACAGCTGGCCACCACGCAGCACATGAACCATGTGCGCCTGCACGCGCCGGCCAGTGCCCCGGTGCGGCACCTGGCCCGCATGGCCGCCGTGCGCGGCGACGCCGGCGCCTTCAACACCGTGGCGCACACGGCCGAGGTGCGGCGGCCCGAAGGCGGGTCTGGCCGCTTCAACATCCCGAACGTGGGCCTCTTCCTGTGGCGCGTGCGGCCGCAGCCGCTGCACGGGCTGCCGCTGGTGCCGCGCGCCGGCGACGCCACCGCCACCAAGTTCCACCTGCACCCGCTGGGCCTGGAGATGGCGCTGTTCCGCGCGCCGCGGCCCGAAGGCGGCATCGACGCGCTGGCGCAGGCCGAGCACGTGCCTGCGCCGCTGCAGGTGCGCGAGCTGGCCCGCCAGTGGCGGCAGGCACAAAGCCCGGACGTGCCGGTGACGCAGACCCTGGACTACGGCGAAGGCCGCAGCCTGGTGCTGTTCCAGGACGGCGCCGTGCTGCCGCTGAACGCCGCGCCGCCCGGCCCGCCGTCACCCCTGCAGCCGGTGCTGCGCGCGGCCGACCTGCGCGACGTCTTCGACGGCGGCGGCACGCTGCTGGGCTGGAACCACGAGGGCGGGCTGTTGCCGGACGAGATCGCCATCGATCCCGAGCGCGGCCGCGTGCTGCTGGGCAGCGCCGCCGCCACGCGCCATGCGGCCACGCCGCTGTCGGCCAGCTTCCACTACGGGCTGCTGCGCGAGATCGGCGGCGGGCCCTACGCGCGTGAGCCGGCTGGCGCCGCGCTGGCGGAACAGCGCGTGCTGAGCGGCGGCGCGGCCTGGCAGGCCGAGCTGGATCTGCTGCCGCCGCGGTCGGCGCGCGTGCTGGTCAGCGACAGCCTCTCGCACAGCGAAGCGCTGACACTGCGCGTGCCGGGCGTCACCGCGGCGGGCGAGGCCGGCCTGGTGCGCGTGCTCAGCGCGGCGGAAGGTCAGCGGCCGGTGCTCGTCAGCCCGGGTGAGGTGGTGCTGGACATCGGCGCGCGCGGCACGCTGGTGGTCGAAGGCCTGCTGGTCAGCGGCGGCCTGCTGCGCGCGCCGGCCGCGGCGGACACCGAGGCGCGCACGCTGCTGCTGCGCGACTGCACGCTGCTGCAGGGCCTGGTGATCGAAGACCCGTCGATCACGCTGCGCATGGAACGCTGCATCTGCGGGCCGTTGCTGGCGCACCCGCTGGCCCGCGTGGAGCTGCACGACTGCGTGCTCGACGCGCAGGACCCGCAGGCCCTGGCCTACGGCCCCAGCGCCGGCAGCGGCGACTTCGGCGCACCGCTCACGCTGCACGAGTGCACGCTGGTCGGCCGCGTCGCGGCGCTGGAAATGCCGATGGCCAGCAACACGCTGTTCCATGCCGAAGCGGCGGGCACGGCGCCGCCGGTGCACGTGCAGCGGCGGCAAAGCGGCTGCGTGCGCTTCTGCTGGCTGCCGCCGGGTGCGGTGACGCCACGCCGCCACCGCTGCCTGCCCGACGCCGAGCACCTCGACGCGCTGCCGCAGTTCGCCTCGCTGGCTTGGGGGCACCCGCTGTATGCCTCGCTGCGGCCGGCGTCGGGCGCGGCGCTCTTCACCGGCGCCGACGACGGCGGCGAGATCGGCGCCATGCACGCGCTGCAACAGGCGCTGCGCGAATCCAACCTGCGCGTGCGCTTGCACGAGTACCTGCGTTTCGGCCTGGTGGCCGGGATCTTCCACGCCACCTGAACCTCCGACGAATCGAGAGAACACCATGGCTGCCGACTTCTCCAAGGTCCGCTTCAACCCGACGCTGAACTACGCCGGGGTCGATCTCCAGCAAGGGCGGGTGCTGCTGGACGCCGACTTCAACGAACTCACCGCGCTGCTGGACCGCCGCCTGCGCGCGCTGGCCGGCGACGTGCTGGGCCGCGCCACGGTGGGTGCCAACACGCCCGACGCCTTCAAGCTGAGCCTGGTGGCCGGCGCGCTGCACATCGGCCGCGGGCGCCTCTACGTGGACGGCCTGCTGGCCGAGAACCACGGCAGCGGCGCGCCGGCCTACGACGCGCTGACCGCCGGCCCCACCTTCAGCACCACCACGCCCTTCACCTTGCAGCCCTGGCTGAAAGGGCAGACGCCGCCGACCACCGGCCGCCACCTCGTCTACCTGGACGTGTGGAACCGCGAGGTTTCGGCGCTGGAGCAGCCTGACCTGGTCGAAGCCGCGGTCGGCGTGGACAGCACGACGCGCACGCAGACGGTGTGGCAGGTGCGCGTGCTGGCCGAGAACGCCGCCGCGGGCGTGGACTGCGCCAGCCCCGACGCCGCCGTGCCCGGCTGGGCCGAGCTGATCGCGCCTTCCACCGGCCGGCTGACCACGGGCACCTTCGACCTCGCCCCCGGCACCGACCCCTGCGAGCTGCCGCCCGAGGGCGGCTACCGCGGCCTGGAGAACCAGCTCTACCGCGTGGAGATCCACGATGCCGGCCTGCCCGGCGCCGGCGCCAGCTTCAAGTGGAGCCGCGAGAACAACGCCGTGGGCAGCCGTGTCACGCGCTTCCTGTCGAACATCGAAGTGGAAGTGGAGTCGCTGGGCCGCGATGACGTGCTGCGCTTCAACACCGGCGACTGGGTGGAGTTCATCGACGACGAGCGCGAGTTCGCGCAGCGGCCGGGCGAGCTGCGCCGCGTCACCGTCAACGACGACACCCGTTCGCTGGCGTTCAGCGGCGCGCTGGGCGACCTGCAGCCGCCGCGCAGCAACCTGCGCGTGCGCCGCTGGGACCAGGCGCGGCGCGTGCTGCGCGTGCAAGGCAGCGGCACGGTGCTGCACCACGACCTGGACGCCCCCGGTGCCACTGGCGCCATCCCCATCCCCGCCAGCGGCACGGTGGTGCTGGAAGACGGCCTGACGGTGAGCTTCACCAACGCCGGCGGCCCCGGCGGCAAGGGCTTCCGCAGTGGCGACTTCTGGACCTTCGCCGCGCGCACGCTGGACGCCAGCGTCGAGGACCTGACCAACGCGCCGCCACGCGGCACGCAGCACCACTACGCCCGCCTGGGCTTCTGGGACGTGGCCGCCGGCACCGTGAGCGACTGCCGCCACCCCTGGCCGCCCGAAGGCGGCGGCGACTGCGCCTGCACGGTGTGCGTCACGCCGACCAGCCACGCCAGCGGCCAGTTGACGCTGCAGGCGGCGGTGGATCGCGTGGCGGCCAGCGGCGGCACAGTGTGCCTGCATGCCGGCAGTTATGCGCTGGACACACCGGTGCGCATCAGCGGCGCCAAGAGCCTGGCCATCGTCGGCCAGGGCCCGGCCACGCTGCTGGGCGGCGCCGGGCCGGCCTTCGACATCGGCAACAGCCTGGCGGTGGACATCAGCCGCATGGCGGTGCTGTGCACCGGCGGCGGCGCGGCCGCCGTGCGTGCCAGCAACGTGGTGGGCCTGAAGCTGCACGACCTGGCGCTGCTGGCCGTGGGCGACAACGGCCAGGGCGTGGCGCTGTCGGGCGTGGTGGCGGGTTTCTCGCTGCGCGACACCCTGCTCATCGCCGAGACC
Organism: uncultured Rubrivivax sp.; assembly: GCA_964495125.1. Lineage (GTDB taxonomy): Bacteria > Pseudomonadota > Gammaproteobacteria > Burkholderiales > Burkholderiaceae_C > Rubrivivax. Next base: position 21,303 of record CAZBUU010000041.1, read on the forward strand.
GGCCTGGCCGGGGCACCGCCGCGCGCCGCCGACAACACGGGCCTGGCGGCACCGCCGCGCCGCTTCCTGTTCACGGCCTCGATGCGCGTGCAGGACAACATCTTCTGGTGCCGCTCGCGCGGCGTGAACTTCGGCGGCGTCACCGGCCACCTGTACGCCAACCACTTCGAAGGCAACGAGTTCCTGCTGTGCCGCGAAGGCGGGCTCGGCCTCACCGGCTTCGCCATGCCGGGGGCCGCGCTGCGCGTGCAGGGCAACGTGATGGCCGTCAGCGGCCCGGGCATCGTGTGCGCGGTGGACGGCGCCTGGATCAGCGACAACAAGCTGCGCGCGCAGGGCCAGGGCAACAGTCCGCCGCTGGGTTCGGGCATCACGCTGGCCACGGGCCTGGACCCGAACGGCAGCGACCAGTGCCAGGTGCTGGCCAACCAGATCAGCGGCTTCCCCGAGGCCGGCATCCTGATCGAGGCGCCTTGCAAGAGCCTCATCGTCAAGCTCAACATCGTCGAACGCTGCGGCAACGGCATCGTGATGGGCGGCGATGCCGCCGCGGCGAGCGCGAGCATCGAGAACAACCACCTGCACGACCTGGGCGCGGTGCAGGCCAACAACGCCACCGCGGTGGCCGTGGTGGGCATCGGCATCGTGCGCACGCAGAACGCCAACATCGTGGGCAACACGCTGCAGCGCATCGGCCTCAACCCGGTGGGGCGCACGCGCCAGGTGGCCGGCATCCTGGGCCTGGGCGTGGAGCAGGCGCGCGTGCAGGGCAACACCATCGCCGCGGTGGGACCGGCGGGCGACTTCACCGGCAGCGTGGGCGGCGTGCTGTGGCGCGGGCCCTACGACGAACTGGACCTCAGCCACAACGACATCCGCCGCGACGAGACCCCCGTGGCCGCCGCAGGCGGCGCGCGCTGGGTGGGCGTGGAGGTGACGCAGGCCGACAGCACGCGGCCCGTGCTGCGCGCCGAAGGCTATGCCGCGATGCGCCTGGACAACCAGCGCACGCTGGTGCTGGCCAACCGCCGCGCCGACGTGGTGACCAGCCGGGTGGGCCTGCGCGGCTTCGCGGCGGCCGATCTCGACGGCGGCTCCAGCCTGGGCCTGAAGGGCAACGTCGTGCTGGCGCGCGGCAGCGCCCCGGCGGTGTTGGCGCAGAGCAGCGCCGACCTGATGTTCAGCGACAACCGCTGCGAGCTCAACGGCGTGCGCGTGAGCGCTGCGGTGGCGCTGGGTTCGCGCTCGGTCATCGCCAGCAGCAACCGCGTCGCCGGCGGCGTGCGTTCGCTGGTGCTGGAAGCCGCGGCCGCGCGCGTCACCGTGCTGGGCAACATCACCACGAACGGCATCGCGCTGGCCAGCGGCAACCTGCCGGCGCAGTGGCAGCCGCTCAACGTCATCGCTTGACCCCGGAAAGAGGCAGACCATGCGCATCCTCGTCGCCAAGGGCAACCAGACCACGCTGCAAGGCCTGCAGGCCGCGCTGCTGAAGCCCACCAGCGCCGCCAACCCCGTGCTGGCGGCGGCGGCCCTGGGCAAGCTCAAGCAACTCAACCCGCACCTGGACTTCGACCGCCTGCCCGAAGGCGCGGTGATCCTCGTGCCCGACGACCCCGCGCTGGACGCCACGGCCGGCTTCGCCGCCAGCGGCGACGCCTTCACGCAGCTGAGCCAGGACCTCACGCGCGCGCTGGACACCTCCAGCGCGCAGATCCAGGCCCGGCTGGCGCAGAACAGCGCGGAACAGAAGACGCTGGTCGCCACGCTGAAGGTGGCGGCCGTGGCGCGGCAGATCGCGGGTGATCCGGAACTCAAGCAGCAGGTCACCTCGGCCGCCGAGCGCACGCGCGACGTGTCGAAGAAGGGCGCGGACGACCTGAAGGCGCTGGACGAGGCGCGGCGGGTGCTGGCGGGCGACCTGGCGGCGCTGGGGCGGCTGCTGGGCTGAGCGAAGGCGGGCTGACCCCGCGCCTGCGGGTGTCGTGAGCCGGGTGCGGCGCGCAGCCTGCGTAGGCTCAGAAGGCAAGACCTCCTTCAGGAGCAGCACGTGACCTCAGCCCACATCACCCACCTGGCCCGCGCCCTGGGCCTGGCCCTCCTGGCGTTCGGGGGCGCGTCGGCAGGGGCCGGCCCTGTCTTCCTGAACGGCAGCTTCGAGGCCCCCAGCGCCTTCTACCAGGCACCGGGCGGCGGCAACAGCACGGCCATCACCGGCTGGACCACGGCGCTGTCCGGCGTCGAGCACTACAACTCCTCGGCCTACGGCGTGGGCGCGGCCGCCGACGGCCTGATGGCCGTCGACCTGGCCTACGTCACCAGCATGGCCGGCGGCGCGATCGAGCAGGCGCTGGCCACCGTGGCGGGTGAAACCTACACCGTCAGCTTCTTCGCCGGCAATTCCATCAATGGCGGCCGCACGGGCACGGGGATCGTGAAGATCAGCATCGACGGGCTGGACCTGGTGGACATCGCCACGCCCGACGCCAGCACGGTGGCCACGCTGTGGGCCCAGCGCAGCTTCAGCTTCACGGCCACGGACAGCAGCACCGTGGTGCGCTTCTGGAACAACCAGAACCCGCTGCTGCACTACGCGCTCATCGACGGCGTGTCCGTGGCCACGGACAGCCAGGTGCCGGAGCCGGGCAGCCTGGC
>CAZBUU010000042.1:0-23480 GCA_964495125.1 uncultured Rubrivivax sp.
ACCCACCGCATCGGGCGGGCGGACACCGGGCGTGGGCGTGCGCTTTCCGAACGACGAGAAGTCGCGCCAGCTGAAGATCAAGATCGAGGAAGTGCTGGGCACCAGCATCTCTTCGTCCAAGCCGACGCAGACGCTCTGAGCGGCGCCCTGGGCGCATGTTCGTCGATTCCCACTGCCATCTGAACTTTCCGGGCCTGCGCGAGCGCATTGCCGAAGTCCGCGCCGAGATGACGGCCTTGCAGGTGGATCGCGCCATCTGCATCTGCACGACGCTGGAGGAGTTCCCCGAGGTCCACGCGCTGGCCACGGCGAACGACAACTTCTGGTGCACCGTGGGCGTTCACCCAGACAACGAAGGCGTCGCCGAGCCGTCCGTGGCCGACCTTGTCGAGCGTGCCGCGCTGGCCAAGGTGGTCGCCATCGGCGAGACCGGGCTCGACTACTACCGGCTCAACGGGCGGACCGTGGCCGACATGGCCTGGCAGCGCGAACGCTTCGCCGTCCACATCCACGCCGCCCGCGAAACCCGCTTGCCCCTGGTGGTGCACACGCGCAGCGCCAGCGAAGACACCCTGGCCGTGTTACGCAGCGAAGGGCAGGGGGCCGTCCACGGCGTGTTCCATTGCTTCACCGAGACCATGGACGTGGCGATGGCGGCCCTGGACCTGGGCTTCCATGTGTCCTTCTCCGGCATCCTGAGTTTCCGCAACGCGCAGGCGCTTCGCGACGTGGCCCGCGCCGTGCCGCTCGACAGGTGCCTGATCGAAACCGACAGCCCCTACCTCGCGCCTGTGCCCCACCGCGGCAAGACGAATCAGCCGGCCTGGGTGAGACATGTCGCGGCCTGCGTGGCCGACGTCAAGGGGCTGAGCCTGGAAGCCGTGGCCCAGGCCACGAGCGCCAACGCCGAGGCCCTCTTCGGCTTGAAGCTGAGCGATCAATCATGAGAAGCTACATCAGGATTGCAGTCTATCTTATTGTTTTATTTGGATCTTCGTGGTCACGCGCCGACGCGCATGTCGAGTTCTTTCGTGCCGTGGGCGTCGACGACGTGGGAACCGTGCGCGCGTTGCTGGGCCGCGGCTTCGACCCCAACGCTCTGAGCGAAAAGGGCCAGACGCCGCTGTACCTGGCCATGCGCGAAGGCGCCCCCAAGGTTGCCGCGCTCCTGCTGGCGCACCCGGATACCCGCGTCGACGCGGCCAATGCCGCTGGCGAAACGGCGCTGATGATGGCGGCGCTCCGCGGTCAGGTGGAGTGGCTGCCACGGCTGCTGGATCGGGGAGCGGCGATCGAGCGCACGGGATGGACGGCGCTGCACTACGCGGCCTCGGGGCCGGAAACGCGCGCGGTCGGACTGCTGCTGGATCGCGGGGCCCTCATCGATGCCCCTTCGCCGAACCGCAGCACCGCGCTGATGATGGCTTCGCGCTACGGCCCCGAATCCTCGGTGGATCTGCTGCTGGCGCGCGGTGCCGACGTTCGGCTGCGCAACGACCTCGGGCTGGGAGCTGCCGACTTCGCGCGCCTGGGCGGTCGCGAAGCTCTGGCGGAGCGTCTCCAGCGCCTGGAACGCTGACACGGCGTCAGGCGTGAGACTTGACCGTGTCAGAAGTCCGCTGACAGGCAGCATGGTCCCACAGCCACTCGGCAAGGCGGGGCGCGGCACCTAGAGTTGCCCGCACGTTGTCTTGACGCGTCTTGAAGGAGTGACCCATGGCTCATCAACTTGCCGAACGCAACCCGTTCATGCTGATGATCAATCCCGAGGTCGTCCTCGAAGCGATGGAACGCTCCGAGCGTCTGGGCAAGCTCAATCGCCACCTGTGCCGGCCGCTGGACCGGCCGGCGCCGGGTGTTGCCGCAGGCGGCACGCCGGCTTCGGTGGATGCCGACGAGGGCGACCTCGAAGGGTCCGCGGACTCCAGGTCCTGAGCCGGGGATCTCAGCTGCGGCGCGCCAGGCCGCCGCTGCGAACCCACATGCCGGCCAGTGCCAGCACGACACCGGCAATGAACCACTCCCGGTTGTCACGCACGTAGTCGAACACCTCCCGCGGCAGGATCCACAAGCGCACGATTCCCGTGGCGGCCGCGGGATCTCCGCGGCCCGATGACGGCGCGCGATCGGCACCCGGGCGCCAGTTCTCGGATTGGGCGGGGTCCGCCGTCCGGTGAGCATCCGCACGTGGCGTTGCGGCTGCCGGGTTGGTTGCGCCGCTGCCGAACAGCCCCGATGGGGGTACGTGGGTGGCTGGCGTGCGGTTGTCGATCGCTTCGGGCGCGCCGGCCCGAGATGGGAGACCGGCGGGCTTGGCAAGGTTCGAGCCCGCTTCGCCTTCGCCACGCTGAGGCAGACGCCGCTCCTTGAACTCCAGGCCAGCAGAGCGCGGCTGCATCTCGAGCAACAGGTCGACGGTCTTCTTGCCTTCGGACGATTCCCGTTGGGGTACGGGCGCGCGGGCATCCTCGGTCGAGGGCGATTCGGCTTGTTCTTCGCCGACCGGTGCAGCTTGCGTGGCCATGCACATGAACGCGGTCAGCAACAAGGCACTGTTTCGAAGGAGCTTCCGGAGCATGGGTAGGCGCAAGAATCGATCGGCTGGCGTTCGTTCTGGCTCCGTTTGCAAGATCCGAACCCAGTGGCACGGTGGTCTGGCTGTCAACGACTTAGGGATGGTGCCTGGTTCGGTGTAGGGGTGGATGTAAGCGCAGCTGACAAATAAATGAGCACGATGTATATTATGTTAACCCAATGATCGCACCCGCTCATCTCAGGCTTGCGGCCATACGGGCTGGGCCACCGCAAGTTCATCGGGCCGAAGCGGTTCGATCCGCCTCAACTGGCCCTCGAGCACGGATTCATCAGCCTCCGACGGATCCCCTCCATGAGCTGCGCGTTCGCGCAGCCGCTGTCGCATCAACGAGAGGTCTGCACCGGCGACGAAGTCCAGGATGCCGAAAGGCACTTGACGCTCCGCCGCAAGTTGCTGCATCGCCAGGCGCTCGGTGCGGCGCAGGAACGTGGCGTCCACGATCACGGCGTGGCCGTCCTTCAGAAGCTGACGGGCCAACACGGCCAATCGCTGGTAAGTGGCAGAGTTCGCCGCATCACCGTAGCGCGCCTCGTTCGCCAGCCCAGGGCATCGCTTGCGCTCGACGTCGGAGCGCAGGCGGACCGCGCCAGTGTCCTGAAGCAGCTGCTGGGTGACGGTGGACTTGCCGCTGCCGGAGCAACCGTGGGTGATCAGCAGCCGCGGGCTCTGCGGGAGCGTCAGCCGCAGGGCCACATCGAGGTAGCGTCGCGCGACTCCCATCGGTGCCTCCTGCCGCCCTTGTTGTTCAGCGCGCAGCATCGAGACCTTGGCGCGCACCAGCGCCCGGTGCACGAGCAGGTAGTCGAGCACGGGGAGTCCATCGTGATCGCCGCTGGCTTCGATGTAGCCGTTGACCCATCGGTGTGCCAGGGGTGCGAGGCCATGCGCCTGGAGATCCATCGCCATGAAGGCGAGATCGGCCATGACGTCGGTCCAGCGCAGCGCGGGCGAGAAGTCGATGCCGTCGAAGACGGTCGTCTTGCCTTCGAACAACGTGACGTTGCCCAGATGCAGGTCGCCGTGGCACTCGCGGACCCGCCCACGCGCACGCCGTTCGACGAGGCGTTGCTCCGTCCTGGCAAAGGCCTCTTCCTCCCAGGTTCGCAGGTGGTGGAGCTCCTGGGCCGTCGTCAGGCCTGACGGGACCCCTGGCTCAAGTTCGAGCAGGTTCTGCAACACCGTGTGGCGCAGCCCATCAGCGGTACCGAAGGGGCTGGCAGGGTCGGCCCGCTCACACTGATCGTGAAACGGCACCAGCAGTCCGAGCAGACTGTCGACATCCGCTTCGGTGAGTTCGCCCCGCTCGGCTCGCCGTTCCCACAAGCCGCCCTGGTCGAAGCTGCGCATGCGCACGGCGTGATCGAGCAGCGGCCCGGCGCCGTCCAGAACGGGTGCCGAAGCGTTGCCGGTCACTGCCACCACGGCTTCGTAGAGCGTGGGTGCCAGGCGACGGTTCAGGCGCAATTCCTCCTCGCATGCCTGCCGCCGGCGTTCACGTGTGGACTGATCGAGGAATGCCGTGCTCAGGGCCTTCTTGACCTTGTAGGCCTGGGCGCCGGCGACAAGCACCCAGGAGATGTGGGTCTCGATCAGCGTGGCCTGCAGCGCCACACGCAGCGCCCGGACCATCTCGGCCTGCGCCTCGGCGTCCAGCTCCAGTGCGGGAGCCGCGGCAGGGGCTGGCTTGTTCGTCACGCCGCTGCCCCCGCGTCGCCACGCGCCGCCACCTCGCCGTACAGCGCTGCCGCACGGAGGAGTCTGCGCTGGACCTCTTCGACCAGTTCCGCGGGTTCCAGCGCCTGGACCTGGTCGCCCTGGCGGAGGATGTCCATCACCAACTCGTTGGCATCGACGTACGGCAATCTCAGCTCGAAACTCCCGTCCTCTCGCCAGCGGCCCTGCTGCTGCGGATGCCACTCCTCGCGGCTGGCCCATTGCGCCGCCTGCTCGTTGAAGACCAGCAGCGCCCAGCGGCGCCGTCCGCCGGCGTAGATGCCGTAGCCGGCGTCCATTTCTGCGCGCACGCGCTCCAGTGCCACTTCGCGGGCGCGCGCCTCGAGCACCTCGGCCTCTTCGACGGCATCCAGCGCAAAGCGCCGCATGGCCTGGGCGCGGTGGCACCAGGCGTCCAGGTACCAGGTGTTGCGGTAGTGGACCAGACGCTGCGGCGAGACGTCGCGCTCGCTGGTTTCGCGGCGCGCGCGGGTCAGGTAGCGCAGGTGCAGGCGCCGGCGTTGCAGCAGCGCCGCCGTGACCCGCTCGAAGAAGCGGCCGGTGACGGGCCGCTTGAGAGGCGTCACCACCTTCACGCGGTCACGCAAGGAGTCCGTCGCCGCCCCGCCCTGCCCGCTGGCCAGCAGGTGATGGATGCGGTCCAGCAGCGGTTGCAGATGGCGGGACAGCAAGCCGCCGCTGTCCAGGCCGGAGAGCAGTTGCTCGGCCATCAGGAGCGCATACAGCTCCGTCTCGTCGAACCACAGGCCCGGGAGCTCGTGCTTGGGGCCCACGTAGGCCTGGCCGAAGCGATAGCCGTTCACGCTCGCGTCGTACTCGATCGGGGCACCGAGCCGGCTGCGCAGGTACTCGATGTCGCGCTTGAGCGTCGCTCGCGAGACTTCGAGTTCGGCCAACAGTTCGTCGCGACTGACATGGCCCCGGGCGCGGATCAGCGCCTCGATGCGGTAGAGCCTGGCGGTGTGGCCGGCCACGGGGCTGGTGCTTCAGGACAGGCCGACGATGCGGCCCTGCTCATCCAGGTCGATGTGCTCCGCAGCGGGCACCTTGGGCAGACCGGGCATGGTCATGATGTCGCCGCAGACCATCACCACGAACTCGGCACCGGCCGCCAGGCGCACCTCGCGGATGTCGACGACGTGCCCGCTCGCGGCGCCCCGTTGGGAAGGGTCGGTGCTGAAGCTGTACTGCGTCTTGGCCACGCACACGGGCAGCTGTCCGTAGCCGGTGTCCTGCAGGCGCTGGATCTGGGCACGCACCGAAGCGCTGGCCGAGATGCCGGCTGCGCCGTAGGTGTGGCGGGCGAGCTTCTCCACCTTGTTCCATAGCGTATCGGCATCCTCGTAAGCGAAGCGCATGCGGCTGCCTTCGGCGGCCACGCGCACCACCTCGTGGGCGAGGGCGGCGGCGCCCTGCCCGCCTTCGGCCCAGTGCCGCGCCGTGTGCACCGGCACGCCCTGCTCGCCGATGCGCCGCCGCAGCAGTTCGTGCTCGGCATCGGTGTCGCTGCCGAAGTGGTTGATGGAGACGACGCACCGCAAGCCGAAGACCTCGCGCAGGTTGTGCAGGTGGCGCTGGATGTTGGCGAGCCCGCGCTCCAGCGCACCCAGGTCTTCACGGCCGAGATCCGGGAGCGCCACGCCGCCGTGGTACTTCAACGCGCGGATGGTCGCCACCACCACGGCCGCGGCCGGCGCCAGCCCGGCCTTGCGGCACTTGATGTCGATGAACTTCTCGGCGCCCAGGTCGGCGCCGAAGCCGGCTTCGGTGACGACATAGTCCGCCAGCTTCAGCGCCGTGCGCGTGGCGATCACCGAATTGCAGCCATGGGCGATGTTGGCGAACGGGCCGCCGTGCAGCAGTGCCGGGTTGTTCTCGATCGTCTGAACCAGGTTCGGGGCCAGCGCGTCCTTCAGCAGCACGGCCATCGCGCCATGGCACTTCAGGTCGGCCGCCGTGACCGGCGCGCGGGAACGCGTCTCGGCGACGACGATGCGGCCCAGTCGCGCCTTCAGATCCTGCAGCGAAGTCGAGAGGCACAAGATGGCCATCACTTCGGAGGCCACGACGATGTCGAAGCCATCCTGGCGCGGAAAGCCGTTGGCGGTGCCACCGAGGCCCACCGTGATGTCGCGCAGTGCGCGGTCGTTCATGTCCACCACGCGCTTCCACAGGATGCGCCGGACGTCGATGTCCAGCGCATTGCCGTGGTGGATGTGGTTGTCCAGGCAGGCCGACAGCAGGTTGTGCGCCAGCGCGATGGCCTGGAAATCGCCGGTGAAGTGGAGGTTGATGTCCTCCATAGGCACCACCTGGGCATGGCCGCCGCCCGTGGCACCGCCCTTCAAGCCGAACACCGGGCCCAGCGAGGGTTCGCGCAGCGCGATCAGCGCCTTCTTGCCGATGTGGTTGAGGGCATCGCCCAGGCCCACCGTGGTCGTCGTCTTGCCTTCGCCGGCCGGCGTGGGGCTGATGGCGGTGACCAGCACCAGGCGACCGTCGGGCCGGTCGGCCAATGTGTCGATGAAGGGCAGCGAGACCTTGGCCTTGAAGTGACCGTAAGGCACGAGGTGCTCTTCCGGAATGCCCAGCCGGCGGCCAGCCAGCGGCACGATGCGTTCCAGTTGGGCTTGGCGTGCGATCTCGATGTCGCTCAAGGGCAAGGCGGTCTCCTGCGGGCCTGGGGTGGCGGCGATTGTGCCGCGCAGCCAGCAGGCCCGCGCCCCTTCCCGATGACTCAGAAGCGGTAGCTGAGTCCGACGGTCAGGCTGGGCAGCACCTTCAGCTTGTCGAGCTTGTCGCGCACCTTGTTCACTTCCGCGTCGACGTCGGCCTGGGTGATGCCGAACTTGCCGACCACCGAGGTTTCGGCGGTGGTTTCGAACTTGCCCAGGTGCACGCCCAGGTCGAAGAAGCCACCCAGGCCGCTGCTCGGCGAGTGGCCCCAGCCGAAGCCAAGGAAGGGCGTACCGCTCGCGTACTTCACCTGCAGCTTGAACACTTCGCCGCTCAGGTTCACCGGCTTGCCGTTGATGGTGCCGTTGCTGCCACTGCCATCGAGGTCGGCCTGGATGTCGTTGGCCGTCACGCCGCCGGTCAGGCGGAAGCTGCCGCTGAACGGGTACCAGTCCAGGAAGGCACCGACGCGACCGGCCTTGAGCTTGCCCTTGTAGGTGAGGCCTTCACGCTGGCCGTCGCGGCTGATGTTGAGCCCGCCCGCAGCCTCGACCCGGGCCGTGACGGCATCACCGAGCTTGGCGCCGAAGCCCAGCGTGGCACCGGGGAAGCCGATGCCGGTGTAGACCTCCGTGGCTTGGGCATGGCCGGTGGCAAGCACCACCGAAGCGATGGCGACAAGGGAAACGGGCAGGCGGGACATGGCGCTCCTGGGAGTTCGAAGCCGGCGAAGCGGCCGGCACGAACGGAGCCTTCGGCCCGAGCGCGCGGGGCTTGAGCGCGGGCCTGCCGCGACCGTGAACGCCTGCGCGACAAGCCCAAACGACAAGCGCCCCGGGTGGGGCGCTTGAAGGTTCTGGCGGAGTCGGAGTCCTCCTCCCCCATCATTCCGGTTGTGTCACAGCATCCCGGTTGACGGGAAATTCAGCTATGAGGGTGAAAATAGTTCGTCGCAGTTAGTCGTCTGTCATATCATGCCATCGCACCCACGATGATGGGTGCTTGTGGGGATGCCAGATGATGGGTGCGAGAACATGCCGCGCAGAGCCTCCGAACTGAACGCCATGGCCGTGCAGCGGCTGACGACCCCCGGCCTGCACTTCGTGGGCGGGGTTCCTGGCCTGGCGCTGCAGGTGCTGCCCAGCGGCGCGCGGACCTGGGTGCTGCGCGTGACGGTCGGCCTCAAGCGCCGAGACATGGGCCTGGGCGGATACCCAGGGGTCACCCTGGCAGGCGCCCGCGAAGCCGCCCGGGCTGCCCGCGAGCTGATCCGTGGCGGGGTTGACCCCATCGAGCAGGCACGTGAGGCCAGGAGCCAGCTGCGCGCCAGCCAAGCGGCCGCCCAGAGCTTCAAGCAGTGCGCCGAGTCCTACATCAAGGCCCACCGCGCCGGCTGGAAGAGCACCAAGCACGCCCAGCAGTGGGAGAACAGCCTGGAGCAGCACGCTTACCCGGTCCTGGGCGATCTGCTGGTCAGGGACGTGGTGCTGGCGCACGTCATGCGCGTGCTTGAACCGATCTGGACCGAGAAGACCGAGACGGCCAGCCGGGTGCGCAACCGCATCGAGCTGGTCCTGGACTGGGCCGCCGCCCGCGGCTACCGCGCCAAGGACAACCCCGCGCGCTGGCGCGGCCACCTGGACAAGCTGCTTCCTGCGCCGAGCAAGGTGGCGAAGGTGGACCACCACCCCGCCCTGCCCCTTTCCGAGGTCGGCGCCTTCATGGTCCGCTTGCGGCAGGCCGAGGGTATGGGCGCCCGCGCGCTGGAGTTCGCGATCTTGACCGCGGCCCGCAGCGGCGAGGTTCGCGGTGCGACCTGGGCCGAGCTGGACCTCGATGCCGGGCTGTGGACCATCCCGGCCGAGCGCATGAAGGCTGCGCGCGAGCACCGCGTGCCGCTCTCGCCGGCAGCCGTGGCGCTGCTCAAGGCGCTGCCGGAGATGGCCGGTTCTGACTTCGCCTTCTGGGCACCGCGCGGGGGCATGCTGTCGGACATGACGCTGTCGGCCGTGCTGCGCCGGATGGAAGTCCCGGCCGTGCCTCACGGGTTCCGCTCGACCTTCCGCGACTGGACTGCCGAGCGCACCAGCTACCCGAACGAGCTCGCCGAGATGGCGCTGGCCCACACCATCGAGAACAAGGCCGAGGCCGCCTATCGGCGCGGCGACATGCTCGAGAAGCGGCGCCAGATGATGGACGCCTGGGCCGAGTTCCTGGCCCACCCCGAGGTCAAGGGCGAAGTGATCCCGATGGGGAGGCGCCGCAAGGCCTGAACACCGCGCCCGGCCGGCAGCCGGGACCGTGGCCGCTGCGGTCCAGCGGCAAGACGGGCCGAAGTGCTGTAGGAGCAGCACCCCGACCCTGACCACAACGTGCAACCCAAGGAGAAGCACATCATGGCTACCGAGAAGACTACCAGCCCCGACCCCACCTTCGCATCCCGCGAACCGCACAAGCAGGCCGCGGCAGCCGCCGTAGAACAGGCGCTGGCTCACATTGAAGTCTGGTGCTGCGCCGCCAAGACAGAAGAGCCCCTGACCGTGAAGAACAGCAGCGCACTGCAGGTCACTTCGCGGCTGATCGAGGAGCGCATGCAGGAGCTCGCCGATACCGTGGACGGCACGGGATCGAGCGCGCTGATGTTCGGTGCGAACTTGGTGGGCATCGTGGAAAGCGCTCTGTGGAACCTAGGCACCTTTGAAGTTGAGGTCGCGCCGTCTCGCGATTCGCTGATTAGCACCATGCGACAGGCCGCCGAGCAGTTTCATGTCTTCCTGGCCGCTCTTCGCGCGCCCGAGACTGCCGAGGAGCCTGCTCATGGCTGACCTGCATGCCTTGCCGACGCCCGCCACAGGCCCCACCGTGACCGCCCTCAAGCTGACCGCGTGGAAGCTGCAGGCCTTGCTGGCCAGCGTCGTCCAGTTCGAGCGCCTCGGGGGAGGTCAGCATCAGCACTACTGCACTGTCCTCGGCGAGATGGCAGAAGAGCACGCCGCCGAGCTGGTGAGCGCCCTTGAGGTCGCCGAAGACCAGGGAGGTCTCACCCATGGCTGAAGTCCACACGCTTCCCGGTGGCTGCACCACGCCCGCCCCGCCTGCCGTGGAGCCTGCGCCACTCACTGCCGTCAAGGGCTGGGACTGCGACACGGGCGACGAAGCGCCGGTCATCGTCAACCCCAACGCCACGAGCGAAGGCTTGCAATGGTGGGCGCTGGGCCAGCTGAGCCAGGCCAACAAGCTGCTGACCATGCTCAGTTGCAGTGAGAAGGGCTACAGCGCGGCGGAGCTGGCAGACGCCATCCGCCACTTCACCGAGCAGGCCGAGCAGGTGCTCAAGGCGGCCGTCATGAAGCCGCTGGAGAGCCGCGATGCGTGACCCCGAACGCTTCCTCGCCGGCGTGCGGCAGGCCTCGGCCTTCGTCGAAGAGGCGGGCCAGCACGAGGACGCTGGCACGTCCCACATGCAGGCCTGCCATCGCCTGGGTAGGCCTCAGGCGCGCGTGTTTGATCGAATGTTGGAACTGCTGCCGACCGATCCTGACGCCCGCGAAGGCTTCATGGCAGTCATGAGCGAGGCCATCGCGCACGGCTGCGTGAACTTCACTACGCCGCCGTACTTCGGGCGACTGACCGTCGAGGCTATCTTCGACCCAGCATTCGACTACGAGGCCACCATGCCCAAGCCTTCGAACGTCCTCCCCTTCAGCAGAGCTAAGGCGTGCTGATGACCCCCGCCGAGCTGGCCGCCTACCTGCGCACCAGCGAGCGCACCGTGGCCCGTATGGTGGCCGACGGCTGCCCGAGCCTACTTGTCGGCCGCCGGCGCCGCTTCGACCTGGCTGCGGTGTTGGAGTGGACGCGTTCGCGTGGGGAGCAGAGCCAAGCCGCCCCGGAACCAGGCGGCCGCCGAAGCCCGCAGTCGGTCGCCCTGCAAGACCAGTACGCCGACGCCAGCCGTAAGGTTCGGCTGCGGGTCATGGTGGGCGGGTCGAAGCCACGCTAGACCCCAGGCCCGGCCCGCGCAGGGCCCTGGCGCTCCGGCCTCGGTCGGGTGGTGCCGGGGCCCTTCCTCATTCCGGCCCGCCGCCCCACCGGTAGGCCGCCACCAGCAGCCGCACGCTCTTCGGATACCGGTCGTTGTCGACCAGCTGCTTCGCCACCTGGCCACGGCTCACCAGCTTGTGCAGCACCGATTGCACCGCGGCCTTGTCGGCGTCCGGCCCGAGGTGCGGCAGCAGCTCGCGCAGCTTGAGCCAGCGCCGCGGGTTCGCCCTGAGCAGGGCCTCCACCTGGCGCGTAAGGCCGCAGTGCGATGGACCGTGAACCGTGGCCAGCACCAGTGGCGCGCAGCCGCCCTGCGCCGGCCCCGGGCGTAGTACCTTCGCTGCGGGCTTTCGCATCAGCTCAGCGCACGCGAACAGGCTTGCCGTTCTGCAGCGTCCAGGTGCCCTTGCCGCCCTTGAAGGTGGTCTCGACGCCCAGCTTGCCAGCGAACTCGGTGAAAGCCATGCGTCAGCCCTGGATGAAGCGCTTGCCGTCGGGGGTCTCGTAGACGGGCTTGCCGCCGCTGGTGCCGATCTGCTTGGCCCCGGGCGGCAGGGCCTTGAGGGCGGGCGCGGCAGTCGGCGCGGCGCCCTGCGCCGGCTTCCAGCCGTTGCCCATCCACACCAGCGGCCCGCGCGGTGTCTCGTAGGTCTTGCCGACCTCGCGGGCTGCAGCGTCGAGCGGTGCTTGCGGCAGCCTGGCGGGCGCGGGGGGCCTCGTGGGCTCGTTCGGGCTCTCGGTGAAGACCGACTCGGGCTCGTTTCCTGACGCCGCGGCAATGGCCCGCTGCTCGATTCGCCCCTTGGCGATGCGCTCGATCTCGTCGCGGGACTTGCCCAGGCCGTGCACCGACTTCGCCAAGGCATCGGCCTCGCGCTGGACCATGGACTGATACGTCTTGTCCTTGCCGAGCACGGTGCGCGTGCCGTCCTTGAAGAGGATGGTCCGATTGCCCTGCGCATCGACGTAGGAGCTCTGGATCTTCTTCGGCGCGTCCTCGCTGGCCTGGCGGCCGTAGTAGGAGGCATGCGCGAAGTCCTTGGCCCGCTCCGCCTCCCCAATCGAGCCGTTCGCTGCCGCGCCGGTGGTGAGGTCCGTGCCCTGCGGCGAGAACACTTCCTTGCCGGCCGTCAGCAGCGCGCCACGAATGGCGCCCGGGTTGCCGTCGGTGGCCGCGTTGCGCGCGTAGGCGTTCTGCTGCTCCTCACCCTCGGCTTCGGCGATGGCTTTGGCGTGGCCCGGGTTCATCAGGCCCAGCGCGCGGCGCAGCGCTTGGGTCGCGCGGACCCGCAGGCCCTCTTGATCGCCGGGCGTGTACTTCAGGCCTTCCACCGTCGGCACCTGGACCGTGTTGGAAGTGTCCCCGTAGTCGGCGGCGCGCGCTGCGGCCGCGCCGGGCGCGCGCTGCACAGTGCCGCCCTGCTGGAGCGTGACGGTCGGCGGCCGCCCGGCTTCCATCGCCGCCGTGTCCGCGATCTCGACCGGCGAGAGGCCGCCCACCATCCGAAGCGCTCCGCGCATGTTCGGGTCCGCGGCGATTTGCTGCAGTTGCTCGAACGACAGGTTGCCGTTCGGCTGGCCACCGCCGCCAGCACCAGCCCCCTTCGCCGCGAGACGCGCTTCCAGCAGCGCCATCTGGCGCTCCTGCATCAGCTGCTGCCGCTGCGCTGCGTCGTCGTCGCGCAGCATGTTCTGACCCACCATCGCGATGCCCTGGCCCAAGCCAGAGAGCGCGCCGTATCCAGCTACTGAAGCCATGATTGACCCCTTCCGTGAATTGCATCGTCCAGCGCTGATTGCAGCGCCTCGACTTGATCCCGGGGCACGAGGCCCCGCTCCGCAGCCATCGCGAGAAGGTCGGCAAGCACCATGCTCAAGGCGCCCGCCAGCGCTTCAGACGAGACTGCAACGCGTTCGGCCCGCGCTTTGGTGAGTGCCGCGTCGATCGCCCGCATCGTCAGCAGCACCGCCCCGCGGCGATGGTCCGAGCCCAGCTCTTCGAAGATGGCTGCTGGGTTGTTCGCCATGTCCAACAGCGCCCAGCCCGTGAGCAGCTTCGTGCACGTCTCGGTCGACGTCCAGTTCGGCAGCTCGCGCTGATCGCCGCTTCCTGTGCTCACTTGGTTTCCACCTCCCACTCTGTTTTCCCGGCGGCTTCGAATCGAGCGGCCTTGTCAAACTCCTTGTTGAGCTGCTGGAGGATCTTGCGTCGGCTGGCGCTGGCCACCAACAGCTTCGCGTACTTCGCGCCGTCGGACTCGTTGCTCTCCAGGATCTCGATCTCCTGCTTTCTGACCTCGCTCAGCAGCTTCTGCGTCAGCTTCAGCGCGTCGCCCAGGCCTGCGATGCCGGGGCTCTTCTCGAACAACGCGAGGGCCTCCTTCTCGTCGCCGGCGTCGATTGCCTTCTGGAGCGGCTCCACCACAGAGCGAACCAGGTCCATGCGCTGGTAGGCCAGCGCCCGGTCGGTCTCGTCGTCGATCCGCGCGTAGAAATCGCGCAGGATCGGCGCGCGCCTGAGCTCCGCTTCGGGTCGCTCGATCGATTGCCGCGCGTACATCGTGTTGAGGATGTCGAGCGAGAAGGTGACGGGTCCGCCGCCGTAGGCGCGCACGAGGTTCTCGATGGCGCCCGGCGACAGGTCGAGCAGGCCGGAGCCGTACTTGCTGCCGCCGGTGGCCGCGTTGAGCGCTCGCGCCGCGCGGTGGTACGCCGTGCCCACCTGGCCGGTGAAGGCCTTCTCCGAGTCGGGCATGCTGCGCTGGTTCGGATACTCTGGATGCAGCGGCTTGCCGAAGGCGTTGACGTTGCCCAGCACCTGCGCGATGGGGTCCAGGAAGTCGGGCACGGCCAGCAGTGCGAGGCTCTTCGGGCTGTCCACGCTGCGCGCCACGTCGGGCACCGGTGAGAACGCATTCAGGAATGCCGTGACCACGTTCTTCATCGCCTGGGTGGGCTTCACGCCGTGGGCCGGATCCTGGCCATGCCGCCAGAGGTCGACCGACTGATTCGCCACCGTCGCGAACCAGTTCCAGCCGTAGGGCATCGGCACCTTGACGTAGCGCCCGATCTTCGAGCCCGGCACCGCTTCGCTGCTGTCCTTCAGCCGGTCCGCGAGGATGGGCGGCAGCATGACGATGAGGTTGCGGTCCTTCACGTCCTGGGGGATCTTGTCCCACCACGGCACGCCGTCGTCGTCATCGCCCGCGGAGGCGTTCTGCAGCGCCAGCAGCACCACCCCCGTCATGCCCGCACCCAGGGTGGCCAGCACCTTGGGCGACTTCAGCGCCTCCAGGATGCGGGCGGTGCCCTGGACGGCCGGGTTGTAGAAGAGGAACCAGGCCGACATGTGCGCCGTCTTGGTCCCGCGTCGCGTGAAGTTGACGGTGACGTTCTTGCTGATGCTGATGCCCTCGGCAACCGTCTTGCCCTCGCTGCGCGCGGCCAGGTAGGACGCGAAGCGGGTGGCGTTCTCGAAGACCGCGCTCACGCTCTCGATCAGCTCGAACACCTTGGGCAGCCACTTGCGCGGGTCCACGGGCAGGCGCTGGGCATCGGCGAACACGTGGCGCAGCTCGGCCGCGACGCGCTCCACGCTGGTCAGGTCGAGATAGCCCGTTTTCCCGCCGGCGGCGCGCCAGATCTGGAACTCGGGCGGAGGCTTGCCGATCTCGGCCAGGAACGAGTCCAGCAGCGCGCGCGGCATGAAGCCGTAGAGCTTGGCCGCGCCGGTGAAGCCCACCGAGTCGATCATGCTCGGCGCGGCGGTGCCCAGGTCGCGAACGAAGTTCTTGACCGCGAAAGCCAGGTTCAGGCCGGTGTACAGGCGCCCGAGGTTCCGGTTCGCCACGCGCATGAGGTCCAGGTACGGCCCGATGTGCTCGATGCCCAGCCCCTTGAGCTGCGAGCGCATGACGTCGTCCTTGACCAGGACCGACACGCGCTTGCCGCCGTCCAGGAAGGTGACGGTGCGCTTCTCGTCGGTGACCTTGCGCTCGCGCTCCTCGATCAGCGGGCCGCCGTCCTCGCCGACCGTCATCACGGGCCGGGTTTCGACGGCCTCGAGCTCCCAGAGGCTCGGGTCCGGGTTGTCGAGCACGAACTGGCCGAAGGAGCGCCCGACCTCGTTGTAGCCGGCCTGGATGATGGCCACGGCGCGATCGTGAATGATGCGCTCGAGCACCATGGTGGCCTGCGACCGGCGCCCCAGCATGCGCGGGCCCAGGAAGTTGCGCCCGGCGTTGCCCTTGCTCGGTGACCTGGCCGACGCGGCGGCGGCTTCGCCCTCGATGCCCCGGAACGGCACGTAGAAGTCAAACATGCCCGCCAGGCGCGCGTGAGTGGCGTCGTCGATCAGGCCCTCGGCCAGCGCGAAGTCCCGCGTGCCCTTCGTGATGCGCATCAGCCGCGCGTGCAGCCGCTCCAGCGCCGGCTCCAGGCCCGCTTCCCGGGCTTCCTGGCGGATGGCCAGCGCTTCGACCGTGGTCATGCCCGACATGCCGTCGGCGCCGTCGGAACGCCGCTCCTGCAGGTACTCGTTTCGCTCCGGCGCGTGCTTGGCCATCGCGTACGTCACCAGCTCGTCCAGGGTGAGCCCTTCGCTGGCCACTTCACGGACCAGCTCGCGCACGTCGCCGCGCTTGAAGTCTTCCAGCCGGGCCGCGGTCTTGCTGATGCGCCGCTCCTCGGTCAGGTAGAAGTCCCCGGCCTCCGAGACGATGCCGCCTTGCTGGCGCACGGCGCGCACCACCTGCTTGAGCCGGTTCTCGCTGTCTTGCTGCTGCTCGATGAGCTGCGCGGTGCGGCCGAAGGGCGGCAGGACGAAGCGGCCACCGAGGGCGCGCGACAGTCGAAGGTCCGGATTCGTCGGGTCGAAGGTGCCGCCGTTGCCCACGGCGCTCTTGAGCTGCTCGGGCTTGTAGACGGCCAGGTTCTTGAAGCCGCCCTCGCTGACGAAGAAGCCGTCATGCCCGAGCGCCTTGATGGCCTCCTGCATCGGGTCGGTCTCGATCAAGTGCCAGTTGTCGGGCTCGGCCAGGCCGCCGCCGTCGATCAGCTCCAGGGTCTGCCAGTTGCCGGCGTCGTCGAGCTTGGCCTTCACCGCGGCCACCTGCTGCGCGTCCTCGTAGTCGAAGGGCCGCTCCGCCTTCACGTAGAGCGGCACGATGTTCGTGGCGCCCTCCTGGCCGCGCGACTCCATCCACTTCGCCGAGGTGTCGGCGTAGGCCTGGGCGAAGATGGGCTCGTCGGTGACGAAGATCGCGCCGGCCTGCTTGGGCACGAAAGCCTCGATGTCCTGGGCCGTGCCGTGGTACATCACGCGCGGCCGGCCGTCGTCGTCGACGATCTTGCTGGCGCCGAACCAGCGGCGGAAGGCCTGGGTCTCGGTCTGGGCCGGGCGGGAGAGCATCACGGCTTCGGCCGGCTCTGTGGTGGCCTCGGCCTGGCTCTCGAAGTACCGCCTCGGCTTGGCCGCCGGCGCGGCGGCAGTGGCAGCGCTGGCCTCGCGCCGGAAGAGCTCGGGGTGCTGCGCGCGGATCGCGTCGCGGGCTTCGCGCTGGTCGGCTTCCACCTCCGCGAGCAGGTCCTTCGCCGCCATGCGCTGGGCGTCCTTCGGCGCTATGCCGGCGCCCAGGTACAGGTCGACGCGCTCGAGCAGGTAATCGGCATCGCGGTTGCTCATGCCATCGACGATGGCCAGGCAAGAAGAGAGGTCGGCCACGTCAGGGCTCCTTCGGTGAGGGTTGGGCGTCGTGCGCCAGAGGCCATAGCGGCCAGGCGCCGTGCAGCGCGCGGCTGCTGTCGATCTCGTGCAGCCCGACGGCCGTGGCGGTGGGCAGCTGCTGCGGGAACATGCGGCCGCGGCGGCAGGCGATGGTCAGCAGCTTCGTGACGAGGAAGCGCGCGGTGCGGTCTACGTCCTCCGGCGCCGCGCGAAGGCCCAGAGACCACGCCGTCACCGTCGCCCGGCGCAGGTAGCGCGCGGCGATGGCCGGTGCTGCGGCCGGCGGGTCGCGGTCCAACTCGGGGATCCATGCCCCCATGCTGGCCGTGAGCCCGGTCATGCTCCAGCCGGCAAGCAGGTGCACGGCCTCGGCGCTGGCCATGTTCGCCCGGCCTGGCACGGCGGGAGATTTGGACGGCAACTCAGTCTGGCTCAGTGTGCTCGGAGGCACGGCCGTGCGCCGATTGGGCCGCTCGCGCTTGGTGGGCTTCTGCATACTCGGCCGCCTCACTCGCCAGCACCGCGCTTGCGCGACACGTTGCCGTTCGACTGCTTCCAGTCCTGAGTCTTGCCGCTGAACGACAGCGCCAGGCGCCCGCGCCGGCCGCCGCGGTTCTTCGCCACCTTAGCCAGGATTAGCAGTGATCCGTCCGGCTCGTTGCCCATCGGGTGCAGCAGCACCACCACGTCGGCGTCCTCCTCGATGGACCCGGACTCTTTCAGGTGCGTCAGTTCGGGCTCGCCGCCTTCGCCGGACCGGTTGAGCTGCGACAGCAGCAGCACGCACACGTCCAACTCCTTGGCCAGCGACTTGATGCCCCGGCTGAGCTGCTCGATCTGGTGGTGCCGCTTCTCCGCGCTCAGCGAGCTACTGCACAGCTGCAGGTAGTCCACCACCAGCAGCGCCAGGCCGCCGGCGCTGCGTTGCACCTGCCGGGCCTTGGCGCGGATGTCCAGCAGCGTCAGCGCGGGCTGGTCATCGACGTAGACCGGCAGCGCGGCCACTCGCTCAGCGATCTCGGTCACCTGGGCCCAGTCGGTGCCTTCGAGCCGTCCGGTGCTGAACCGGTCCAGGTGAATGCGCCCGAGGTGCGAGGCGGTGCGGTCCATCAGCTCGCCGGCCGTCATCTCCTGGCTGAGCATCAGGCACGGATGCCTCTGGGCGCCGACGTGGAGCAGGATCTGCGTTGCAAGCGATGTCTTGCCCACGCTGGGCCTTGCAGCCAGGACGATGACTCGGCCGCCCTTGATGCCGCCGCCCAGGGCCTCGTCGAGGGGATCGAGCCCAGTCGGGATGCCAGGCGCGGTGTCGCCGTCGGCGATGGACTGCCAGTGATCGACGCGCGCGGCCATGAGCTCGCCGACCGGCCGCGGGTCTCGACCGGCCTTCGTCCGCTTCACGCCGGCCAGCAACGACTGCACGCGGTCGAGCGCTTCGTCAGCGGTACCTGGCCCGTGCACCACCGAGGCCACGCCATCGGCAGCCGCGAGGATGTCGCGGCGCAGTGCCTTGTCCGCGACGATCTCGGCGTACCGGCGGATATTTGACGCGCTGGGCACGCTCTGCGCCAGCGAGTTGAGGTGCACCAGGCCGCCGCAGTCTTCGGCCTGGCCAGCGTCCCGCAGCACCTCGAAGACCGTGATCACGTCTGCAGGCTGGTTCGCCAGCACCAGGCGCTGCACGGCCTGGAAAATGGCCCGGTGCGGGGCGTGCCAGAAGCTGCGCGCTTCGATCAGCCCGGCGACGCGCGTTAACGCGTCGTTGTCGATCAGCAGGCCGCCAAGCACGCTTTGCTCTGCCTCGCAGGACCAGGGCGACCAGCCTTCGGCGTCTTGGGTGCTCATCCCGTTGCCCCGAAGCGGTGGTCGGCGTCCAAGATCGGGCGCGCTTTCGCAGTACCTGTCGGCCGGAGCTTCGCCCAGTCGTCGCGGATGGCCCCCATGAAGGCCGCGTCCCAATCGACGTTGGTGTAGCCCTTGGCTGCGCACTTGTCCTTGAAGGACTCGAGATGCCCCTCCAGATCGGAGAAGCCCTTTTCGACAGCCCATGCCTTCACTCGATCGCTCACCGTGAAGTCGGAAGGAATGGAGGTCTTCGACTTCCTGGCCGCGGGTGTGCGAGCCTTCGGCGAGCTGCTCTCCTCTCCCTTCCTATCCACTCCACTCCCATCCACTCCGGGGGGTGGCGCTCGACGAGCACTCGTCGAATCCTCGTCGAGCATGTCTCGGCGAGGGCTCGTCGAGTCTTGGGCTGGCGGGGTGGGGTGTTTGTACGAGGGTCGATCAATCTTCTGATGCCGGTCCCACCCCGTCACGTGCCAGTAGGAATCACCGTCCTCAGAGGCTTCGAACACGCGCACGAGGCCGGCGGAAATCAGCTCTTCGACCCACTGGCCAACCTGCGCCGACGTGATGTCGTCCATAGGGAACAGCTCCGCCTTGAGCGTCTTCGGCTTCGCCGGGTGAACGCCTCTGTCGTCGCAGAAGTTCCACAGCCCGACGAAGGTGAGGCGAGCACTCGTCGAGCACTCGGCGATCTGCTCGGACACCCAGAACTCGGGCTTGATTGATCGGATGCGGGCCATCAGCGTGGCGCTCCCATGATGTCGAGCACGCGCTCGACCTCGCCCAGGTCGTGAAACTCCCGGGTGAAAGCCCAGCGCGTGAGAAGGAAGGTGGTGCGGCCGGCGTCGTCGGTGCTCTGGACGAGCGAGCCGGCGAGCAAGGCCGCTCGTGCGGCCGCGGTGGACAGGCGCTTGTCGGTGCCGATGACGGCGCCGGCGTGGTCTTGCGTGGTGGGCATCAGTCGGTGCCTCCGTCGGCAGCGGCGCTCGGGCTCCGGCCCGCCAGCGCTCGGTCGGTGCTGCGCTGCTGGAGGCGAAGCCAGAGCGCATGCCACTTCAAACACGTGGGGCACAACAGCCCGGCGCCCAGGCTCTTGCAGCTGCACGTCAGCGAGGCCAGGCCGTGGTGCGCGCGCGGCGGGTTGCTCGGGCGCCTACGCATCGTCGGCCTCCCGCTGCGCGGCGTGTGCGCTCGGCCGGTGCAGCGCGTAGCGCCTCCCGTTCAGGAACGCCGCGCTTCCGCAGCCCTCGGTCTGCAGCTCCGTGCCGCCTTCGGCACCAGGCCCCGCGACGACGTCCAGGCCCAGGGCGTCGAGCTGCTCGGCCACCGCCTGCAGCGACTCGGGGTCGGGACCTTCTACCGGCGCGGCATCCTGCAGCGGCTGCGCCAGCGGCAGGGCTTCGGCCTGCACTTCGTCGTGAGCCACGCCAGGCGGCACCTGCTCGGCCGGCGGCGCGCCGGCGATCGGCTCAGCTTCGTCCGACATGCCGGACCTCCGTGCGTTGCGCGAGGAGCGCGGCCACGTCGCATCGCACGCGCTCGACGCCGGCCAGCAGTGCCGCGGCGTGGCCCAGGCTGGGCACGACGACTGCGGCGCGCCGATCGCTCTTCAGCAGACAGGCGCCACCGTCGAGTGGCTCAAGCTGCAGGCCCAGCAGCTCGGCGCGCACGACAGTGGTATGCGCGAGCTTGCGCTCTGTCGCGTCTTCGGCAGAATCGAGGCTCTCGCGTTCCTGATCTCTGCCCAGAAGACCCGCCCTGACCGGCGGGTTTTCGCTTTCTGGGCCTACCTGGGTTCGCGCAGGCTCGCGCGGCGCTGATGCGCCGGTGTTGAGGGCGGCCACGGGATCACGCCGCCTGCAGGTCCTGGCGTGAGACGTGCCCGCGGAGGTCGCCGACCTTCCAGGCCGTGGTCCGCGGGCCCAACTTGACCGGCTTGGGGAGCAGCCCTGCTTGAACGTGGCGCCACACGGCCGAAGTCGAGGTGCCCCGCCACGCCGCCACCGTCGGGAGACGAACGTGTGCCGAGTCTGGGAGTTGATCGAACGACAACAGCGCTTCGCGCAGAGCCGCGGCCTTCGCCGCGCTCCGTTGCTCGCGGCCTGGGTGCTTCTCGGTGGTGGTGCTCACGTGCTTGCTCCTTCTGGCGCCACCTCTTGGTGGCGAGTCGCGCGCCGGGATGGCGCTACGTGGCACCCAGTGTCAGAAGCACAGAAGCCCGCCGCCACCCTTGCGGGCGCGAGCGGGCTTCTACGGGCGCCTACGGGCGCGAGCGGGCGCTAGGCCGGATTGCGCGAGTCAGGGAGCGGCTGATTTCGCCTTGGCCCTGTCCAAGTGCTTGCGCAGGTGGTCCTTGCTGTACTCAGCTTCTCCAGAACCACTGCGATAGCGAATGCAGCCGCCCGCGCCAAGCCCCAGCACGGGCGGCACGAGCGGACGCTCTCCAGCCATGGCCTGCATCTCCGTCCACACTGAAATGCAGTGCTGCGCGTCCGCATTGCGCTCCTGGAGTCGTTGCTGAGCACTCCTGATGAAGGGCAGCATGGGCTGCCGGTCACCGCTTCCGGCGCTTCGGTGCACGGCGCGTGGGAGCGATGTGCCTGAGCGGCTGGTCGACTTGTTCTCGACGTGACTCGCAGAGTCCTCGGAGACACCGGCTCGGCTTGCGGCTACGGCCCGACGCGCACGCTCGATCTGGGCGTCGATCTCTGCCAACTCGGCGCGCTTGTGCGCCCGCTCTGACGGCAGCGGCGCAACCTGAACTTCTGCCTCGTCCCGAAGTCGCTGGAGCCGAAAGACCTCAGCCTCAAGCCCAAAGTGCTTTGCATACTCGGCTTCTTCGGCTTCTTCGGCCGCTGCGGATGCCGCAAGTGCACTCTCGGCGCCCGCCGAAGCGGTAGAGAAGTTCGAGGCAAGTGCTTTCATGTCGTGGATTGTCGGCGCCCTGCGCCGGCGGTCAATGTGTCAAGCCGTCGTTCGCCTACTGCCCGAACCCGCCCGCCTCGAAGTCGCTGAAGGTGACGCTGCGCCCTGTGGCCGCGCAGTGGAAGACCGCCTCGTCGTACTCGAACGGCTCGGCGTCCTCCTGGTACCGACCGCCGGCGGCGCCGGGTGCATAGCGGACCTCAGAGCCCGCTGGGCGGCAGCCGTGGGCCTTGAGGTATGCGGTGAAGCGCCGCTGCGCGGCGAGCTCCTGGTGCTTCAGCACGGCGAGACCCACCGCCGACACGCTGAGCGCCAGCGCCAGCCAGAGGCCCTGCTTCTTCAGCCTGGCTTCCTCCTCGGTCTGCCATGCGAGCCAGGCCATGGCCAGCAGCGGAAGTGCAACCCAGGCCGAGCCGCGCGAGGCAACGGCCATCGCGGCGAGGTACAGCCCGAAGAAGGCAGGCGCCGCAAGGCGGCGGGCGAATCTCGACAGAGAGTCGGCGAACACGGTGCGTCGGGCCGGGCGTTGCGAGGCGACGGCCCTACGGCGCGTGCGTGCTGTTCGAAGCCGCCGGCCAGGCCTTGATGAGGGCCTCGAACTCGGCCGGGGTGGCGTGGGCGCCGTTCCACATCGCTGACGCCACCGGGAAGGGCGCGGGCTCTGCACCGTCGCGGAACACGAAGGCAGCGCGTTCCCCTTCGGTCACGAGCACGGCCTTGCCTTCGACGTCCAGCAGCAGCGCGCCGGGGGGTGGGTTCCGCCAGTCGATCATGCCTGCCATCGCGCGCCTTCAGGGCCTTGCCGCGAAGGCTTCGTCGAACGTCGCTTCGAGCTGCTGGTGCACGCCGCGCAGCCGGTTGACCACGGCCAGCGCCCAGTCGAAGTATTCGCGCCGGCGCTCAAGCGTCCAGTCGGCGGGCGGGCTGTTGGCCACGTCGCGGAGGTTCGCGATCTTGTCGGCCAGCTTCACGAGCTTGGCCTTGTCGCTCAGGTGGACGGCATGCTCGACCTGCAGGCGCTTGCGCTCCTCCTTCGGAAGCGTCTTGTCGTCGGTCACTTCGCGCACGATGCTGGCCACCTCCATGCCGAACGCGCCTTCGAGGTCCGACATGGTGGTATCGGTGTCCTCGATGGTGTCGTGCAGCAGCGCTGCGCAGAGCGTGGCCCCGTCGCTGATGCCGCCTTCACGGGCGAGGATGTCGGCCAGCGCCAGCGGGTGGTTGATGTACGGCGAGGCCTCGGCATCCTTGCGGCGCTGGTCGCGGTGCTTGTGGGCGGCGTAGACCGCGGCGCGCAGCGCGTCCGCGAGCGCGACCGTCGCCGGCGTCGGAAACGGCCAGGCGTCGGCCGCGTCGGGCCCGGCCTGCAGCATCCGGATGGCGTGGCGGTACTTGTGGATCCGCTCCAAGTCGCGCATGGTCGGGTTCGCGATCCGGGACAAGTCGCAGTTGTCGGCCAGGTCGGCCAGCTTCACCTCTCGCCCGATCGGGTCCCGAGCCGCGCGCCTGACGAAGTCCTCGTAGGCCTCGCCGTCGCGCTTGGTCACCGCGTCGAGCGCCGTCAGCACCTCGGTGCTGAATCCGGCCTCTCGCAGGTCCTGGAAGGTCACCGGGGTGTCTTCGACCACGTCGTGCAGCACCGCCACCATGCGCGCCTCGGCGCTGCTGACCCGGTGCATGACGCGCAGCGGGTGCGTGATGTAGGCGGCGCCTGCCTTGTCCACCTGACCAGCGTGCGCCTGCGCGGCGATGGCGATTGCTCGTTCGAGCGTGCTCATGCCGCAATTGTCGTCTCAAGACAACGCACTGCACCGCATTTTCGCGATGGTGGGTTTGAAGATGGGTGCGGCCCTAGAAGGGGCCGCTTTTCATAGGTATCGCTGGCGGAGTCGGAGGGATTCGAACCCTCGATGCAGGTTTTGCCCACATACTCCC
>CAZBUU010000043.1:0-23333 GCA_964495125.1 uncultured Rubrivivax sp.
TCGCCGCGCCCTTCATCGGCCTGTACCCGATCTTCATGATGAAGGCGCTGTGCTTCGCGATCTTCGCCTGCGCCTTCAACCTGCTGCTGGGTTTCACCGGCCTGCTGTCCTTCGGCCACGCGGCCTACCTGGGCGCGGCCGCCTATGTCACGGGTTGGCTGGTGCGCAGCGCGGGCTGGCCGGTGGAACTGGGCCTCCTGGCCGGCATGGCCACCGGGGCCCTGCTGGGGGCCGTGGTGGGCTTCATCGCCATCCGCCGCCAGGGCATCTACTTCGCGATGATCACCCTGGCCATGGCCCAGATGGTCTACTTCGTCTGGCTGCAGGCGCCCTTCACCGGCGGCGAGGACGGCCTGCAGGGCGTGCCGCGCGGCCAGCTGCTGGGCGTCGTGTCACTGCAGAGCGACGTGGCGATGTACTTCCTGGTGCTGGCCTGCTTCGTGGCCGTGTTCCTCGGCATCATCCGCATCGTGCATTCGCCGTTCGGCCAGGTGCTCAAGGCCATCCGCGAGAACGAGCCGCGGGCCATCTCGCTGGGCTACGACGTCGACCGCTACAAGCTGCTGGCCTTCGTGCTGTCCACCATGCTGGCGGGGCTGGCCGGCTCGCTGAAGACCGTGGCGCTGGGCTTCGCCACGCTGTCCGATGCGCACTGGTCGCTTTCCGGCGAGGTGGTGCTCATGACGCTGCTGGGCGGCATGGGCACGTTCGCGGGGCCGGTCATCGGCGCCTTCACCATCATCGGGCTGCAGAACTTCCTGGCCGATCGCGTCGGGTCGTGGGTCACGGTGATCATCGGCGCCATCTTCGTCGTCTGCGTCGTGGGCTTCCGGCGCGGCTTCGTCGGCGAGTTGCTGGCCTGGCAGCGGCGGCGCAAGGGCTAGTCCGCACCACCGGCGCGGCGGGCGCGCCGTTCGCGACGTGCCGGGGCCCTTTCGTCGCAGCCGGCTGGGCCGGGTTCCCGCGGGGCGTTAGTCTCCGCGCTTCGAATGATCTCCTGTCCGCCCACCATGCGCGTTTTCGTCTCTCTTCTCCTGCTGTCCCTGCTGCTGGCGGCCTGCGGCAAGTCCGACAAGGCCGCAGCCGAGAAGGCGGCAGCCGCCAAGGCTCCGCAGGCGCTGCTGCTGGCCCCGGAGGACCTGCACACGGTGGCCAGTGGCGCGCTGGCCAGCGGCCCGGTGATCACCGGCTCGGTGTTGCCCGAGCGCCGCGCCGACCTGCGCGCCGAGGTGGCCGCCGTGGTGGTGCAGGTGCTCAAGGACAACGGCGAGACCGTGCGGGCCGGCGATCTTCTGGTTCGGCTGGACGACACCTCCATCCGCGACAGCCTGGCTTCGGCCGAAGAGTCCGTGCGCGCGCTCACGCAGGCCTTCGAGCAGGCCGAGCGCCAGGTGCAACGGCAGAAGACGCTGCAGGCGCAGGGCATGACCTCCACGCAGGCCCTGGAAGATGCCGAGGTGCGGCGCAACAACGCGCAGAGTGACTTGGTCGCGGCCCGTGCCCGCGTCGTCTCCGCCCGGCAGCAGCAGCAGCGCACGCTGGTGCGCGCCCCGTTCGACGGCGTGGTCAGCGAGCGCAAGGCCTCGGTCGGCGACACGGTGCAGATCGGCAAGGAACTGCTGAAGGTGATCGACCCCCGCAGCATGCGCTTCGAGGGCCTGGTGTCGGCCGACCGCCTGGGCGAACTGAAGGTCGGCCAGCCTGTGGCCTTCCGCGTCAACGGGGCGGCGCAGGCCGACTTCACCGGCAAGGTGCGCCGCATCGACGCCGCCGCCAACGCCACCACACGCCAGGTGGAGCTCATCGTCGCCTTCGACGACCCTGCGCAGGCGCCGCGTGTGGCCGGCCTCTTCGCCGAAGGGCGGGTGGAGGCGGGCAGCACGCAGGGGCTGATGCTGCCCGACAGCGTGATCGTGCGCGTCGGCGACGCGGCCCACGCCTGGCGCGTCGCCGACGGCGTGGTGAAGAAGGTGCCTCTGAAGCTGGGCGAGCGCGATGCCCGCACCGGCCACGTGCTGCTCACGGGCGGCCTGGCCGCCGGCGACCGCGTGCTGCGCAACCCGGGCAGCGGCCTCGCCGACGGGCAGAAGTTCGAATTCGCCAAGGCGGCAGCGCGGGCTGCCTCGGCCGCATCCACGCCGGCCCCGCGCTGAAGGAGCGCTCATGTTCCTGTCCAACTTCAGTGTCAAGCGCCCGCTGGCGATGGTCGTCCTGATCATCGCGCTGATGGCCTTCGGCCTGATCGCGCTGTCCAAGCTGCGCGTCAACCAGATGCCCGACGTGGAACCGCCGGTGATGGTGGTGAGCATCCCGTACCCCGGGGCGTCGCCCGACACGGTGGAGCGCGAGGTCGTCAACCGCATCGAGAAGTCGCTGCAGGGCATTTCCGGCGTCGACCGCCTGCAGTCGACCGCCAGCGAAGGCAGCGCGACCATCGTGCTGTTCTTCAACTTCGACAAGAACCTGGTCATCGCCGCCGACGAGGTGCGCAACGCCATCGCCTCCGTGCGCTACAAGCTGCCGGTGGAGATGCGCGAGCCCATCCTGCAGCGCGTGGATCCGGCGGCCCAGCCCATCATGCAGATGGCCTTGTCGTCCGGCACGCAGTCGCATGCGGCCATCTCGCGCCTGGCCGAGGACCAGCTGGCCGACCGCTTTCGCGGCCTGCCCGGCGTGGCCGTGGTCTCGGTCAATGGTGCGCTCAAGCGCGAGCTCTCGGTGCTGCTGCGCAGCGAGAAGCTGCGTGAGTACGAGGTCTCGGTCACCGAGGTCGTGGCGGCGCTGCGGGCGCAGAACTCCGCCGCGCCGGTGGGCAAGGTGCGCGGCTCGCTGGAGGACCAGAGCATCCGCCTGGTCGGCCGCATCGAGAGCCCGGCCGACTTCGGCCAGGTGGTGGTCAAGCGCCGCGGCAGCGAGATGGTGCGGCTGGCGCAGGTGGCCGAGGTGGTGGACGGCTTCAGCGAGATCGGCAGCTACTCGCTGCGCAACGGCAACCCCAACGTCGGCATCATGGTCACGCGCACGCGCGAGTCCAGCACCGTGGGCGTGGCCGATGGCGTGCGCAAGCTCGTCGAGGAGATCCAGCCCACGCTGCCAGCCGGCACCAAGCTGGAGATCACGCGCGACGGCGGCAAGGAGGCGCAGAGCAGCCTGAACAACGTGGTGCACGCGCTGGTCTTCGGCGCCGGCCTCACGGTGCTGGTGGTGTACCTGTTCCTGAACTCCTGGCGCTCGACGCTGATCACGGCGCTGAGCCTGCCCACCAGCGTGATCGCGGCCTTCATCGCCGTCTGGGCCTGCGGCTTCACGCTCAACTTCATGAGCCTGCTGGGCCTGAGCCTGGCCATCGGCGTGCTCATCGACGATGCCATCGTGGTGCGAGAGAACATCGTTCGCCACATGGAAATGGGCGAAGACCGGCGCACGGCGGCATTGAACGGCACGGCCGAGATCGGCTTGGCGGTGGCGGCCACCACCTTCTCCATCGTCTGCGTGTTCGTGCCCGTGGCCTTCATGCCCGGCACGGCCGGCCAGTGGTTCAGGCCCTTCGCGCTGACGGTGGTGGCCTCGGTGCTGGTAAGCCTGTTCATCAGCTTCACGCTGGATCCCATGCTCTCGGCCTTCTGGGGCGACCCTCCCGGGCACCACAAGGCCCCGGCGCGGGGCCTCACGCGATGGCTGCGGCGCTTCAACGAATGGTTCGACCACCAGGCCGACCGCTACGGCCGCGTCATCGCCTGGGCACTGCACCACCGCAAGTGGATGGCGCTGTTCGCCTTCCTGAGCCTGATTGCCGCGCTCGCGCTGCACTTCCGGTTCGGCGGCTCCAGCTTCCTGCCTTCGGCCGACGCGGGCACCATCGCGGTGGAGGTGCGCACCCCGGCCAGCAGCAGCCTGGAGTACGCCAAGATGAAGGTCGAGGCCGCGGCCACGCTGGCGCGCACGATCTCCGAAACCCAGGCCACCAACAGCAGCGTGAACCCGGGTGGCGGCCGCATCTACGTCGACATCGGCAAGAGCACCGAGCGCGCGCGTTCGGCAGCCGCCATCGCGGCCGACCTGCGGGCCAAGGTGCAGCGGCTGGTGGGCGCCGAATACACGGTGCTGGACGACCTCAACATGGGCGCGCAGAAGCCCGTGCAGATCCGCTTCACGGGCCCGGACTCGCGCAAGCTGCTCGAACTGACGCAGAAGTTCATGGCCCAGCTGCGCGGGGTGCCGGGCGCTGTGGACGTGAGCCTGTCGGAGCAGGACCCGCAGCTGGAGCTGAAGATCGAACTCGACCGCGGGCTGGCCAACACGCTGGGCATCTCGGCCGCCGACGCGGCCCAGGCGCTGCGCGTGGCCTTCGCGGGCGTGGAGGTGGGCGACTGGATCGACCCCACGGGCGAGACGCGCGACGTCTCCGTGCGCCTGCACCCGAAGGACCGCGTGGACGCCGGCAACATCGAACGCCTGCCGGTGACGGTGGCTGGCAGCAACCGCATGGTGCCGCTGGAGCAGATCGCCACCGTGACCATGGGCCGCGGGCCGAGCCAGATCCAGCACAGCGACGGCAAGCGCCAGATCAGCGTGGCCGCCAACGCCCAGGGCCGCTCACCCGGCGAGGTGACCGCCGACGCGCTGAAGCTGGCCCGCGCGATGGATTTCCCGCCCGGCTACGGCCTGGAACTGGCCGGCGCCGCGCGCGACCAGCAGCAGCTCTTCCGCGAGATGACCATCGCGCTCTTCAGCGGCGTGATGCTGATGTACCTGGTGCTGGTGGTGCAGTTCGGCAGCTTCACCGCGCCCATCGCGGTGATGGTGTCGCTGCCGCTGTCGCTGATCGGCGTGGTGCTCGCGCTGCTGGCGACCAAGGGCACGCTCAACCTGATGAGCTTCATCGGCATCATCATGCTGGTGGGCTTGGTGGCGAAGAACGCCATCCTGCTGCTGGATGCCGCCCGGGCGCTGGAGGCCGAGGGGGTGGACCGCGAAGAGGCCTTGATGGCTGCTGGCCGCAAGCGGCTGCGGCCCATCCTGATGACCACGTTCGCGCTTATCGCTGGCATGTTGCCGGTGGCCATCGGCGTGGGTGAGGGCGGCGAGTTCTACCGCCCGCTGGCGGTGGCCATCATCGGCGGCACCATCACGAGCACCTTGCTGACCTTGCTGGTCATTCCCAGCTTCTACGACAGCATCGAGACGACGAAGGACAAGTGGCTGGCGCGCTTCGGGCGCCGGCGTCCGGCGCTGCCGGCGGCGGGGGTGGCGGATTGAGCCCGGCGGGCGCTGCGCGGCTTCGCTCAGCGGGCCGACTGCTGGGCCACGGTGGCCGGGGGTGCGGTGTCGGCGCCCTGCGCCGAATCGACCGCTGCCGACTTGGCGATGAACATCACCAGGGCCATCACCAGCGCCGCGAACACCAGCGGTTCGGCCGGCACGTGGATCTTGCGGCGCACGGGTTCGGGGGGGGCCGAGGCGTGCTTCTGGATCGCGCGGACGGGGGGCGGGGCGACTTGCAGTTCCATGGGCTGAATGTTGGCGCGTGACTATGTCGTCGCAGTGAACTGAGGCGCTTGTGGCCTGTGACCTTTTCACTTTTCCTCTCGGCGCCCTAGGATCAGAGCATGCAGAACCCCGCAGATGAGGGAGCGATCCCGGCGCCCACGCAGGCGCTGTTACACGAG
Source organism: uncultured Rubrivivax sp. (assembly GCA_964495125.1). Classification (GTDB taxonomy): domain Bacteria; phylum Pseudomonadota; class Gammaproteobacteria; order Burkholderiales; family Burkholderiaceae_C; genus Rubrivivax. Next base: position 5,670 of record CAZBUU010000043.1, read on the forward strand.
GTGGAGGCCATCGCCCGACGCGCCGGCGAGGCCATCCTGGCGGTCTACGGCACGGCCTTCTCCGTGCACGACAAGGCCGACCGGTCGCCGGTGACGGAAGCCGACGAGCGCGCCGAGGCGCTGATCACCCCCGCCCTGCGCCAGCTTCAGCCGGCCTGGCCGGTGGTGGCGGAAGAGGCGTTCGCGCGCGAGGGCGCCGCAGTCCCGGGACGGGCCTTCTGGCTGGTGGATCCCCTGGACGGCACGCGCGAATTCGTGGCGCGCAACGGCGAGTTCACGGTCAACATCGCGCTCATCGTCGATGGCCAGCCGCTGCTGGGTGTCGTCCACCTGCCGGTGCCGGACAGGCTCTTTGCCGGCTGGGTGGGCGTGGGGGCCTGGCAGGTGCGTGACGGCGTGCGCGAGCCCATCCGCGCCAGGCCGAGCCCTGCGGCCGGGGCCGTGGTGGCCTGCAGCCGGTCGCACGGCGAAGGGCCGGTGCTCGAGGACTGGCTTCGCAGCCAGCAGGTGGTGGCGCGCGCCCCTGCGGGCTCGTCGCTCAAGTTCGGTCTGCTGGCTTGCGGCGAGGCCGACCTGTACCCGCGCTTCGGGCGCACGATGGAGTGGGACACGGCCGCCGGACAGGCCGTCCTGGAAGCCGCCGGCGGCAGCGTGTGCGACGTTGCCGGCGCGCCGCTGCGCTACGGCAAGCCCGGCTTCGAGAACCCGCACTTCATCGCCCGCGGCGCCCGAAAGCCGGGCGGGTAAGCCCCGGTGGGGGGCGTCTCGGGCGCAAACCTAGAATGACCCTGAACTTGACGAGGATCCCCGATGCCCGCACGACGCCCCGAAACGGCCCCCGACGGCGATGCCGCCGCGGCCTTGCGCGTGCTGAAGAAGTACCCGAACCGGCGCTTGTACGACACCCGCACCAGCAGCTACATCACGCTGGTGGACGTCAAGCAGATGGTGCTGGCCGGCGAGGACTTCGAGGTCCGTGATGCCAAGACCGGCGAGGACCTCACGCGCAGCATCCTGCTGCAGATCATCCTGGAGGAAGAGTCCGGCGGCGTGCCGATGTTCAGCACGCAGGCCCTGTCGCAGCTGATCCGCTTCTACGGCCACGCGATGCAGGGCGTGATGGGCACGATGCTCGAAAAGAACATGGCCGCCTTCGCCGAGATGCAGGCGCAGTTCCTGCAGCAGAGCAAGGGCCTGTACGACCCACGCCACCTGAGCCCGGAGGTGTGGACGCAGTTCATCACCGGCCAGGCGCCGGCCATGCAGAACATCATGTCGAGCTACCTGGAGCAGAGCCGCTCGGTGTTCGAGAAGATGCAGCAAGCCGGCTCCATCTTCCCCGGCATGACCGGCTTCCCGCCCGCGAAGAAGTAGCGCCGGGCGGCGCCAACGCGCGATGCTGGAAAATCGCGCGATGAGCACACCTCCCACCGTCGGATTCGTCTCGCTCGGCTGCCCCAAGGCGCTGACCGACTCGGAGCTGATCCTCACCCAGCTCCGCGCCGAAGGCTACGAGACGAGCAAGACCTACGAGGGCGCCGACCTCGTCATCGTCAACACCTGCGGCTTCATCGACGACGCCGTCAAGGAGAGCCTGGACACCATCGGCGAGGCGCTGGCCGCCAACGGCAAGGTCATCGTCACCGGCTGCCTGGGCGCCAAGGCCGGGCAGGGCGGCGGCACGCTCGTGCAGGAGGTCCACCCCAAGGTGCTGGCCGTGACGGGCCCGCACGCCACGCAAGAGGTGATGGATGCCGTGCACCTTCACGTGCCGCGGCCGCACGACCCCTTCGTGGATCTGGTGCCCGAGGCGCGCGCCGAATTCCGCGGCGTGGCCGGCATCAAGCTCACCCCGAGGCACTACGCCTATCTCAAGATCAGCGAAGGCTGCAACCATCGCTGTACCTTCTGCATCATCCCGTCGATGCGCGGCGACCTCGTCTCGCGGCCCATTGGCGACGTGCTCGCCGATGCGCGGGCCCTGTTCGAGAGCGGCGTCAAGGAACTGCTGGTGGTCAGCCAGGACACCAGCGCCTACGGCGTCGACGTCAAGTACCGCACCGGCTTCTTCGACGGCCAGCCGGTGAAGACGCGGCTGCTGGAACTCTGCACCCGGCTGGCCGAGCTGGCCGAAGCCCATGGTGCCTGGGTGCGGCTGCACTACGTGTACCCCTACCCGAGCGTGGACGAGGTGCTGCCGCTGATGGCGGGCGGGCGCATCCTGCCCTACCTGGACGTGCCCTTCCAGCACGCCCATCCCGAGGTGCTCAAGCGCATGAAGCGCCCTGCCAGCGGCGAGCGCAACCTGGAGCGCCTGGCGCGCTGGCGCGATCTGTGCCCGCAGATCGTCGTGCGTTCGACCTTCATCGCCGGCTTCCCCGGCGAGACCGACGAGGAGTTCGAGACCCTGCTGGACTTCATCCGCGAGGCGCGCATCGACCGCGCCGGCTGCTTTGCCTACTCGCCCGTCGATGGCGCGACCGCGAACGCCCTGCCGGGCCAGTTGCCAGCCGAACTTCGCGAGGCCCGCCGCGCGCGCTTCATGGCGGTGGCCGAGGAAGTGTCGACGGCCAAGCTGCGCGAGCGTGTCGGCGCCACGATGCAGGTGCTGGTGGACCACGCGCCCGCGCTGGGCCGCAAGGGGGGCATCGGCCGCAGCTATGCCGACGCGCCCGAGATCGACGGGCAGGTGCGGCTGCTGCCGCCCGAGAAAGCCAGCAAGACCCTGAAGGTGGGCGAGTTCACCCGCGCCCGCATCGTGGCGGCCGATGGCCATGACCTCATCGGGGTGCCGGTATGAACAAGCCCGACGCGATGGCGACGCAGCTCATCCATCACCCCTACCAGCCGCCCGCCGGCTTCGAGGCGCCGCAGCCCGCGGTGCACAAGGCCTCGACCGTGATCTTCCGCGACGTGGCGGCCATGCGCGCGCGTGACTGGCGCAGCAAGGCGGGCTACACCTACGGACTGCATGGCACGCCCACGACCTTCCTCTTGGAGGAGCGCATTGCCACGTTGGAAGGCGGAACGGCGTGCGTTCTCGTGCCCAGCGGCCTGGCGGCCATCGCCCTGGTGGACCAGGCCTTGCTGTCGCAGGGTGACGAACTGCTGCTGCCCGACAATGTGTACGGTCCGAGTGCGGCCTTTGCGCGCCATGAGCTGGCGCGCTGGGGCATCACCTGCCGCCACTACGACCCGCTGGATGCGGCCTCTGCGGCGGCGGCCATCGGGCCGAAGACGCGGTTGATGTGGATCGAGCCGCCGGGCTCCGTGACCATGGAGTTCCCGGACCTCACCGGGCTGGTGGCCGCCGCGCGGGTGCGGGGCGTCGTCACCGCGGTGGACAACACCTGGGGCGCCGGTATCGCGCTGCGGGCCTTCGATGCCGGCGTGGACATCGTCATGCAGGCGCTCACGAAGTACCCGAGCGGCGGCGGTGATGTGCTGATGGGCTCGGTGGTCACGCGCGACACGGCCCTGCACCAGCGGCTCAAGCAGTGCCACATGCACATGGGTCTGGGCGTGGCCGGCAACGACGCCGAGGCCATCCTGCGCGGCCTGCCTTCGCTGCCCCTGCGCTACGCCGCTCAAGCGGAGACCGGCCTCGCGCTGGCGCGCTGGCTCGCCGGCCGGCCCGAGGTGCTGCGCGTGCTGCACCCGGCACTGGAAGGCTCGCCGGGCCACGTGCACTGGCAGGCCCACGCCCGGGGTGCCGCGGGGCTCTTCTCCGTGCTGCTGGACGAGCGCTTCAGCGCGGCGCAGGTGGACGCCTTCGTCGACGGCCTGCGGCTGTTCCGCATCGGCTACTCGTGGGCCGGCCCCAGCAGCCTGGTGGTGCCCTACGACCTGGCGAGCCTGCGCGACCCCGCCCTGCTGACCCGGCAGGGCCTGCGGGGCCACCTCGTTCGCTTCTCGCTCGGCCTGGAGGCCGTGGCCGACCTGCAGGCCGATCTGGCGCAGGCGCTCGAGACGCTCAGGGCTTGACGAAGAGCTGCACGCCGCCCACGGGCAGCGTCCCTGTGGACAGCAACGTGGAGAACACCAGACCCTCGGCATTGCGGCCGATGAAGCTGCCGCCGAAGGTGCTGGTGCGGGCGTCGAAGCTCGCGCAGCGGTCACAGGCCCCGGCGCTGTAGCGGCCGTTGAAGGTGCCGGCCGGTGAGCCCGAGAGTGGGCGCGTGTCGTAGTTGGTTTCGCCGGCCAGTCCACTGAAGACCAGGCCGTTGAGGCTGAATCCCAGGTTCTGCAGGGTGATCTTCTGAGCCCCGAAGTCGACGGCGATGGTGCCGGTCGGGTTGCCCAGCGAGCCGGCCAGGTTCACTGGCGAGAAGGCCACCGTGTCGCGGGCCGGCATGACCCGCGTGGCTTCGCCGTGCACGTAGTCGAAGCTGCCCAGCGCCGGCGCCGTGTAAGGGATGCCGTTGGACGAGACCGATGCGCTGCTGCCCGGCACCGAGACCCAGGAGCCCCAGTAGGCACTGCTGCCGTCGGCCAGCCGCAGCGAGCCGCCGACGCCATCCAGCGCGCTCTGCTTCAGCGCCACGAAGTTGCCAGTCTGACCCAGCGAGAGCAGGTCGCCGCCGTTGAGCTGGTAGCTGTCGCCGCGCCACTCGGCCGCGTTGGCCACGCTCACCACGGTGCCTGCCGTGGGTGCGAAAGCGTAGGCATAGCCGGCCACGATGTTCGGCCGGAAGCCGCCGGCCGACCCGGGCGGGTTGGCGGTGAAGCCCTGTGCCGGGTCCTGCTGCGCGGGGTTCGTCAGCGCCACCAGGGTGCCGCCCAGGGACAGGGCCGCCAATGCGCGCCCGGTGTCCACGGCGAAGACCGTCTTGCCCTTGTCGACGGCCGTGGTGGTGGCTGCGGCCAGCACTGCGCGCAGCTGCAGGTTGCTGCCGACGTTGACCTCCGGCATGGCGCGCTGCTGTTCGGCGGCCAGCGCGAAGTTCGGGTCCAGTTCGGCGGCGCGGCGGAAGAACTCGCGCGCTTCGACGAAGCGACCCTGGTCCTTCAGTTCCAGGCCCTGCGAGAAGGCCCGGAAAGCTTCCAGGTTGGTGGTGGCAAAGCGTTCGATGCGCGCCCGCACCTCGGGCGACAGGTCGTCCAGCGAGATGCCGGCGGCGCGCAGGATGCCGAAGGTCATGGCCTTCTGGGCGCGGAACAGCGAGTCGATGCTCCCGGCTTCGGTGACGACGCCCAGGCTCTTCGCGTCGCGGCTGTCGATCACGGCACCTTCCAGGCGGTAGGTCTGCGCTTGGGCAACGCCGGCCAGCAGCAGGGCGCCCAGGGCGATCAGGGGCTTGTTGCGGGTCTTCATCTCACTGCACCTCGAAGTTGCCGACCACCACCTTCTCGGCACGCATCAGGCGCCCCGAGCGCACGGCAGATGCCGTGTCCGCGAGCCCGCTGTCGCCCAGCTTGGCCTCGTTGACGAGCAGCTGCACCTTCTCGCGCTCCAGCACCTTGAGGCCGGGCACCTTGTTGAGGTCGGCGATGATCATCGCCGCCAGGCCCTTGGCCATCGCGCGGTAGGCGTCGTTGCCGCGGTTCACGAAGGCCTGCACGGCGATGCTGCCGGGTTCGGGGGGCGTGGCCGTGACCTCCTTCTCGCGCGCCACGGCGGTGGCCACTTCCTGCTGAAGCTGGGCACTGGACAGCAGGGTGAGGGTCTTGGGCACGTCGCGTGCGGCGGCGCCTTCGGGGTCTTCGCGCGCGTACTGCTGCAGAAGGCGCAGGGCGTTGTCGTTGTCCTCGCGCTTCAGTGCCACCAGGCCCAGGTAGTAGCCCACCAGCGTCTCGCCCGGTGCCGCCTGGCCCACCGCCTGCAGGCCCTGCACGGCCGCGGCATCGTCGCCGGCCCGGAAGGCCTCGATGGCCCGGTTCAGCTGCGCGCTGATGGCCTCGCGCGTGCGCCCGGCCTCGGCCAGGCCGCTGGTGTCGTCCAGCAGCGCAGGCGACGAGGCCAGCACTTCCGGCCGCGAGGCGGCGTCGGGCCAGCGGAAGCTGCGCCCGCGCAGCACCGAGCGGCCGCCCTGGTACTCGAGCACGGCTTCGCCCTGCACGATGCGGCCGTACAGGCCGGGCGGCAGCGCACAGGCCGTGGCGCAGAACTGCAGCTTCAGGAAGCCGTTGGTGCGGATGCTGCGCTCGGGCAGGTCCACCTTCCAGGCTTCGTTGACGGGCGACAGTCGCAGGCCGCCGGCGCTGAGCGCCAGGGTCGGTGTGCCGTCTGCAGCCAGCCGCGCCGCGCTGCCGGGCGGCAGCACGATGAGGGCGCCGGAGGCTGCGCGCAGTTGCAGCTGGCCGTCGGCGCCGGTGCGCACCAGGCCGCCGGCAAAAGCCTGTCCGGCCACCAGCGCGGCACCGGCTTCGTTGCGCACTTCGCCGCGCGCCTGCACCACGGTGAACGCGGGCGCCTGGGCGGTGGCCAGCACCGGGGCCAGCAAGAGTGCAGCAAGCGAAAAACGGGCATCGGGTTTCATCGGTGGTCCTCGCTTCAGTACTGGTAGCGCAGCTTCAGCTGCGCCATCTTGCGGTCCAGGTCGTAGAGGTCCTGGTTGGAGCGCACGCGCGTCCAGAAGCCTTCGGCGCGCAGCGACCAGCGGGCGTCGAAGTTCCAGCTGACGGCGCCGTCCAGCGTCACCGCGTCTTCCTTGCGCAGCGAGCCGAAGACGATGTCGTCGGCGCCGTAGCGCTGCCGCTCGCCCGTGATGCCGCCCGTGATGCGCAGCGGCGGCAGCGGGCTGATCGTCAGCGACAAGCGCAGCGCCGTCTGCTCGCGGCCGAAGTCACGCCGGCCACCGAGGTTGGATTCCACCGAGTGGTTCAGCCGGATGCCGAAGGACGGCTGCCCGGGCCACTGCGGAAAGTTGGCGTTGAACTGCCCGCCCACGGTGCTGAGGCGGGCGTTGCGCTGTTCGTCGGCCTTCGAGTGGCGCAGTTCGCCCACCTGCACGAAGGGCAGGAAGGTGTTGTCCTGGCCGACGCTGAACGAGGCGTCGGCGTTGACCTGCAGCGTGCTGCGGTAGCGGTTGTGGCCCACCTGCAGTTCGTTGGCCGCCAAGGCGACGCGCCACAGGCCGCCGCCGCCGAGCTGCGTGAAGCCGAGGGTCACGGTGGCGCCCGTGATGTCGAAGGCCGGCTGGTTGTCGTTCACGCGATGGGTGAGGTCGAAGCCCGCGAACACGCCGAGGCGGCCCGTCACCTGCAGCTGCGTCTGCCCGCCCAGGGCCACCTGCTTGAAGAGGTCACCGACCTGGCGGCTGTCGTCGCCGAGGAGGCTCACCGTGCCGAAGACCAGCGGCACTTCGTCGCGGAAGGTGCCGGCATTGACGTTGGTGTCCTTGCCGCCGCCGACCTCGGCATAGAAGCGCGCGCTGCTGCGGCTGCCCGCCACTTCGCGCTGCCGCATGGCCTGCAGGTAGCCCGCGATGGAGCTGCGCACGCCGGCCGGCGGGTTGTAGCGCAGCACGAACTCGAACTCGGCACGGGCGCGGCCGTACTCGCCGAGCAGGAAGTAGCCGCGCGCCAGCTCCAGGCGCGCGCGGTCGTTGGCGGGCACGGCCGCGAGATGCCGCTCCAGCGCCAGCAGGCCCTCGGCCACGCGGCCCACGTTGATGGCCGTGACGCCGTAGAGGAAGTCGAAATGGACGTCGCCGATCAGCTGCGGGTTGGCCTGCACGGTGGCCCAGGCCTGGGGGAACTGGCTGGCTTCCACCTGGCGGCGCAGGTCGTCCAGCGGTGCGGCCGACGCACTGGCGGCGGCCAGGGCCAGGAGGACGGCGGCGAAGCGTTTCGGGTTCTTCTTCATGAGGAATGGGCGGGTCATCGCGGTCAGCGCCGGGTCTCGGCGGCGGGGCCGAAGATCAGCCGTCGCAACACGGGGTCGAAGGAGAGCAGGGGCAGCTTCAGCAGCTCCCGCAGCGTGATGCGACCGGCATCGCCCGACAGCGCCACCGTGATGTCGCCTTGCTCCTCGGCAGCGCGCTGCAGGAGATCCAGGCGCGGGGCGCCTGGGAGCACGGGCACGGCGCGCAGCCGCTCGAGTTCGGCCAGCGCGCGTTCGAGCTTGGCCTGGTCGACTTCCACGCCGACATCGGTCGGCCCGCTGCCGCCGCTGTCGACGTCGCCGATGCGGGGCGGCGTCGGCAGCACGATGAGCAGCCCGTTGGCATAGCGCAGCGTGTAGTTCGATGCGTCCACGCCCGGGGCGAAGCGTCCGCCGGAGGGCACGAGGTCGAACACCGACACGCCCTTGGCCCCTTCGCTGCCCGGTGCCGTCAGCAGTGCCCCGAGCAGCTGGTCGCTGCCCACCAGGCCGCCGGCGCTGACGGCGATGCCCTCCAGCGACACCGTGGTGAAGTAGGCCGGGTCCTTCTCATCCGCGAAGCGCGTCACCAGCGGCCCGGTGAGCGTGATGGGCCGCGGCGTCACGACGATTGTGCCGCTGCCGAAGGTGAGGTTGTAGTTGCGGGCATCGAAGGTGCCGCCGCGTGCGTCGGACAGGGTGACGGCGTAGGGCCCGCCGCTGACCGACGCCGTGGCAGCCGCGCCGGCGCTGCTCAACGTGACCTGGCCCAGCGTCTCGCCGGCCACCAGGCCTTGGGCCGAGAACTCGGTGCCGGCGAAGTTCAACGTCTCACCGTAGACCTTGGTCAGCGTGCTGCTGCCGCCCGCACCCGCGAAGGCCAGCGTCAGCGATGCCGGCGTGATGCTCGCGGTGGCGCTGGCGGTGCTGGCCGTCAGCAGGTAGTCGGCGGCGTCGACGCCGGCCAGCGACAGCCCGCTGGCGCTGACGGTCTTGCCCGTACCCACGTTCTTGTCGGCGAAGCGGATGTCACCGCCGCCGGCGAGCGTGACCTGGTCGCCGGCCACCAGCCCCGTGGTGGTGAGCGTGGCGGCGGCGTTCGTGGTGCCGTCGTAGACCTTGTCGGCCACGGTGATGGTGGCCGTGAACGGCCGCGGCGTGATGTTGACCGACAGCGTGGGTGCGCTGAAGGCGTAGTTCGCCGCGTCGGCGCCGGCGAGCTGCAGCGCCTGGAAGCTGACGGGTTTGGCGCTGCCCACATGCTTGTCGGCCATGGTGCCGGTGCCAGCGACCGTGCCCAGCGCCACATCGTCACCGGCCAGCAGGCCGGTGAGGCTGGCGCCGCCGGCGTTGATGGCCACCGTGAGCGTGCCGTCGTAGACACGGTCCACGGCCGCCAGCCCCAGCAGCGTGGCCGGACGTGGCGCGATGTTGACGGTGACGCCGGCGGTGCCGGTGATGAGGTAGTTCGCAGCGTCGCTGCCGGCCAGGGACAGGCCGCTGATGGCCACGGCCTTGTTGGTGCCCACGTTCTTGTCGACCATCAGGCCGGCGCCCAGGCCGCCGCCCGGCACGACGACGCTGACATCGTCACCGGCGAGGAAGTCGCTGCTGCCGGCGCTGCTGCCGGTGGCGCCGCTGGTGACGATCTGCACGTTGAGCGTGCCGTCATAGATGCGGTCCACGGCGCTCAGGTTGGACAGGCCCGACACGCTCACCGGCCGCGGCGTGATGCTGCCCGTGGTGCTGGCCGTCGTCGACAGCAGGCTGTAGTTGCCGGCGTCCGTGCCACCGAGCGTGATGCCGTCGATGGCGATGGTCTTGCCGGTGCCTACGTTCTTCGCGCCGGCGCCGGTGAAGGTTGCGGTCTGGCTCAGCGTCACGCTGTCGCCGCTGACCAGGCCGAAGTCGCCCGCCGTGACCAGTGCCGTGTTCGTGCCGTCGTAGACCCGGCTGCCGCCCGTGTAGGAGGGGGTCAGCGGGCGCGGCGTGATGGACGCGGTGGCGGTGCCGGTGGGATTGACCAGCGTGTAGTTCAGCCGGTCGGCGCCGGTGAGCGTGCCGCCGGTGATGTCGATCGTCTTGCCCACGCCCACGTTCTTGCCGCCGGCGAAGCTGCCGCTGCCGCTGATGCCGAGCAGGTCGCCGGCGACGATGTCGGCCGAAGAGCCCGCCACCTGCGCCAGCGCCGTGCCGTCGTAGACCCGGTCGATGCCGACCCAGGTGGCCGTGAGCAGGCGCGGCGAGATGTTGACCGTCAGGCCCAGGGCGGCCGAGACGCTGTAGTTCGCGCCGTCGTCGCCGCCCAGCACGATGCCGCCCACCGTCACCGGCTTGTTCTGGCCGACGTGCTTGTCGGCCATCGTGCCGGTGGAGGCGCTGCCGCCGGGCAGCGAGACGGTGACCACGTCGCCGGCCACGAGGTCGGCGCTGTTGGGCGTGAGCGTGCCGCTGGCCTGCACCGAGATGGCCACGGTGCTGGTGCCGTCGTAGGCGCGGTCGGTGGCGGCGACGCCGGTGAGGCCGTCGACGCGCAGCGGACGGGGCGTGATGCTGGCCGTGGTGCTGGCGGCGTCGGCGGCCAGCACGTAGTTGGCGGCGTCGTCGCCCGACAGCGCGATGCCCGTGATGCTCACCGCCTTGCCGCTGCCGACGTTCTTGGCCCCGGGGCCGGTGAAACTGGCGCTGGCGGACAGCGATACGGCATCCCCGGTGATCAGGCCCGCAACACTGCCGGTGACCGGTGCCGCCGTGCTGCCGTCGTAGACCCGCGTGCCGCCACTGTACAGCGCGGTGACCAGGCGCTGGGTGATGCTGCCCGTGGCCGTGCCGGTGGGGTTGGTGAGCAGGTAGTTCGCGGCATCGACGCCGGCCAGTGCGGCGGTGGTCACGTCGATGGGTTTGCCGGTGCCGGCGTTGCGCGCGCCGGCGCCGGTGAAGGTGCCGCTGCCGACGATGGTGACGAGGTCGCCGGTGATGAGGTCGCCGGTGGTGCCGCTGACGGAAGCGGCCACCGTCCCGTCGTACACACGCGTGACGCCGCTGTAGCTGGCCGTCAGCGGGCGGGGCGTGATGTTGACCGTCACCCCGCCGGCCGCGCCAATGCTGTAGTTGCCGGCATCGACGCCGGACAGCGTGAGCCCGGCCACCGTCACGGTCTTGTTCGTGCCGACGTTCTTGTCGGCCATCGCGCCCGTGGTGGTGCCGTTGGGCGGTGCGTTCAGCGTGAGGTCGTCGCCGGCGATCACGTCCTGCGAGTTGAGCGTCAGCGGGCCGCTGGCGTTGACGTTCACGCTCACCGTCGTGGTGCCGTCGTAGACGCGGTCGGTGGCGCTGATGCCATCCAGTCCCTGCACGCGCAGCGGCCGGGGCGTGATGCTGCCCTGCGCGCTGGCGGTGTCAGCGGCGAGCGCGTAGTTCGCGCTGTCGTCGCCGGCCAGCTGGATGCCGGTGATGCTGATGGCCTTGCCGCTGCCCACGTTCTTCGCGCCGCTGCCGGTGAACACGGCGCTGGCGTTCGCCGACACCGCGTCGCCCGTGACCAGCCCGACGATGCTGCCGGTGACCGGCGCCGCGACGGTGCCGTCGTAGACCCGTGTGCCGCCCTCGTAGGCCACGCTCACGATCTTGGGCGTGATGCTGCCGGTGGTCTGGCCCGTGGCATTGACGAGCGCGTAGTTGATGGCGTCGCTGCCGGTCAGGTTCGTGCCGAGCACGTTGATGGTCTTGCCGGTGCCGACGTTCTTCGCCCCGGCGCCGGTGAACTGCGCGGTGATGCCGAAGCCGACGACATCGCCCGCGAGGATGTCCGCCGAACTGCCGCTGACAGGTGCCGTGACGCCGCCGTCGTAAACGCGGCTGCCGCCGGCATAGACGGCGGTCAGCGAGCGCGGCGTGATGTTGACGGTGACGCCCGTGGTGCCCACGAGCGTGTAGTTCGCCGCGTCGGCGCCGCTCAGCCCCAGGCCCGCGATGCTGACCACGGCCTTGCCGTTGCCCGCGTTCTTGTTGGCCATGCTGCCGGTGGTGACGTTGCCCACGGGCACGTTCACGGTGACCACGTCACCGGCCAGGATGTCGCCCTCCGTGGGCGTCACCGTGCCGGTGGTCTGGAGGTTGACCGTGACGGTGGTGGTGCCGTCGTAGGTGCGGTCCACGGCCTGCACGCCGCTGAGCCCGGTCAGGGTCACGGAACGCGGCGTGATGCTGCCGCTGGTGGTGGTGCTGGTGCTGGCGAGGCTGTAGTTCGCCGCGTCGGCGCCCGCCAGGCTGATGCCCGTGACGTTGATGGACTTGCCGTTGCCGACGTTCTTCGCGCCCGCGCCGGTGAAGACGGCGGTCTGCGAGAAGCTGAGGTCATCGCCGGCCACGACACCGGCCTCGGTGGCCGTCAGCGTGGCGGTGGTGGTGCCGTCGTAGACACGCGAGTAGGCCTGGTAGCCCGGCGTCAGCTGCCGGGGCGTGATCGTGCCCGTGGCGGTGCCCGTGGGATTGAGCAGCGTGTAGTTGCCCCGGTCGGTGCCGCCCAGCTGGGCGCTGGTCACCTGGATGGTCTTGCCGGTGCCGGCGTTGCGCGCACCGGTGCCGGTGAACAGGCCCTCGCCGGTGATGAGCAGGCTGTCGCCGGCGATCAAGTCGCCCGAGGTGCCCGTGACCGTGGCGCCCACGCCGCCGTCGTAGGTGCGCGTGACACCGCTGTAGACGGCCGTGAGGTCCTTGCGGGCGATGTTCACGGTGACGCCGGCGGCGCCGGCGACCACGTAGTTGCCGGCATCCGTGCCGCTGAGCGTGAGCCCGGTGATCGCCACCTGCTTGTTGTTGCCGGCGTTCTTGTCGGCCAGCGTGCCGGTGGTCGTGCCCGCGGTGGGCACGCCGATGGAGACCTGGTCGCCGGCGATGATGTCGGTGCTGTCGGCCACGAGCGTCACGCCGTCGGGGATGGTGACGGTGACGACGTTGGTGCCGTCATAGACCCGGTCGCTGGCCACCACCGCGCTGAGGCCCGACACGGTGATGGGCTTGGCCGTGATGCTGCCGCTGGCGCTGGCCGTGTTGGACGTCAGCGAGTAGTTCGCCGCGTCGGCGCCGGCCAGCACGATGCCGCTGACGCTGATGGCCTTGCCATTGCCGACGTTCTTGCCGCCGGAGAACACCGCCGTCTGGCCGAACAGCAGTTCGTCGCCGTTGACGACACCCGCGGTGGTGGAAGTCACCGGGGCGGCGTCGGTGCCGTCGTAGACCCGGGTGCCGCCGCTGTAGGTGGGCGTCAGCAGGCGGGGGGTGATGTTCGCCGTGGCCGTGCCCGTGGCGTTGGTGAGGGCGTAGTTGTTGCGTTCGACGCCGGTGAGGAAGCCACCGGTGACGTTCACCGTCAGTCCGTTGCCCGCGCTCTTGCCGGCGGCGAACTGGCCCACGGCCGTGATGCCCAGCGCGCCCACGTCACCGGCCAGGATGCCGGCCGAGGTGGCCGTGACCTGTGCCGTCGCGGTGCCGTCGTACACCTTGTTCGCGGCGGTGTAGGCGGCAGTGATCTCGCGCGGCGTGATGTTCACGGTGATGCCGGTGGCGCCGGCGACCGTGTAGTTGGCGGCCGCCGCACCGGTGATGCTCAGGCCGGTGACGGACACCGGCTTGTTCTGGCCCACGTCCTTGGTGGCGACGGTGCCGCTGCTGATGCCGCTGGGCGGCAGTTCCACCTGCACCTGGCCAACGTCGGCGGCCACGATGCTGGCGCTGTTGACGGCGGCGCCGGCGACGTTGATCGCCACCGTGGTGCTGCCGTCGTAGGCGCGGTCGACGGCATTGATGCCGGAAACGCCGATCGGGCGCTGGGCGATGTTCACCGTCGTCGTGGCGGTGGTCGAAGCCAGCGTGTAGTTGGCGGCCTGCGCGCCGGTGAGGCTGATGTTGCTCACGTCCACCGGCCGTCCCAGGCCGGCGGCGCCGTCGCCGCGAACCACCGCGGTCTGCGTGAAGTCGACGGCATCGCCAGGGACAAGGTCGGTGGAACTGCCGGAGACGGTGACGCTGGTGTCGGCCAGGCCGTTGTAGACGCGGCCCAGCGCGGTGTAGCTGACCGTCACCCCCTTGGAGGTGATGTCGCCGGTGGTGCTGGCGGTGTTGCTGACCAGGGAATAGTTGGCCGCATCGGTGCCGGCGATGGAGATGCCGGTGACGCTGATGGGCTTGCCGGTGCCGACGTTGCGGGCGTTCAGGCCCGTGAACACGGCACTCTGGGAGAAGGTGACGGCGTCGCCGGTGATGAGATCGGCCGAATTGGCCGTCACGGGGGCGGCGATGCTGCCGTCGTAGGCCCGGCTGCCGCCGACGTAGACGGCATTCAGCGGTCGCGGCGTGATGTTCACGGTCAACCCGCTGCCCGCGGCATCGATGCTGTAGTTGGCCGCGTCGTTGCCGGACAGGGACAGCCCGGCGATCGTCACCAGCTTGCCGTTGCCGACGTTCTTGTCGGCCACCGTGCCGCTGTCCAGCCCGCCCGGCGGCAGGGCCACGCCCACGTCGTCGCCTGCCACGAAGCCTGCGGACGTCACGCCGGTGGCGTTCACCGCCACCGTGGTCGTGCCGTCGTAGGCCCGCGGCGTGGCCGTGATGCCCGTCAGCGTCACGGGCTTGGCCGTGATGTTCGCCGTGGTGGTGGCGGCGATGGCGTCCACCGTGTAGTTGCCGGCGTCGGTGCCGCTCAGCACCACGCTGGAGATGTTGATCGTCTTGCCCGTACCGACGTTCTTGTCGGCGAACACGGCCGTCTGCGTGGTGCTGACGTTGTCCGAGCCGATGACGCCGGAACTGCCCTTGTTCAGCGTCACCGTGGCGGCGGTGGTGCCGTCGTACACGCGGTTCGTGCCCGTGAACACCAGCGAAGCCAGTGGCTTGGGCGTCACGTTGGCCGTGGTGGTGCCGTAAACGCCGCTCTGCTGGCCGTTGGTGAAGGTGTAGTTGTTGGCGTCGCTGCCGATCAAGTAGTCGTACGTGACGTTGATGGGCTTGTTTTCGCCGACGTTCTTTGCGCCTGTGCCCGTGAAGACCCCCGGCACCGTGTAGAAGCCGGGGAACTGGGTGTAGAGATTGGCGTAGTCGTTGGAGTAGAAGCTGACGCTGTCGCCGGCAACGATGTCGCTGGTGCTGGCCTGCACGCCGGCCCAGGTGGCGCCGTTGTAGACGCGGTCGCGGCCCGTGTAGGTGGCTGTCAGCAGCTTGCGCGTGATGTCGACGGTGACGCCATTGCTGCCGGTGACCGTGTAATTCAGCCGGTCGTCGCCCGACAGCGAGAAGCCCGGCACCGTGACGGGCAGGTTGTTGCCGATGTTCTTGGAGGCGATGGTGCCCACGACCGTGCCCGAACCCGGAAGGGTCACGGTGACGTCGTCGCCGCTCACGACACCGGCCGTGTCCACGGTGGCGCCGGCCACGTTCACGTTGACATTGCGGGTTCCGTCGTAGGCCCGGTTCTCGGCCACCACGCCGCTGACGGCCAGCGGCTTGGGCGAAATGGTGCCGAAGGTCGAACCGTAGGTGCTGGTGTCGAGGACGTAGTTGCCGACATCGGCACCCGAGATGCTGGGATTGCCGACGGTGATGGTCTTGCTCGTGACGTTGCCGGCGTTGTTGTACGCGACGTTCTTGTTCGCGTAGGTCGGGGCGTCGTGGCTCAGTGTGAGCTGGTCGTTGCCGAAGACGTTGATGACTTCGACGTTCACCGCGGCGTTGGTGGTGCCGTCGTACAGACGGTCGGTGCCGGCGGTGCGGGTGACGTACAGGTAGGCGGTGGCGGGCGTGATGTTGACCGTCACTGCGCCTGCGCTGCCGGTGTAGTTCGCCGCGTCGATGCCGCGCAGCGGCACGTTGGCCACCGTCACGGCCTTGCCCGTGCCGACGTTCTTGTCGGCCATCTGCCCGGTCAGGTTGTTCGGGGTCGCCGAGACGATGTCTCCGGCCACGGCGCCCGACACCACGGCCGTGTTGGTGGACACGCTGACGTTGAGACTGGCGTTGTAGGTGCGGTTGCTGGCCACCAGGCCGTTCACCGTCAGCGTCTTGGGCGTGATGTTGACCGTCACGCCGCTGGCGCCACCCACGACGTAATTGGCCGCGTCCGCGCCGCTCAGCGTGATGCCGGCCACCGTGACCGGCTTGTTGCTGCCGACGTTCTTGTCGGCCATGGTGCCGCTGTTGACGGAGGACACGTCGACCGTGACATCGTCACCGGCCACCGCGCCGGTGACCGACCCCCCGGCCGCCGTGACGGCAACGGTGGTCGTGCCGTCGTACACGCGGTGGGTGGCGGTGAAGCCGCCGGCTGTCAGCGTGGCCGGTGTGATATTGGCCGTGCCCGTGGCGCCGTTCGGCAGGCTGTAGTTGGACGCCTTCCCGTTGCTGCCGTCCGCCAGAGCGAAACCGGTGATGCTGACGGTCTTGCCGGTGCCGACGTTCTTGGTGTCGAAGGTGGCGGAGACGTTGGCCAGGTCGACCGTCAGGTTCTCGCCGGTGACCAGCCCGCTCGGCTGCGCGTTGGCGACGAGGCTGGCGGTGCGCGTCCCGTCGTACACCTTGTCGGCCACCACGCCGGCCAGCGTCAGCGGGCGCGGGTTCACGGTCAGCGTGGCGTCGCCGCTGACCGTCATGTCGTAGCCGTTCTGCACCGACCAGACGCCGGCGGCGGCGATGTTGTAGGTGCCGACGTCCGGCGAGGGGGCATTGGTGAAGATGCGTTCGGGGTTGCTCACCGGGCCCGATGCGGCCGTCAGGGTGGCGTTGCCGAAGGATGTGGTGCCGTCGTAGACCTTGGTCGCGTCCGCCAGCGTCAGTGTCAGTGGCGTGAGGAAGCCGCGCAGCAAGGGGCGCGTGAAGCCTTCGTAGATGCGCCAGGTGCTGCCGGCCGCGCCGGTGGCGCCCAGGCTCCAGTCGGTGAAGGTGGCGCCCTGCAGCATCGAGGCCGAGCTCACGCCGGTGCCGCCGCCCACGGTGCTGGCCAGGCCGCTGGCCTCGGTGTCCCAGTAGCTGTTGCTCACGGTGACCGTCGGGCCACCGATCTGGGCGACCAGGCCCCCAGTCACGCGGTTGGTGCCGCCCACGGCGGACACCGCGCCCACGGCATAGGTGCGAAGCACGCTGGCGTTGGCCGAGCCGACCAGGCCGCCGGCGCGCAACTGCCCGCCCGAAGCGGGCGCCAGGGACACGTTGCCGGTGGCATAGGCATCGGTGATGGCGATGTTCGTGCGCGAGTTCGAGTCCAGTGCGCCGACCAGTCCACCGGCGGACACGATGCTGCTGGTGCTGATGCTCGCGCCTGCGGCCAGCGAGACGTTGCCGGTGGCGTAGGACTGCGAGAGACCGGCGGGGTTGGTGCCGGTGCTGTTGAAGTAGTAGCGACCGGCCAAGCCGCCCAGCGAATGGGTGCTGCTGCCGGACCCCGTCACCGAGCCGGTGGCGAAACTGGCGGTGATGCCCTTGGTGCCGAAATAGTCGCCGACCAGGCCGCCACCCTCGCTCTGGGTCGAGACGCTGCCGGTGGCGTGACTGCCGACGATGTCGCGGCTGGGCGTGGCGTTGCCGACGAAGCGACCGATCAGGCCACCGACGTCCCCGGTGCCGCTGACGCTGCCCGTGGCGCGGCTGTCGAACACCCCCGAGCCCAGGCTGCGAGAGTCGTAGTAGCCGACCAGGCCGCCGGTGTTCGAACCGCCACTCACGTTGCCGGTGGCCGACGAATCGTTGATGCCGGCGCCTGCATTGGCATTGGCGCCCTGGTTGGCATCGGCGTAGCCCACCAGGCCACCGGCATAGCTGCCGTTGCTCGACAGCGTGACGTTGCCGCTGGCGCGCCCGTTGGTGATGCCGTA